>NZ_JBEOYU010000001.1:0-403787 GCF_040297265.1 Streptomyces sp. NPDC001832
GGACGCTTCCTTTGTACTCACCCGCAGAACACTCTCTGGGGCTTTCCTCCGGGCTTTTCCCTTCGGTCTTGCGTTTCCGACTCTATCAGACTCTTTCGTGTCCGATTCCCGGTCGAAGCGGCCCCCTGCGGAGCAGGAGAATTTTTACTGCGCTTTCCAGTTCCTCGCTTTCGCGATTCCCTTTCCGGCGGCTCCAACCTTACCAGACTCTTTTCGTTCCGTTTCCGGTCCGAATTTGAATTCAGGTGGCCGTTGGAATGGCCTTGCCTTTCGGCGTGCCCGCTACATTAACCGATTTCCTTGGCGACTCATAATCGAGTCGATGGGGTTCGAATTACGGCATACCGAATTCGCACCCGCCAGGGTGAGTCGTAGGTAGTGGTTGGCCGCTCCCGGATGCTCGGGGCGGTCGGGTGGACCGTACCGATGGCAGTACCCGTTTCAAGCGGCTCGGGCTACATTAGGCGGCCCCCAAGGGCGAGTCAAGTTGCTCGGCGACGTGGCACATGGGCTCTGTAGGGGCTCACTGTGGGGTCTCCGTCGATCCAGAAGCGCCACGGATGTGTGGCTCCGTCGCCGCCCACTCCGGTGCGCGGACCGTTGCGTACCTGGCCGCGGGGTGGTGGGGTGCCGTGCAGTACCGACAGCAGGGCGCCCGGGTGGGCGATGGCATCGGTGCCGTTCAGGCCGCGATCGACGTCGAGGGCAGTGGCCAGTCGGGCTGGACCTTTGGCCAGTTCCTTGTCATTACGGGCCGAGATTCGACGTTTGCGGGTGAGGTCGGCGCCGATCTGGATGTCGCCGGCACGGAGCAGGACGCCGCTGGCCCGTCCCTCCGGGCCGCACACCAGGTTGAGGCAGTGCCACATGCCGTACGTGAAGTAAACGTACGCGTGGCCTGGTGGTCCGTACATGACGCTGTTGCGCGGGGTGCGGCCTCTGAACGCATGTGATCCGGGGTCTCTCTCGCCGGCGTAGGCCTCGACCTCGGTGAGGCGGAGTTCGATGGGGCCGTCGGGGGTGGCGCGTACCAGGGTCCGGCCCAGGAGGTCGGGTGCCACGTCCAGTACGGGGCGGTCGAAGAAGTCGCGTGTCAGTGGCGTACGGTCCAGGCCCTCGCTCATGGCGTTGGAGGTTACCGGGAACCGAATACGGTCGTTGCACGTATCTAGGGGTCAGGACCAAGGAGGAGTAAAAATGGGCTTCAAGCGGCTGCTCGCGAGCATGGGTGCCGGCGGTGCTTCGGTGGAGACCGAGCTGACCGAACTCAATGTCGTACCGGGTGGGGTCGTCCAGGGAGAGGTGCGGATCCAGGGCGGATCCGTGGCTCAGCAGATCGAGGGGCTCTCCGTCGGTCTGCAGGCCCGGGTCGAGGTCGAGGGCCACGACACGGAGAGCAAGCAGGACATTGAGTTCACCAAGCTTCGGCTCGGTGGCGCGTTCGAGGTGCAGGCCGGTGCCGTGCACGTCGTACCGTTCGGGCTCGAAATTCCGTGGGAGACGCCGATCACGATGTTCGCCGGTCAGCATCTGCGCGGCATGAACATCGGCGTGACCACGGAGCTGGCGATCGCACGGGCGCTGGACTCGGGCGACCTGGACCCGATCAATGTGCACCCGCTCCCGGCCCAGCAGGCCATTCTCGACGCCTTCGGGCAGCTCGGCTTCGGCTTCCGCAGCGCGGACATGGAGCGCGGCCACATTCGCGGTACGCGCCAGCGGCTGCCGTTCTACCAGGAGATCGAGTTCTTCCCGCCGCAGCAGTACCGCGGGCTCAACCAGGTGGAGCTGACGTTCGTCGCGGACGGCCAAGAGATGGACGTCGTCCTGGAGATGGACAAGAAGCCGGGGCTCTTCAGCGAGGGCAGCGACTCGTACCGCGCGTTCAAGGTCGGGCTGAACGACTTCCAGGGGACCGACTGGGCGGCGTACCTCAATCAGTGGCTCGCCCAGGTCGGCGGTCGGCGCAACTGGCTCTAGGGTCGGTGGGAGATCTGCTGACAGCAGTAGAGCGATCAGGAGAGGTGCTGACGTGACCGAGCCGAAGAGGGCGCCGCTGCCGCACGACTTCCATCCCGAGGTGCCGTCGTTCACGGTGGTGAGCGACGATCTCGCGCCCGGGGCTGTGCTGGCGGACGCCCAGGTGTTCGCCGCTGGGAACACTTCGCCGCAGCTGCGGTGGGAAGGGTTCCCGGATCGGACCAAGAGTTTCGCCGTGACCTGCTTCGATCCCGATGCTCCTACAGGCAGCGGATTCTGGCACTGGGTGCTCTTCGACATCCCTGCGTCGGTCACGGAGCTGCCGGCCGGTGCGGGCAGCGGGAAGTTCGAGGGGCTGCCGGCCGGTGCCGTACAGGTCCGTAACGACTACGGATCGAAGGACTTCGGCGGTGCCGCGCCACCGGCCGGTGAGAACCACCGCTACGTCTTCACTGTGTACGCGGTGGACAGCGAGAAGCTGGGTGTCGGCAGCGATGTGTCGCCCGCGGTCGTCGGATTCAATCTGCGGTTTCACACGCTGGGCCGTGCTCAGCTGATCGGCCAGTACACGGGTCCCGCCTGAGGCGTGCTTCGAAAGTAGCGTCGTCCGCCCGCAGGGCGGGGCCAGACGCCCCCGGCCAGACGGGACTTTCGAAGCACCTCTGGTACACCAAGAGTTCCCCCGCCGTTTGCCCTGCCCTGGTCCTGGAGAGATCAGGGCAGGGCATTTTTTTATTGCGTTGTCCATCACGGCCTGCCCAGCCAGAGTTGATCCGGGCCTGCCAGGGGGTGGGCGGCACACGGGAGGTGGACGAGATGCGGGACACGCTGGTTTTGAACGCGAGCTTCGAGCCGCTGTCGACGGTGACGCTGAACCGTGCGGTGGTGCTGATTCTGCAGGACAAGGCTGTCGTCGAGCAGTCGCACCCCGATCTCCGTATGCGTGGCGCCGCCGTGGACATTCCTGTTCCCCGGGTGATCAGGCTCTGCCGGTACGTACGGGTGCCCTTCCGAAGACAGGCTCCATGGTCCCGAAGGGGCGTACTGATACGGGACCAGCACCGGTGCGCGTACTGCGGGCGGCGGGCGAGCACCGTCGACCATGTGGTGCCGCGCGCCCAGGGCGGTCAGGACACCTGGCTGAACACGGTGGCGTCCTGCGCCGAGGACAACCACCGCAAGGCGGCCCGGACGCCGGAGCAAGCGGGGATGCCGCTGCTGCGGCAGCCGTTCGTACCGTCGCCGGCGGAGGCGATGCTGCTGGCCCTGGGGGCCGGTGAGCGGTCGGCGCTGCCGGAGTGGCTGGACCGCACCGCGGCGTAGTCGACGTCCGCATATTGTCGTATCGGATGCCTGTCTTCTCGGAAGGCGGGCATTCGTATGTCAGCGGAGCAGCAACTGGGCGATGGCGACCGTGCCGACCACGACGATGAATATGCGCAGGACAGTGGGGCTGAGGCGGCGGCCGATCCTGGCGCCGATCTGGCCGCCGAGTGCGGAGCCGACGGCGATCAGTACGACGGCCGTCCAGTCGAAGTCCGCGACGAAGAGGAAGAAGAGCGCGGCGATGCTGTTGACGACGGCGGCCAGGACGTTCTTGACGGCGTTGAGGCGCTGCATCGTGTCGTCGAGCAGCATGCCCATCAGGGAGAGGTAGATGATCCCCTGGGCGGCGGTGAAGTAGCCGCCGTAGACGCTGGCGAGCATCAGTCCGACGAAGAGGAGCGGGCCGCCGTCGTGACGGCCGGGGGTGCCGGTGTGTTCGCGTCGGCGCTGGACGGCTTTGCTGATGCTGGGTTGCAGGACGACCAGGATGAGGGCCAGGGCCACCAGGATCGGCACGATCATCTCGAAGGCCGTGGAGGGCAGGGCCAGCAGGAGGCTGGCGCCGGTGAGGCCGCCGATCAGGGCGCCGACGGCAAGCTTGAGGACGCGGCGAGCCTGTCCTGCGAGTTCCTTGCGGTAGCCGATGGCGCCGCTGATGGAACCGGGGATCAGGCCGAGGGCGTTGGAGACGGTGGCGGTGACCGGGGGCAGGCCGGTGGCGAGCAGCACGGGGAAGGTGATCAGCGTTCCCGATCCGACGATCGTGTTGATCGTGCCGGCGCTGATGCCCGCGATGAAGACGGCGAGCATCTCCCAGGTGGTCATGGCGAATCCCTCGTGCATGATCGGTGCGTGGTGCACTGATCATGCACGACGGCGTGTACGCGTCAGTCGACCGGGGGTTGCTCTCGGCGCTCCTTGCCGGTGGTGTCGAATCCGGGGGCACCGTTGCCGAGGTTGCCGAAGGCGCCGCTGAGGCCCTTGAGGGCGTCGCCGATCTCGCTGGGCACGATCCAGAGCTTGTTGGCGTCGCCCTCGGCGATCTTCGGGAGCATCTGGAGGTACTGGTACGAGAGGAGCTTCTGGTCCGGGTCGCCCGCGTGGATGGACTCGAAGACCGTGCGGATGGCCTGGGCCTCGCCCTCGGCGCGCAGGGCCGAGGCCTTGGCCTCACCTTCGGCGCGCAGGATCGCGGACTGCTTCTCGCCCTCGGCGGTGAGGATGGCGGACTGCCGAGTTCCTTCAGCCTGGAGAATCGCGGCGCGCTTGTCGCGGTCGGCGCGCATCTGCTTCTCCATCGAGTCCTGGATGGAGGTGGGCGGTTCGATCGCCTTGAGCTCGACGCGGTTGACGCGGATGCCCCACTTGCCAGTGGCCTCGTCGAGGACTCCGCGGAGGGCGGCATTGATCTCCTCGCGGGAGGTCAGGGTCCGCTCCAGGTCCATGCCACCGATGATGTTGCGAAGGGTGGTGACGGTGAGCTGCTCGATCGCCTGGATGTAGCTGGCGACTTCGTAGGTCGCGGCCCTCGCGTCGGTCACCTGGTAGTAGATGACGGTGTCGATGTTGACGACCAGGTTGTCCTGGGTGATCACCGGCTGGGGCGGGAACGGTACGACCTGTTCACGGAGGTCGATGCGGTTCCTGATGGTGTCGATGAATGGAACGACGATGTTCAGGCCTGCGTTGAGCGTGCGGGTGTAGCGGCCGAAGCGCTCCACGATGGCGGCGCTGGCCTGCGGGATGACCTGGATCGTCTTGATCAGGGCGATGAAGACGAGCACCACCAGGATGATCAGGACGATGATGATCGGTTGCATCGTGTTCCTCGTTGCCCTTCGGTTGCCGACTGATCGCGATGATCGAGGTCGAGATCGCGGGAGGGGCCGTACACCTCGACGGCCCCGATCTTATGATGATCGACATCGAGTCTGACAGAACGCGCTCTGTTGTGTGGGTAGTTCGGTCACATGACGACTGCCGTAGCTCCGTCGATGTCGACGACATCGACCTGTTGGCCCGGATCGAAGCTCTGGTCCTCGTCGAGTGCGCGGGCGGACCAGATCTCTCCGGCCAGCTTGATCCGGCCGCCGGCGCCATCGACCCTTTCCAGGACGACGGCCTGACGGCCTTTCAGCGCATCCATGCCAGTGGCGAGTTGGGGCCGGTCGCCACGGTGTCTGGCGGCGATAGGGCGGACCACGGCAACGAGGGCCACGGAGACCGCGACGAATACCAGCACTTGGGCCACGATGCCGCCGCCGAGTGCCGCGACGACTGCCGCAACCACTGCTCCGACGGCGAACATGCCGAACTCGGGCATCGCAGTCAGGACGAGCGGGATGCCCAGTCCCACCGCGCCGATCAGCCACCACACCCACGCATCGATGTCCACGTGGTCATGGTAGGACTGCGGGTGCCCTCGCGGACAGGGCGCCGGGCGACTGCGCCGTTTTGTCCGGAGACTGTCGTCCGGCTGCGCCTACGAGAGCGGCAGTCCGTGGGCCGTGTAGCGGTTGCCGTTGCGCTCGACGACGAGCGGCAGGCCGAAGCAGAGGGAGAGGTTGCGGGAGCTGAGCTCGGTCTCCATGGGGCCCGCGGCGAGCACCTTGCCCTGGCGGATCATCAGGACGTGGGTGAAGCCGGGGGCGATCTCCTCGACATGGTGGGTGACCATGATCATGGAGGGGGCGTACGGGTCGCGGGCCAGTCGGCCGAGGCGGCGGACCAGGTCCTCGCGGCCACCGAGGTCGAGACCCGCGGCAGGCTCGTCGAGGAGCAGCAGCTCGGGGTCGATCATCATGGCGCGGGCGATCAGGGTGCGCTTGCGCTCGCCCTCGGACAGGGTGCCGAACCTGCGGTCGAGGCACTCGGTCATGCCGAGCCGGTCGAGGAAGGCTCGGGCGCGCTCCTCGTCGACGGCTTCGTAGTTCTCGTGCCAGGTGGCGGTCATACCGTAGGCGGCGGTGAGCACCGTCTGCAGAACGGTCTGGCGCCTGGGCAGCTTCTCGGCCATGGCGATGCCTGCGATACCGATGCGGGGGCGGAGCTCGAAGACATCGGTGCCGACGCCGCCGAGCTGCTCGCCAAGGATCTTGGCGGTGCCTGTGGTCGGGAAGAGGTAGCTGGAAGCGATGTTGAGAAGGGTGGTCTTGCCGGCGCCGTTCGGGCCGAGGATGACCCAGCGCTCCCCTTCCTTGACCTGCCAGGAGACGTCGTCCACCAGAGCACGTCCGTCGCGGACCACGGATACGTCCACCAGCTCCAGTACTTCGCTCATGGCGCGTTGTCTCCCCATGCAGTGTCGAGATCGTCGCGTGCCTGTGGGCACAGCTCCCAGGGAAATCTACGCCACCGCAGGAGAGCCCCAGGCGCTGGGCCCGTGTGACGACAGGCCCCGGGTTCGTTCCTTAGGCTGTTCCCATGCTTTCGGAACCACGCTCAGGGCTGCTGACCGCTTGGGGAAACGCACTTCTGGCCGGGCTTGTGTCGCCGGACGACGCGGTGCTCGCCATCGTCGGGGAGGACGCGGTGCACCGCGTCGAGGGACTGCCGGGTGAGACGGGGCCGGTCGGGCTCACGCTGGCGCTCGGGCGGTTGCGGAGTCTGGGGGTGACCGGTTTCCGGGTCGCACTGCCGGCGCCCGGGCATCCGCTGGGGCTGAGCGGTCCGCCGGACTTCAATGCGCGGGCGTTGGAGGCCGAGGAGGCGGTGGTCGCGTTCGGTGCGCCGTACGGGCTGGTTCCCGAGGTGCATGAGGTGGGGCCGGACGGGGATCTGCACGTCGAGGTGGTGTGGTGTTGTCTGCCGGTGCGGGAGGCGCCGCCGGCCGATGTGCCGTCGCTGGGTGAGGCGGAGCGGGAGCTCGCAGAGGTGTTGCGGGATGCGACGGCGGTGCTGTCGCGGTTGGATGTGGCCGGTTCCGGGCCGGTGGCGGAGGCGGCGGTGGATGCGTACCGGGCGCGGGCGGAGCGGGGGCGCGAGGCGCTGGCTCCGGGGTATCCGCCGCGGGCGGTACGGGTGCTGGAGCTGGCGCAGCGGGTCGGGCTGTTGATCTCGGTGGCGTCCGAGAACGGGCACGGCGGGGCGGTGAGCGCGTCGGAGATCGCGGCTCGGGGGGAGGCACTGAGGCCGGTGGAGCGGGTGGCTCGGCGGGCGCAGGTTGCCGCGTACAACGCGTATGTGGAGGAGCGGGAGCGGTAGGCCTTGGACGGCCGGGCGGGGGCGGCTGTTACTTGGGGCCGTCCGGGGCCGTTTTGTCCTCGATCCCCTCCGTAGCCTTGGGCCGACCGGCACATTGCACCGGGATGTGCACACCCGGTCAGCCCGCCGCCCCATGCCGGACGGCCCAGAGGGCCGCCTGGGTTCGGTCCGAGAGATCCAGCTTCATCAGAATGTTCGAGACGTGCGTCTTGACGGTCTTCTCGGAGAGGACCAGTGTTCGCGCGATCTCGCGGTTGGACCGGCCGTCAGCGATCAGGCCCAGTACTTCCCGCTCCCGTTCGGTGAGGGTGCTGCCCCGGCCCGTACCGTTGCCCGTGTCGTCTTGGGCGAGCAGGGCTCCCGCGACCTCCGGCTGAAGGAGGACGTGGCCCGCGTACACCGAGCGGATGGCGCCGGCCAGGGCGTCCGGGTCGACGTCCTTGTATACGTATCCGGAGGCTCCGGCTCGCATGGCGGGGACCACGGTGCGCTGCTCGGTGAAGCTGGTGACGATGAGGACCTTGGCCGGGTTCTCCAGCCCGCGGAGCCTGCGCAGGGCCTCGATCCCGTCGGTGCCGGGCATCTTGATGTCCATCAGGACGACGTCGGGGCGGAGCTCCTCGGTCCTGGCCACCCCCTCGGCGCCGTCGGATGCCTCGCCGACCACTTCTATGTCGTCCTGAATCTCCAGGAAGGTACGCAGACCGCGGCGGACCACCTGGTGGTCGTCGACCAGCAGCACCCTGATGATCTTGTCAGCCACCGGGGACCTCCATCTCGATCGTGGTGCCCTTGCCGGGCGCCGATTCAACGGTGAGCCTTCCTCCGACACCGCTTGCGCGGTCCCGCATCGATACCAGGCCCAGGTGGCGGCCTGCCTGCCGGGTCGCCATGGGTTCGAAGCCGCTGCCGTCGTCGGTGATCCGCAGCAGCGTGCCGCTGCCGTGCCGGGCCAGGGTGACGTCGACGTGCTCGGCGCCCGAGTGGCGCAGTGCGTTGTGCAGGGCCTCCTGGGAGACTCTGAGCAGCGCTTCTTCCTGGGCGGCGGGCAGGGCACGTACGCCCAGGCTCTCGAAGGTGACACGGGCCGTGTGCGCGCGGTCCAGGACCTGGATCTGGGTACGGAGTGTGGCGATGAGGCCGTCCTCGTCGAGCGCTGCCGGGCGCAGTTCGATGACGGCGGCGCGCAGTTCGTCCACGGCTTCCGCGGCGAGCGCGGCAACCTGGTGGAGTTCTTCCTTGGCGCGGGCCGGGTCGCGGTCGACCAGGGCAGTGGCGGCCTGAGCCGTCAGCCGCAGCGAGAACAGCTTCTGGCTGACCGCGTCGTGCAGCTCATGGGCGAGCCGGGAACGCTCCTCGGCGATGGTGAGCTCGCGACTGCGTTCGTACAGCCGGGCGTTGGTGAGGGCGATCGCCGCATGCTGCGCGAGGATCGACAGCAGTTCCTCGTCCTCGGCGGTGAAGCCGCAACCGCCCTCGGGTTTGGGGCAGCGCTTGTTGGCGAGGAAGAGTGCGCCGATGATCTCGTCGCCGTCCCTGATGGGCAGGCCGAGGAAGTCGGACATGTCGGGGTGGGCGGCGGGCCAGCCCTCGAAGCGGGGGTCCTTGCGGACATCGGCGAGACGCTCGGGCTTCGCCTCGTGGAGCATCGCGGCGAGGATGCCGTGCTGCCGGGGCAGGGGACCGATGGCCTTCCACTGCTCGTCGCTCATGCCGTCGACGACGAACTGGGCGAAGCCGCCGTGGTCGTCCGGGACGCCCAGGGCGGCGTACTCGGCGTCCAGCAGCCGGCGGGCCGAGGCGACGATCGTCTTCAGGACATCACGCACTTCGAGATGCCGGCTCATGGCGAGCAGTGCGGCGCTCACCGCTGCGAGGCCCGACTGTGGGCGATGGCTCATGGCCTCACCGTACCGGCGGGGCAGGGAGGCCGTATCGGCCTGTGGACGGTGCTGATCGGGACGCAGGGACTAGGACCGATCCAGGTCCTGTCGGTACCGGTCCAGGTCCTGTCGCCTGGGCCGGAGTGCCTTGTCCTGGTGCGGCTCGAGGGAGTTCGGCGGCGTCCATCCACTCCTCCCCGAGACGAAACCTCACACTCCGAATTGCTTAAGCAACGGCTTGTGAGTTTGCTACTCGGTCGATGTGAGGCCGAGCACAGGACCCACGTCACTTACGAAGCCGGCTAGTGGGCACACAGGCGCCGCATTGGTGGGTATGAGCGCGGGCCGTCACGTTCGAGCGCGGCCGCAATCCACTACCCGGGGTCGTACGTCACACCTTTGCCACAGAATTTTGCTGGCGCTAAGAATTGCACTCGTCCCCGACGGAGATGCGAAACCGCTTCCCGTCTTCGTCCTCCGTGAGGACTCCCGCCATTCGAAGAGGTATGCCTGCATGTCCGTGTCCAGCATCCCCGGCCGCCGTCGTCGCCTGAACAAGACTCAGAAGCTCTCCGTCGCGGGTATCTCCGCCATCGCCGTCGCCTCGCTCTCGCTCTCGCTCGTCCCCGCCAATGCCGAAGACAAGCCCGAGTCGCAGACCAACGCGTCCGCCACCCCCGTGGTCCTCTCATCGGTCGCCGGTACTCCGCAGGCCAAGGCCATGCAGGCCAGCATCATCGAACAGCACTCCACCGCCGAGAATCTGGTGAAGGCCGCCGACCGCGCCAGGGCCGAAGAGGCCGCCGCCGTCCAGGCCAAGGCCCGGGCTCAGGCCGCCGCGAAGGCCAAGGCCGCCGCCGAGGCCGAGGCCCGCGCCGAGGCGAAGGCCCGTGCCGAGGCCGAGGCCGCCGCCGAGCGCACCGAGACGCGGCCCGCCGGCCGCTCCGAGGTCCGCACCCCGGTCTACGCCAACAACCTGGACGGCTGGATCAAGCAGGCGCTGGACATCATGGATGCCTACGGCATCCCCGGCTCGTACGACGGTCTGCACCGCAACATCATGCGGGAGTCCAGCGGCAACCCGAACGCGATCAACGGCTGGGACATCAACGCCCAGAACGGCATTCCGTCCAAGGGCCTGCTGCAGGTCATCCCGCCGACGTTCGACGCGTACCACGTCCCCGGCACCTCGACGAACATCTACGACCCGGTCGCCAACATCACCGCCGCGGCCAACTACGCCGCCGACCGTTACGGCTCGATCGACAACGTCAACAGCGCGTACTGATCGGCTCCGGACACCCTCGGGCGACCCGGGCATACGCCGAAGGGCGGCACCCATGGGTGCCGCCCTTCGGTGTTCCGTGCCGGTGCCCGCGCCTACTTGCGCATGACCTCCGGCTCGTGGCGGCGCAGCAGTCGCGCGACCACTATGCCGCAGATGATTCCGAGGAGCAGCAGCACCGAGATGTCGATCGCCCACTGACTGGCCGAGTGCTCCCACAGCGGGTCCAGGTCGGTCGGGTTCTTCGGGTCCCACGGCGCCATGAGGTGCGAGAGGTCGAGCGTCGTGCCCGCGCCGGCGATGGCCCAGCGGGACGGCATCAGCCAGGCGAACTGCTCCAGGCCGGGCGTTCCGTACACCTGGAAGAGGATGCCGGTGAAGACGACCTGGACGATCGCGAACATGACCAGCAGCGGCATGGTCTTCTCGGCGGTCTTCACCAGCGAGGAGATCACCAGGCCGAACATCATCGAGGTGAAGCCGAGCACGATGATCGTCAGGCAGAGCTCGACGGCCGGCGGCATGATCAGGCCCTCTGCGGGCAGCTCACGGGTGGCGAAACCGATGCTGCAGATGATGACGCCCTGGATGGCCGTGATCACGCCGAGGACGATCACCTTGGACATCAGGTAGGCGGAGCGGGACAGACCGGTGGCCCGTTCCCGTTCGTAGATGACGCGTTCCTTGATCAGTTCTCGTACGGAGTTGGCCGCGCCGGAGAAGCACATGCCGACCGCGAGAATCAGCATGATCGTTCCGGCGGCTCCGTTGAACCGGGACGGCGGCTGCGGCGGGGCCAGGCCGAAGTCGGCCGGAATGACCACGCTGACGATGCCGAGCACGGCGGGCAGGATCACCATCAGGCCCATGAAGCCCTTGTCGGACGCGATCACCGAGACGTAGCGGCGCATCAGCGTCCACAGCTGGGCCGTCCAGCTCTGCGGCTTCGGCTGGCGCATCTGCTGCGGGGGTGACATGGGTACGGACTGCGCGGCGACGGCGTCGATGTCCGCGGCGTACATCTGGTAGTGCTGCGATCCGCGCCAGCGGTCCGCCCAGTCGTAGTCGCGGTAGTTCTCGAACGCGGAGAAGACGTCGGCCCAGGTGGTGTAGCCGAAGAAGTTGAGCGCTTCCTCCGGCGGGCCGAAGTAGGCGACGGAACCGCCCGGCGCCATGACGAGCAGCTTGTCGCAGATCGCCAGCTCGGCGACGGAGTGCGTGACGACGAGGACCGTACGGCCGTCGTCGGCCAGGCCGCGCAGCAACTGCATGACATCGCGGTCCATGCCCGGGTCGAGGCCGGAGGTCGGCTCGTCCAGGAAGATCAGCGATGGCTTGGTGAGCAGCTCCAGGGCCACGGAGACGCGCTTGCGCTGGCCGCCGGAGAGCGAGGTGACCTTCTTGTCCTTGTGGATGTCGAGCTTGAGCTCGGCGAGGACTTCGAGGATCCGGGCCTGACGCTCGGCCTCGGTGGTGTCCGCGGGGAAGCGGAGCTTGGCCGCGTACTTGAGGGCCTTGGTGACCGTGAGTTCCTTGTGCAGGATGTCGTCCTGCGGGACCAGACCGATGCGCTGGCGCAACTCGGCGAACTGCTTGTACAGGTTCCGGTTGTCGTAGAGGACATCGCCCTGGTTGGCGGGCCGGTAGCCGGTGAGCGCCTTGAGCAGGGTGGACTTGCCAGAGCCGGACGGGCCGATGACCGCGATGAGCGACTTCTCCGGGACGCCGAAGGAGACGTCCTTGAGGATCTGCTTCCCGCCGTCGACCGTCACCGTGAGGTGGCGGGCGGAGAAGGAGACCTCACCGGTGTCGACGAACTCCTCGAGCCGGTCGCCGACCAGGCGGAAGGTCGAGTGACCGACGCCGACGATGTCGTTCGGGCCGATGAGCGCGGAGCCGGACTTGGAGAGCGGCTGACCGTTGACGTAGGTGCCGTTGTGGGATCCGAGGTCACGGATCTCGAAGCGGCCGTCGGGCGTCGCGTGGAACTCGGCGTGGTGGCGGGAGACCTGGAGGTCGGAGACGACCAGTTCGTTCTCGAGCGCACGACCGATGCGCATGACGCGGTCGAGGGCCAGCTGGTGGAAAGTGGTCGGGCTGCGGTCGCCGTGCACCGGCGGGGCCCCTGCGACACCGCCGGGCGGCCCGCCTGCGACGGGCGTCTTCGCCATGCCCTGCTGGTGCGGGACCTGAGGCTGTTGGGGTTGCGCGGGCTGCTGTTGCGGCTGGACCTGAGGGGCCTGCTGCCGGCCCTGCTGCGGCTGTTGCGGAACGGGTGCCTGCTGGCCGGGCCAGTGGGCACCACCCTGCTGGGGCTGCTGAACAGGGGCCTGCTTCGCACCCGCGCCCTGCCCGCTGTACACATCGGCACCTGCTGCGGCGCCGATGCTCAGCCGCGGTCCGTCAGTGGCATTGCCCAGGTGTACGGCGGAGCCGGGCCCGATCTCCAGCTGCCGGATCCGCCGGCCCTGCACGTAGGTGCCATTGGTGCTGCCGTGGTCCTCGATGAACCAACTGTGGCCGCCCCAGCTGATCGTGGCATGCCGCCACGACACCCTGGCGTCGTCGAGCGTCAGGTCGCCCTGCGGATCGCGCCCAAGGGTGTACGACCTGGACGGATCGAGCGTCCAGGTCCTGCCATTCAATTCCAGTACGAGTTCCGGCACTCCGCGCCCCACTAGTTGTCCCCCGAGTTACCCCCATCACAGGGATGCCTAGGGATGCTGAACATCGTGGGGAACTATTCCAGGAGCAGCATCCGATACGAAAGTCGGGCAGGGTGAAGACCCCCTGAAACTATCGCCGTTGCGCCGTCGGATCAGGAGAAACGGGCTGGGGGAGCGGCAAGTCCCGTGAGCGCGTACGAGCGCGTGCGGACGGTGAGCGAACAGGCCGCCCCGGGACCATCCCGGTCACACCTCGCGTCCGCCTCGGTCGCCGAGCGTGCCCGGGTGCGTGCCGTCCGTCACGCTGTCTGTGATCCGGGCGGGGGTACGGGGACGACTCGCTGGCCGGTCCTCGGGACGGGCCTCCGGTGCGATGACGCGGACCGATACGGTGGGAACACCATGAGCGCATCTCAGCCACCTCAGTCTCCTCCGTCTCCTGAGCCCCTTGAGTCCCGTCAGGGCACGGACGCACCCACCCTTCTCGTGAAGATCTTCGGGAAGGACCGCCCCGGGATCACTGCCGGGCTCTTCGACACCCTCGCCGCCTACTCGGTCGATGTCGTCGACATCGAGCAGGTCGTCACCCGTGGCCGCATCGTCCTGTGCGCGCTGGTCACCGCCCCGACCGCGGGCGGCACCACCGAGGGCGACCTGCGGGCGACCGTGCACAGCTGGGCCGATTCGCTGAAGCTGCAGGCCGAGATCATCTCCGGTACGGGTGACAACCGGCCACGTGGCTACGGACGTTCCCATGTGACGGTGCTCGGGCACCCGTTGACCGCGGAGTCGACCGCCGCCATAGCGGCCACGATCACCTCGACCGGCGGGAACATCGACCGGATCTTCCGGCTCGCGAAGTACCCGGTCACGGCGGTCGAGTTCGCGGTGTCCGGCACCGGGACCGAGGAGCTGCGGACGGCGCTGGCGACGGAGTCCGCCGGGATCGGTGTCGATGTGGCGGTCGTATCGGCCGGGCTGAGCCGCCGGGCGCAGCGGCTGGTCGTCATGGACGTCGACTCGACGCTCATCCAGGACGAGGTCATCGAGCTCTTCGCTGCCCACGCCGGCTGCGAGGACAAGGTCGCCGAGGTGACCGAGCAGGCGATGCGCGGCGAGCTCGACTTCGAGCAGTCGCTGCACGCACGGGTGGCGCTGCTGGCGGGGCTCGATGCGTCCGTGGTGGACAAGGTGCGCGCCGAGGTGCGGCTGACACCGGGTGCCCGCACGCTGATCCGTACGCTGAAGCGGCTCGGTTACCAAGTGGGTGTGGTCTCGGGTGGGTTCACCCAGGTGACCGACGACCTGAAGGAGCGGCTCGGGCTCGACTTCGCCTCTGCCAACACCTTGGAAGTGGTCGACGGAAAGCTCACCGGACGGGTCGTCGGCGACATCGTCGACCGGGCCGGCAAGGCCCGGCTGCTGCGCAGTTTCGCCGCGCAAGCCGGGGTGCCGCTGGCGCAGACCGTCGCGATCGGTGACGGTGCGAACGACCTCGACATGCTGAACACCGCCGGGCTCGGGGTGGCCTTCAACGCCAAGCCTGTGGTCCGCAAAGCCGCGCACACCGCGGTGAACGTACCGTTCCTGGACACCGTGCTGTATCTGCTCGGTATCACCCGCGAGGAGGTCGAGGCCGCCGACGGTCTCGTCGACTGAGAGCCTGCCGGGTGACCTCCGATCGGATAGCGGACGCGGTCTGGTGCGTGCGATTCCAAGGCGGAGGAGGGAGTCAACGCGAAGGGGGTCCCCCCATGCCTTCAAGGCTATGGGGGAGTTGGTGACTGACGACAACGCGGGAAGCGTGCGTGCCAGGGCGTGGCCGCCCGGTCGGAGGTCACCCGGCAGGCTCTGAGACGTACCCGCGTACGGGCAGGGCCCCGGTGGTTTCCGCACCCGGGCCCTTTCCCTGTCCGTACGACAGCGGGATCAGTCGTTGGGCGTCCAGTACTCGATCAGCTTGCCCACTCCGTGCTCCACGCCCTTCCAGGAGCCGGAGAACTCGACGACGGCGAAGGCGGCGGTCGGGAAGCCGCCGCGGTTCATCCGGGCCAGGGTGTCGCCCTCGGCCGATTCCGAGAGGGCGTCGGCGACGGCGTGCATACCGGGGTTGTGGCCGATGAGCAGAAGGTCGTGCACATCGTCGGGGGTCTCATTGATCAGAGCGATCAGTTCGCCGGGAGAAGCCTCGTACAGTCGCTCCTCGTACACGGTCCTGGGACGCTGCGGCATCTCGTGGACCGCCAGCTTCCACGTCTCGCGTGTCCTGACAGCGGTCGAGCAGAGGGCCAGATCGAGGACGATCCCGGAGTCGACGAGTTTGCGGCCTGCGACGGGGGCATCCTTGCGGCCGCGCTCCGCGAGCGGCCGCTCATGGTCGGAATCCTGCGACCATTCCGCCTTTGCATGCCTGAGAAGGACAATCCTACGAGGTGTATCGACGCTCATACACCTCAGCTTCGCACGAAACGTGCCGCCCGGCGCAGGGTGTTGAAGGGCTCCTGCGGTGCACGTGGGCACCGTCAGCGAGCCATCAGGGCCATGATTCGCTCAAGCAACCGGCCGACCGCGGGGTCGGTCGTCGCCGCGTGCGCCTCGCCGGATCCCACGATCAACAGCAGGAGCGCGACGAACGCGATCGCGGGCAGCGCGACGGCCCACCACGGCAGCCGGAACTCGACGCTGCCCGAAGCCGGGTGGGTGGACCGGGTGTGCGTACGGGCCGGCATCTCCGCCTCCGTGGGTCGTCGGTTGTGATACCCGGAACCTACGGATGCGGGGGTGTCGGCCCCATCCGGTGACCCACCCACTTGACCCTGGCCCTGCCCCCTAGGGGATGGTGGCGCTCAGGGGGAAGCCACTGCTCAGGGGGAAGCCACTGAGGCGATCAACGCGATGATCACGGTGACCAGCAGCATCGCCCCGAGCACGAGGAGCAGCTTCTTCTGACCGTTCTGAGGATTCGGGTCGAGCACAGGAGACATGAGCTCAGTTTCGCATCTCAGCATTCGTCCTCGATCGTCCGGTCCCGCCCGGCCAGGATTCCGGCCACCATCTGCGGCACCATGAGGCCAGCCATCAGTGCGATCGGCAGCCCCCAGCCACCGCTGTGCTGGTGGAGCACGCCGACGAGCAGCGGGCCGGGGATCGAGATCAGATAGCCGGTGGACTGCGCGAATGCGGACAGCCGGACCACTCCTGCGCCGCTGCGGGACCGCATGCCGATCATGGTCAGGGCGAGCGGGAAGGCACAGTTCGAGATGCCGAGGAGCAGCGCCCAGGCCCAGGCCCCGTCGGCCGGCGCGAGGTAGAGGCCCGCGTATCCGATGAGGCCGCAGCTGCCCAGGGCGACGACGATCGGGCCCTGGTTCTTCATACGGGTGGCGACCCGGGGGATGACGAAGGCGAGCGGGACGCCCATCGCCATGGTCACGGCCAGCAGTACGCCCGCCGTACCGGCCGAGACCCCCGCGTCGCGGTAGATCTGCGGCATCCATCCCATGGTGATGTAGGCAGCGGTGGACTGCAGGCCGAAGAAGCAGGCGAGGCCCCAGGCGGTACGGCTGCGGGTGATCCTGAGCGTCGGGGAGTCCTGGTGGTGTGCGGCGGGCTGCCCGGAGGCACCGTGCCGGTCCCGGACCAGCGGGATCCAGGGCACGACCGCGGCGGCAGCGAGCACCGCCCAGATGCCGAGACCCGCCCGCCAGCTGCCGCCCAGGGCACTGGTCATAGGAACGGTCACGGCGGCGGCGAGCGAGGTGCCGAGGGCCAGGGCCATCGAGTAGAGCCCGGTCATGGAGCCGACGCGGTCCGGGAACCAGCGCTTGACGATCACCGGCATCAGGACATTGCTGACGGCGATGCCCATGAGGGCGAGGGCGCTCGCGGCGAGGAATCCGGCAGTGCTGCCGACGAGGGGCCGGATCACCAGACCGGCCGTGATGGCGAGCATGCCGGCGCAGACGACCGCGCCCGGGCCGAAGCGGCGGGCGAGGCGGGGCGCCATGATGCCGAAGACCGCGAAGCAGAGCGGCGGTACGGAGGTGAGAACTCCGGCGACGCTGTCACTCATGTGCAGCCCGTCCTGCACCTCTTCGAGGAGGGCGCCGAGGCTGGTGACGGCGGGGCGGAGATTGAGCGCAGCGAGGACGAGCCCCATGGTGACCAGCCGCAGCAGCCATGGGGAAGGCCCGGCGGCGGCCGGTGCCGCCTGCTGGCCCTGTGAGGCTTGCGGGGTCGGGGTTTTCGTGAGGGTGTCCGCCGTGGTGGCGGGACTCAGGGGCAGGGTCTCATCGTCGGGCATGAGGTCCATCATAGAATCATGGGATGATTGATTGTCCAATCTCCTTCGGGGACCCTTCTGAGACCATTCGCTGTAAGCAGAGCACCCCCCCTGTCCCCCAGCAACCGAGCAAGGAGCACCATGGCGCTGACGTCTCCGCGGCGTTCGGCACTCGCCGACCAGGTGATTGCCCAGCTGAGGAATCAGATCACCTCGGGCGAGTGGCCCGTGGGTTCACGGATTCCCACCGAGCCCGAGCTGGTGGAGCAGCTGGGTGTGGCCCGTAACACCGTCCGCGAGGCCGTGCGCGCGCTCGCGCACAACGGGCTGCTCGACATCCGGCAGGGCTCGGGCACCTATGTCGTGGCCACCAGCGAACTGGCCGGGGTGATGCACCGCCGCTTCGCCTCCGCCGATCCGCGCCATGTCGCCGAGCTGCGCTCCACCCTGGAGTCGTCGGCGGCGCGGCTGGCCGCTGCCCGGCGCACCGAGCGGGATCTGAAACAGTTGGACGCGCTCATGGCGCGCCGGGAGGAGACCTGGGCCGCGGGTGACGCCGAGGCATTCGTCGCGGCGGACGCGACGCTGCATCTGGCCGTGGTCGCGGCCTCGCACAACGACGTACTGACCGGTCTCTACGCCGACCTGGGCGATCTGCTGCGCGACTATCTCAGGGGCGACATCGGTCAGGAGCTGCGGCCGGAGAATCACATGGACCACAGCCGGCTGGTCGAGGCGATCCGGGCGGGGGACGCGGAGGCGGCGGCGGCCGAGGCGGCGAGTCATGCGCTGAGCTGCGACCGGTAGCTACCGCCGCGACGTGGCAAACCTTGCCGGTCGCGGCACTAGGCCGGACGGCGCTGGAGCGTGTCCTGCACCCGGTGTGTGATCCAGACGGAGCCGACCTCCTTCCAGCAACGGTCGTCGAGCCGCACGGTCCGGCCCGGTCCCACGTCGACCGGGGTGGCGTCCGCGTCTATGTCCCACCAGCGGCGGCATTCGGTGTGCAGCTGCACGCGGTCGGTGGAGGGGTACGGGTTGTGGCAGTAGGCGACGACCCGGGAGCCCCGGACCGACGTACGGCATTCGGATCCGGCGGGGTCGGGGCTCGGAGCGACGGGCGCGGACGCCCCGGCTCCTGCCCGCCCCACCACGAATATGCCTACGGGGGCGAGAAGTGCGGCGGCGGCTATGGAAGCCGCCAGCAGCGCCCAGGTTCGGCGATGTGTGGAGCGCACAGCGACCTCCTCCCCGCAGCCTGACCAAAAGTCCGGTTCCACCACATTCTGCGGTGGATCGACCAGCTTTTCGACTTGAGCGGGTCACGGCCGGGCGCAGACGTACGACGGCCGCATACCGCCTGTTCAGAGGCAGTATGCGGCCGTTTCACAGTCTGTCGTACGGGATCAGGCGCCCATCATGTGCACGCCGCCGTCGACGTGGATGATCTCGCCCGTGGTCTTCGGGAAGAAGTCCGAGAGCAGGGCGACGACGCCGCGGCCGGCCGGCTCCGGGTCCGCCATGTTCCAGGTCAGCGGGGAGCGGGTGTTCCACACGTCCGCGAGCTCGGAGAAGCCCGGGATGGACTTCGCGGCCATGGAGCCGATCGGTCCGGCCGAGATCAGGTTGCAGCGGATGTCATCCTTGCCCAGGTCACGGGCGAGGTAGCGGGAGGTGGCCTCCAGCGCGGCCTTGGCCGGGCCCATCCAGTCGTACTGCGGCCAGGCGTACTGCGCGTCGAAGGTGAGGCCGACGATCGAGCCGCCCTCGCTCATCAGCGGCTTGCAGGCCATGGCAAGCGACTTCAGCGAGAACGCCGAGACGTGCATCGCGGTGGAGACGGACTCGAACGGGGTGTTCAGGAAGTTGCCGCCGAGCGCGTCCTGGGGCGCGAAGCCGATGGAGTGAACGACACCGTCGAGCGAACCGAGCTCGTCACGGACCAGACCGGCGAGGCGGTCCAGGTGCTCGGCGTTGGTCACGTCCAGCTCGATGACCTTGGCCGGCTTCGGCAGCTTTTTGGCGATGCGCTCCGTCAGTGTGGGCCGGGGAAAGGCGGTCAGGATGACTTCGGCACCCTGCTCCTGGGCCACCTTGGCGGTGTGGAAGGCGATGGACGACTCCATCAGCACACCGGTGATGAGGATGCGCTTGCCGTCGAGAATTCCGATCATGGTGATCAGTGACCCATGCCCAATCCGCCGTCAACGGGAATGACGGCTCCAGTGATGTACGACGCGTCGTCGGAGGCGAGGAAGCGCACTGCCGCGGCGATCTCCTCGGGCCGCGCGTAGCGGCCGAGCGGCACCTGGGACACGATGCCCTTGCGCTGCTCCTCAGTGAGCACCTGGGTCATGTCGGTGTCGACGAAGCCGGGTGCGACGACGTTGAAGGTGATGTTCCGCGAGCCGAGTTCACGGGCCAGCGACCGGGCGAAGCCGACCAGACCAGCCTTGGAGGCGGCGTAGTTAGCCTGCCCGGCCGAGCCGAGGAGCCCGACGACGGAGGAGATGAGGACGACGCGGCCCTTCTTGGCGCGCAGCATGCCGCGGTTGGCGCGCTTGACGACCCGGAAGGTGCCAGTGAGGTTGGTGTCGAGTACGGACGTGAAGTCTTCCTCGGACATCCGCATCAGCAACTGGTCCTTGGTGATACCGGCGTTGGCGACCAGTACCTCGACGGGACCGTGCTGGTCCTCGATCTCCTTGTAGGCCTGCTCCACCTGTTCGGCGTCCGTGATGTCGCACCGGACGGCCAGAACGCCCGCCTCGGTGAGGATCTGAGGGGGCTCGCCCGAGCGGTACGTGATCGCGACCTTGTCGCCGTTGCCGGCGAAAGCGCGGGCGATGGCGAGGCCGATGCCCCGGTTTCCTCCGGTGACGAGAACCGAGCGGCTCAACGGATCACCCTTTCGATAGCGGTCTGGTACCTCAAAAATCTATCGGTACCACCCGCCCCACGGGGAATCGGCCCCTGACAGCGCCTTCCGCGAGCCACTGTGGGGTTCCTACAGTTGTGACCGGCCCGGCCTCATTCCGCCGTCCCGGGCGCGTGCGTGGGACGAGATCAACGGTCGCCCATTTCGCGGTCGGCCAGGAGAAGCTCCAGCAGGGTGCGCCACGCGTCGGTCTCGGTCGGAAGCAGGGTCGTGTCGAAGGCGGTGGGCACAGCTTCCGTTCCTTGGGCCCGCAGGGGCGTGCTGCGGCGTTCAGCCGACGAGGGCGAGGGGGGTGGTCGGCTGTACGGCACCGTTCGCGACGACCAGGAGCAGATCACCGACTGTCGCATCGTCGCCCAGGCCCAGTTCCGATACAGGGCGCGCCCCTGGGACGTCTCGGGCGGCGACGGGCATCAGATGCAGTTCGTTCTTCTCACCCTGGAAGGCCAGCACCACTCCGGCATCGTCCGAGCGGATGCGCTCGACCACGGCGCTCAGCCGGTCGGGCAGCACGGCGCACACCACGGTCATCCGTTGCCGTTCGGCCCGGGGGAACGCAGAGATCATGTCGAGCAGCCCGGGTGCGGAGAGGGTGCCTTCCAGTAGCTGAGCCACGCCGGAACGGTCCTTCGAGCGCTCGTCCTCCTGGCTGTTCACGAAGCGCACGATCGGCAGGCCCTCGGCCAGTGTCTGCTGCCAGCGCGGCAGCATGAAGTCGATGTACAGGGCTTCCTCCCGGGTCGCTCCCCCGTCCCCGGCCTGCTCGCCGATGCGCGCCAGCCAGGCGTTGACCTCCGACCAGCGCCAAATCAGTGAGCGCCCGGCCGTGCCCTCCGGATCGGGGAACGCTCCGGCGTCCGCGCGCCGCTCGCCGTTCACCCATTGCAGAACGTTCTGCCTGCTGCGGCCCGTCCGCTCCGCGATGTCGGACACCCCGACCAGATCCGGGTCCAGCCGCAGCAGCCTCAGCTGCGGAAGCGCCTTCCGGAGCCGGACCACCAGGCGATGAGCAGCGTCGATGGCACCGTCCCCGGACTCGGCCAGATCGAGCAGGTGTTTGTCCCTGTGGTGGGTGAGCAGCCCGTCGAACTCGTCGAAAATGACGCCGACCGCCAGATCGTCGTCCACGCTGACGCCGTCCACGACAAAGAGAAACTCATACTCCATCTCGCCCTCATCCCCCTTCGAGCGTGCACTCACCAGTCTCGCGCCAGGGTGCGCCACCCCTGCAAGGGCAGACTTACCCAGCTCCCATGCGTTGTCAAACGACAACACCCCCATCGGGGGAACGGCGCGGGTCACCCTCGGGGAGCGGACAGAGGTTCGCGCGGCGCGCGAGCCGGCGCGCCGCACGCCCCGGATCCTTCGCCGTACCCGGTACCGGGATGGTGAGACAGCCCCCTCCGGCACAGGGGCAGTACAACCGCCCCCAGTGCCCTTCCTTGTGCAACGTCCAGCCGCCGGCCACGAGCCGCTTCAGAACTGCACGGATTTCCTTGTCCTGGTGATCCGCCGGTGACAACTCGCGCCCGACCATCCACCATCTCCCCAACGCACGGCGCCGTCTGCGAAGTTGACCGTCAACTCGGCGTGACCGGGAGACTACCCTGATGGACTGACAATCGTCGAAATCGCACGCCAATACGGCAATTGAGGATGCGTGCGACCAGCCGTCAGCCGCCGCCGTGACGGACCAGGCCGCAGATCTGCTTGCCGACAGGGGTCGGCGTGGCATCCCAGCCCGGCGCAAGCAGGTCCGTGAGCGGGAGACCGCGACCGGACTCGGTTGCGGGGTCGTCCAGTTGCACCCCGCTGCGACGCGGGAAGCCGTGCCGGTCCGGGTCGTGGAGCCTGATCCAGACCCCGGCGGGCGCCGACTCGACCTCGGCGACCAGCGGGACGTAGTCACCGCAGGCGCGCACTGCATTGCCGTCCAGCTCGGAGAGGACGAGCTGAGCGGAGTCGACCCGGTCGGGGGTGACGCCCGCGCCGAGGAGCCGTGGGCGGCGCTTTGTTCCCGGACCAGGCGAGCCGGTGGGCTACCTCTCGCACGGGCCGGACGACCAAGGTGATGAACAGTCGCTGGATCTCGTTGCAGGTGAGCGGGATAAGCCCGTCAGGTGCGGGGTGCCGGCAGCCTACTGCCGTGTGGCTCAGTCGAAACCCGGGAAACCTGTAGCCGACCGATGACGGTCCGCTCGTGATTCACTGCCAGGACCAATCAGAGGAGGGGAGCCCTTCGTGGCCCACGAGGTAGATCAGTCATTCCTGGCACTCCCCCTGCGGGCCCTCGCCGACGCGGCGCTCGCCCGCGCCCGCGCGCTGGGGGCCGCGCATGCCGACTTCCGGTTCGAGCGGGTGCGCAGCGCGTCCTGGCGGCTGCGGGACGCCCGGCCCGCCGGGACGTCGGACACCACCGATCTCGGGTATGCGGTGCGCGTCGTGCACGGCGGGGCGTGGGGGTTCGCGTCCGGCGTGGACCTGACGATGGACGCCGCGGCGAAGGTGGCCTCTCAGGCCGTCGCCATGGCGAAGCTGTCGGCGCAGGTGATCGCGGCGGCCGGGTCCGACGAGCAGGTCGAGCTGGCGGACGAGCCGGTGCACGGTGAGCGGACCTGGGTCTCGGCGTACGACATCGATCCTTTCGACGTACCGAACGAGGAGAAGGCGGGGCTGCTCGCCGAGTGGAGCAGCCGGCTCCTGGGCGCCGAGGGTGTCGCGCATGTGGATGCCTCGCTGATGACCGTCCACGAGAACAAGTTCTACGCGGACACAGCGGGCACCGTCACTACCCAGCAGCGGGTGCGGCTGCATCCGCAGTTCACCGCGGTCGCCGTGGACGGGACCACCGGTGAGTTCGACTCGATGCGGACGATCGCCCCGCCGGTGGGCCGAGGCTGGGAGTACCTGACCGGGACCGGCTGGGACTGGGACGACGAGCTGGAGCGGATCCCCGGGCTGCTGGCCGAGAAGATGCGGGCGCCGAGCGTCGAGGCGGGGACGTACGACCTGGTCGTCGACCCGTCCAATCTCTGGCTGACCATCCATGAGTCGATCGGCCACGCCACCGAGCTGGACCGGGCGCTGGGGTACGAGGCGGCGTATGCCGGGACCTCGTTCGCCACCTTCGACCAGCTGGGAAAGCTGGCGTACGGCTCCCTCGTGATGAATGTGACGGGCGACCGCACCGCCGAGCACGGACTCGCGACCATCGGGTACGACGACGAGGGTGTCGAGGCGCAGTCCTGGGACCTGATCAAGGACGGGACGCTGGTCGGGTACCAGCTGGACCGGCGGATCGCGAAGCTGACGGGTCTGGGCCGTTCCAACGGCTGCGCGTATGCGGACTCGCCGGGCCATGTCCCCGTACAGCGGATGGCGAACGTGTCGCTGAAGCCGGATCCGGGCGGGCTGTCCACGGAGGATCTGATCGGCGGGGTGGAGCGCGGGATCTATGTGGTCGGCGACCGGTCCTGGTCGATCGACATGCAGCGCTACAACTTCCAGTTCACCGGGCAGCGGTTCTTCCGCATCAAGAACGGCAGGCTGGCCGGGCAGCTGCGCGATGTCGCGTACCAGGCCACGACGACGGATTTCTGGGGCTCGATGGAGAAGGTCGGCGGTCCGCAGACGTATGTCCTGGGCGGCGCCTTCAACTGCGGCAAGGCCCAGCCGGGTCAGGTCGCGGCCGTCTCGCACGGCTGCCCCTCCGCCCTCTTCCGGGACGTGAACATCCTTAACACGACGCAGGAGGCCGGACGATGAGCCGCGTCAGCAAGCCGCACGAGATCGTCGAGCGGGCGCTCGAACTCTCCGCCGCCGACGGCTGTGTCGTCATCGCCGACGAGGAGTCGTCCGCGAATCTGCGCTGGGCAGGCAATGCGCTCACGACGAACGGGGTGACGCGGGGGCGGACCCTGACCGTCATCGCGACCGTCGACGGTGCGCAGGGCACCGCGTCCGGGGTGGTGTCGCGGTCCGCGGTCACCGCCGACGATCTGGAACCGCTGGTACGGGCCGCCGAGGCCGCCGCGCGCGGGGCCGGTCCGGCGGAGGACGCACAGCCGCTGGTCAGCGGGGTCCTCGCGTCGCCCGACTTCACCGACGCGCCGGCCGAGACAGGCTCGGAGGTCTTCGCGGAGTTCGCCCCGGCGCTCGGCGATGCCTTCGCCCGTGCCCACTCCGGTGGCCGTGAGCTGTACGGCTTCGCCCACCACCAGCTGACCTCGACGTACGTCGGTACGTCGACGGGGCTGCGGCTGCGCCACGACCAACCGAACGGGACGCTGGAGCTCAACGCCAAGTCCCCCGACCGGACCCGTTCGACCTGGGCGGGCCGCTCCACGCGTGACTTCAAGGATGTCGACCCTGCCGAGCTCGACGCGGAGCTGGCGCAGCGACTGCGCTGGGCGGAGCGCCGTATCGAGCTGCCCGCCGGGCGGTACGAGACGCTGCTGCCGCCGACCGCCGTGGCCGATCTGCTGATCTACCAGCTGTGGTCGTCGACGGCACGGGACGCCGCGGAGGGCCGGACGGTGTTCTCCAAGCCGGGCGGCGGGACGAGGATCGGCGAGACCCTGTCCGAGCTGCCGCTGTCGCTGCGCAGCGACCCGCACGCACCGGGCCTGGAGTCGGCGCCGTTCGTGATCGCCCATGCCTCCGGGGACGGCGCTTCCGTGTTCGACAACGGTCTGCCGCTGACGTCGACCGACTGGATCCGGGACGGCAGGCTGGAGCATCTGACGACCACCCGGCACACGGCGGGGCTGACCGGGCTGCCGGTTGCACCGGCGATCGACAACCTGGTGCTGGAGGGCGGCGGCGAGCGGTCCCTGGAGGAGATGGTGGCCGCGACGACCGGCCGCGGGCTGCTGCTGACCTGCATGTGGTACATCCGGGAGGTCGATCCGGCGACACTCCTGCTGACCGGGCTGACCCGCGACGGGGTGTATCTCGTCGAGGGCGGCGAAGTCGTCGGCGAGGTGAACAACTTCCGGTTCAACGAGTCGCCGGTGGATCTGCTGTCGCGGGCCACGGAAGCGGGCCGTACGGAGAAGACGCTGCCACGCGAGTGGGGCGACTGGTTCACCCGGGCCGCCATGCCCGCGCTGCGGATCCCGGACTTCAATATGAGCTCGGTGAGCCTGGGCGTGTGACCGGCCCAAGGGCTGTCCCGTGATGAGGGGTGCCGCAGCTGTCGTCGTGCGCCCACCAGGGATTACGGGGCAGCCCTTAGACTGACTGTTGCCTTTCGATACACGTAGCTGAGGAGACACGGAACCGTGACGGACATCGTCGACGAGCTGAAGTGGCGTGGGCTGTTCGCTCAGTCCACTGATGAAGACGCACTGCGCAAGGCTCTCGCGGACGGTCCCGTCACGTTCTATTGCGGCTACGACCCCACCGCGGCGAGTCTGCACGTCGGACATCTGGTGCAGGTGCTCACCATGCGTCGGCTCCAGCAGGCCGGTCTGCGGCCGCTCGCCCTGGTGGGCGGGGCCACCGGTCAGATCGGTGACCCGAGGCCGACCGCCGAGCGCACGCTGAACGACCCGGAGACGGTCGCCAACTGGGTGTCCCGGCTGCGGTCCCAGATCGAGCCGTTCCTGTCCTTCGAGGGCGAGAACGCGGCGGTCATGGTGAACAACCTGGACTGGACCTCGGGCATGTCCGCGATCGAGTTCCTCCGGGACATCGGCAAGCACTTCCGCGTCAACAAGATGCTGACCAAGGACTCCATCGCCCGGCGGCTGGAGTCCGACGAGGGCATCAGCTACACCGAGTTCAGCTACCAGCTGCTCCAGAGCATGGATTACCTGGAGCTGTACCGGCGCTACGGCTGCACACTCCAGCAGGGCGGCAGCGACCAGTGGGGCAACCTCACCGCGGGTCTTGACCTGATCCACCGCCTGGAGCCCGGCGCCGAGGTGCACGCGTTGGCGACCCCGCTGATGACGAAGGCGGACGGGACCAAGTTTGGCAAGTCCGAGGGCGGGGCCGTCTGGCTCGACCCGGCGATGACGACGCCGTACGCGTTCTACCAGTTCTGGCTGAACGTGGACGATCGGGACATCTCCCGGTACATGCGCGTCCTCAGCTTCCAGAGCCCCGCGGAGCTGGCGGAGCTGGAGAAGGTCACCGAGGAGCGTCCGCAGGCCAGGACGGCGCAGCGCGCGCTGGCCGAGGAGCTGACGACGCTGGTGCACGGTGCCGACCAGTGCGCTGCGGTCATCGCGGCGTCGAAGGCGCTCTTCGGCCAGGGTGAGCTCGGCGAGCTGGACGAGGCAACGCTGAGCGCCGCACTGTCCGAGGTGCCCCACGCACAGGTCACCGAGCTCGGCCCGCTGGTGGACCTCCTGGTGGAGGTCGGCCTGGCGCCGAGCAAGTCGGGCGCCCGCCGCACGGTGAAGGAGGGCGGTGCGTACGTGAACAACGTCAAGGTCACGGACGGCGAGAGTGCCCCGGCCCGCGAGGATCTGCTGCACGGACGCTGGCTGGTGCTGCGCCGGGGCAAGAAGAACATCGCCGCCGTCGAGGTCACCGGCTGATCCCTGGACGTCGGCACTGCGGCCGGGCACGCGTCACGCGTGTCCGGCCGTGGTGCGTTGTGGCCCGTCGGTGCCCTAGGCCGTCTGTCGGTCTAGGCCGTCTGTGGCTCAGGCCTTGTGCCTGCTCAGGCCTTCTGCCTGGTGCCGCGGAGGGAGGTCCACAGCATGTCGCCGACACCGACGATGATCACCGCACCGATCAGCTGGAACAGATGGCGCGTCCAGTCGATTCCCTTGGTTTCGTTGACACCGATCCAGGTGGCGACGGTATTGCCGAGGACGCTGCCGATTATGCCGAAGATCGTCGTCAGCCAGAGTGGGATGTGCTGTTTGCCGGGCAGGATCGCCTTCGCGATCAGACCGAGCACCAGACCGACGATGATTGCCCACAACCAGCCCATGTCGCCTCCTCGGTGCGACGCGATGTCGCGCATGTGCGCCCAGTCTCGGCCCGTGGGCCGCACGCCGCATGTCGGACGCGTCCGTACGCGCGGCACGGCTGCCGATATGCACGAATGCGGCGCGCCCCGGCCTCGAAGCCGTCGCACGCCGGGCGTACGGTGTATGCGGTCCGGTCCGGGGAGAGTCCGGCGCGGGAATGAGGTATCCCCCGGCCCGCGAGGTGCTGGGGTGAGGGTGGTGAAGACGTGATGCGCAAGCAGAACGGTGTCGAGGTCTTCCGGATCACGGGGGCCCGGAAGGGGCTCGCGGATGATGTGCGCGGCAGGCAGCGGCGCTATGTGATCTCAATGTCCGTACGGACGGTTTCGGTGATCCTGGCCGCCGTGCTGTGGAACGTCGAGCGGTATGTCGCGATCGTGGCGCTCGTGCTCGGGGTTCTGCTCCCGTACGTGGCGGTGGTCATCGCCAACGCGGGCCGGGAGAGCAACCCTTCGCTTCCTTCGACCTTCGTCCCGGCGCCGATGCGTCCGGCGCTCGACGCGGCACCCGTGCCCGGTTCTGCGGAATCCGGTCCAGAGGCCGACGGGGCACAGCGCGGTGAGGAATCGGCATAAGAAGCTATGCCCGGTTGGGGCCGCGCTGCACTCAAGGCTCAAGGAATCGTCAGATCAATCATGAAGTACGGTGCACCGCACCCCGGTCTGCGTGACATACTTCGAAGGTGCTCCGCATCCCCCGTCGGAGCGACAGACCGACGCCGGGCAGCTCCCCCCGTGGCTGCTCGGCGTCGCTTTTTCTCCGGCACGGGATGCGTCAGGCGGCTGGCCCGTTAGGTCGGCACACACCCTAGGGTTGACCCGTGAACTCCCCTGAATCCGCGGCCGAGAGCACTGCCGCCGCACCCATCTGTTCCGCCAAGGGCTGCCGGGCCGACGCCGTATGGGTGCTCGCTTGGAACAACCCGAAGCTGCACACCCCGGAGCGCCGTAAGACCTGGCTGGCCTGCGAGGATCATCGGGAGCATCTCTCCTCGTTCCTGGACGTCCGGGGCTTCCTCAAGGATGTCGTGACGCTGACCGAGTGGGAGTCCGGCGAATCAGGTTCGAACACGCCCTAGCCGCCGATCGCCGACATCGGCCGCTCGGGTTGCAGGAAGGACGGGTCGTCCAGACCGGATCCGGCTTTCTTTCCCCACATCGCGAGCGTCCAGATCCTGGCGATCTCCTCGTCCGGCGCATCCGAGCGCAGGGCGCCACGCAGATCGGTCTCCTCGCGGGCGAACAGGCAGGTACGCACCTGGCCGTCGGCGGTGAGCCTGGTCCGGTCGCAGGCCCGGCAGAAAGGGCGGGTGACGGAGGCGATGACACCGACACGGTGGGGTCCGCCGTCGACGAGCCAGCGCTCTGCGGGGGCGGAGCCGCGCTCGTCTTCGCCCTCCTCGGTGAGGACGAAGCGGGTGCGCAGCGACTGGAGTATGTCACCTGCCGTGATCATGCCTTCGCGCTTCCAGCCGTGCTGCGCGTCGAGCGGCATCTGCTCGATGAAGCGGAGCTCGTAGTCATGCTCGACAGCCCAGGAGAGCAGGTCGGGGGCCTCGTCGTCGTTGAGTCCCGGCATCAGGACACTGTTGACCTTGACCGGGGTGAGACCGGCATGGCGGGCGGCTTCCAGGCCGGCCAGTACGTCGTGGTGGCGGTCACGGCGGGTGAGTGTCTTGAAGACGTCGGGGCGCAGGGTGTCCAGCGAGACATTGACCCGGTCCAGGCAGGCGGCCTTGAGCGCGGCTGCTGTGCGCTTCAGCCCGATGCCGTTGGTGGTGAGCGACATCTTGGGGCGCGGGTTCAGGGCCGCACACTGCTCGACGATGGAGACGAGCCCGGGGCGCAGCAGCGGCTCACCGCCGGTGAAACGGACCTCGGTGATGCCGAGCCGGGTGACGGCAATACGGACCAGCCGGACGATCTCTTCGTCACTGAGCAGGTCGGGCTTGGCCAGCCATTGCAGGCCTTCTTCCGGCATGCAGTACGTGCACCGCAGATTGCACCGATCGGTCAGTGAGACACGCAGGTCGGTGGCGACCCGGTCGTAAGTGTCGATGAGCATGTACGCCCCCTCCCTCAGCAACTTCCCTGCTGCGGATCTGGCTCCTTTGGCCAGTTCCTCCGAGACTACGCGAGGCCTGTGACATCGGAAGGGCCCGATTGCCACGAAGAGCGGCGTGGCCGCGTCGTAGGACCCTGCGACGCGGCCACGGAGCCGGAGTGACGCGTGGAGCGAACTCCTCGGACAATCATTCCCCTCAGTGCGCCCCGGCCCCCGTGAGGGACTTGACCTCCAGCTCGGCGTACTTGCCCTTGTCCGGTTCCTCCTTCGAGAGGAGGGAGCCGAGCCAGCCGAGCAGGAAGCCCAGGGGGATGGAGATCAAGCCCGGGTTCTCCAGTGGGAACCAGGCAAAGTCGACGCCCTTGAACATGGACGTCTTCGGGTTGCCGGAGACGACCGGCGAGAACAGCACCAGGAACACCGAGCCCGCCAGACCGCCGTAGATCGACCACAGTGCCCCCTGGGTGGTGAACCGCTTCCAGAAGAGGCTGTAGAGGAGGGTCGGGAGGTTGGCTGAGGCGGCGACCGCGAAGGCGAGAGCCACCAGGCCGGCGACGTTCATGTCACGGGCGAAGGCGCCGAGGAGGATCGCGACCGCGCCGATGAGGACGGTGGCCCACCGGGCGGCCCGCATCTCCTCCCTCTCGGTGGCCCTCCCCTTGCGGATGACGTTGGCGTAGATGTCGTGGGCGAAGGAGGACGAGGAAGCGAGGGTGAGTCCCGCGACGACAGCGAGGATCGTGGCGAAGGCGACGGCCGAGATCACGGCGAGCAGCACCGCTCCGCCCGTCGTACCGACTCCGCCGAGGTATTCGGCGAGCTGCGGAGCCGCGGCGTTGCCGGCCTGGTTCTTGGCCCTGATCTCGTCCGGACCGATGAGCGCCGCGGCACCGAATCCGAGCGCGATCGTCATCAGGTAGAAGGCGCCGATGATGCCGATGGCCCAGTTGACCGACTTACGGGCGGCCTTGGCTGTCGGCACCGTGTAGAAGCGGATCAGGATGTGTGGCAGTCCGGCGGTGCCGAGAACCAGGGCGATACCGAGGGAGAGGAAGTCCAGCTTCGAGGTGCCGGTGGCGCCGTACTTGAGCCCGGGCTCCAGGAAGGCCGCTCCGTGGCCGCTCTTCGAGGCAGCCGTGCCCAGCAGGTCGGAGATGTTGAAGTTGAACTTCAGCAGCACCAGGAAGGTCATCAGGAGGGCACCAGCGATGAGCAGGACGGCCTTGACCATCTGTACCCAGGTGGTGCCCTTCATGCCGCCGATGGTGACGTACACGATCATCAGGACGCCGACCAGGGCGACGATGAGGATCTTTCCGGCGTCGCTGGTGATGCCGAGGAGCAGCGAGACGAGCACGCCCGCGCCCGCCATTTGCGCCAGCAGATAGAAGATCGAGACGACGATGGTGGAGACACCCGCGGCGGTACGGACCGGGCGCTGCCGCATCCGGTAGGCGAGGACGTCACCCATCGTGTAGCGCCCGGAGTTGCGCAGCGGTTCCGCGACGAGCAGCAGGGCCACCAGCCAGGCGACGAGGAAGCCGATCGAGTAGAGGAAGCCGTCATAGCCGAAGAGGGCGATGGCACCGGCGATGCCGAGGAACGAGGCGGCGGACATGTAGTCGCCGGAGACCGCGAGCCCGTTCTGGAAGGCGGTGAACTGGCGGCCGCCTGCGTAGAAGTCGGAGGCGCTCCTGGTCTGCCGCCCGGCCCAGACCGTGATGCCCAGGGTCGCGGCTACGAAGGCCGCGAAGAGCGTGATGATCAGCGGCCGGTGCTCGGCGGTGGACGAGGCGGCAAGCTGGATGACGTGGTGCGAGTCGTACGCGGCGCTCATGCGTCGGCCTCCATACGGGATTTGATGGCCTCGGCCTTGGGGTCGAGCTTCACCGCGGCGTGCCGCGCGTAGAACCAGGCGATGAGGAAGGTGGTGACGAACTGGGCGAGACCGAGCACGAAGGCGACGTTGATGTTGCTGTACACCTTGGTGCCCATGAAGCCGCCCGCGTAGTTGGACAGCAGCACGTACAGCAGGTACCAGAGGACGAAGGCGATGGTCAGCGGGAAGGCGAACGAGCGGTACGAGCGGCGCAGTTCGCCGAACTCCTCGCTCTCCTGCGTCGCGATGAACGCCTCGGTCGTAAGCTCGGCAGGGCGGGTTTCCGTAATGCCCTCGGGCGGCGGTGCATCGGTAGCCACGGAATCTCCTCGCGACGCGGGTGCGGTGGTGACGGGGACGTTGGATCTCACGGCGGGAACCTCGGTATCGGGGTGATGGTGCGTCTCCCCTGACAACGGCACGGAGAGCGCAGCGAAGCGGTTCACCGCGGGTGCGTACTTCTCGAACTCGCCACATTGCGAACGTCAGGCCGAACCGGGGACGCCGAACTCATTGATGAGCGGGGATGATCAGCGATAGCTTCACTCGTCATGTACGCGACTGGACACGCCCGTGTCCGGTCGCCCGGCACGGATGATGTGGAGACCCCATGGCTCATCTGGGATCCAGACGGGCACGCGCACTGGCGCTGCCCGTCGGACTGGCACTCACGGCTTCCCTCGGCTTCCTGACGACGGGTGCCGCCTCTGCCGCACCCGTGGACGCGCAGCCGACGGCGGCGGTGTCGACGGACGGCCCGAAACTTTCCTACGTGGTCAACACGCGAGGCGGTCACGAGACCGTCAAGCAGGTGAAGAAGGCGATAGCCGAGGCCGGCGGCACAGTGGTCGTCGCCCATGAGCAGATCGGTGTCATCGTCGTCCACTCCTCGAACCCCGACTTCGCGAAGACCATTCGCAACGCCCGGGGCGTCGAGTCGGCCGGTGCCACCCGCACCGCCCCGCTCCAGTCCGTCGCCACGACCGAGGAGGGCAGCACCGAGCTGCTGACCGCCGAGGAGGCCGCGAAGGCCGCCGCGGCCGCGGGCCCGGGCCAGGAGCCGCTGGAGCCCAACCAGTGGGACATGCGCGCCATTCAGGCCGACAAGGCCAGCAAGATCAACGATGGCAGCGCCTCGGTCACCGTCGGCGTGATCGACACAGGTGTCGACGACACCCATGAGGACCTCAAGGCGAACTTCTCCAGGAAGCAGTCGGCCAACTGCGTCGGCGGTGTGGCGGACACGAGCGAGGGCGCCTGGCGTCCGTACGCCAACGGCAGTGACCACGGCACGCATGTCGCCGGTACGATCGCCGCCGCCCGCAACGGCATCGGCGTCACCGGTGTCGCCCCCGGTGTCAAGGTGGCCGGCATCAAGGTCAGTGAGCCCGGCACCAGCCTCTTCTACACCGAGGCGGTCGTCTGCGGCTTCGTCTGGGCCGCCGAGCACGGCATCGAGGTCACCAACAACAGCTACTACGTCGACCCCTGGTACTTCAACTGCAAGGACGACCCGGACCAGAAGGCTCTGCTCGACGCCCTCACCCGCGCCACGAAGTACGCCGAGCGCAAGGGCGTCCTCAATGTCGCCGCGGCGGGCAACGAGAACTACGACCTGGCGTCGCACGAGATCCTCGACGAGTCCAGCCCGAACGACACCACTCCGGGGCCGCGCACCGTGGACCCGCACAAGTGCTTCGACATCCCGACCCAGCTGCCGGGCGTCGTCACGGTGTCCTCGACCGGCTCTCAGGGCTTCAAGTCGTACTTCTCCAGCTTCGGCCTGGGCGTCGCCGACGTGTCCGCCCCCGGCGGCGACAGGTGGCAGATCCCGGCCACCCCGGACGCCAACGGCCGTGTGCTCTCGACGGTCGTGAACGGCGAGTACGGCTACAAACAGGGCACCTCGATGGCCACCCCGCATGTCGCGGGCGTCGCGGCCCTGCTGAAGAGTACGCACCCGAAGGCCACGCCTGCGCATCTGCAGGAGCTGCTGAAGGCCCAGGCCGTCAACCCGGGTTGCCCGTCCAAGGTCTACAACTCGGCCGGCCAGCTGATCGACGCGACGACCTGCAAGGGCGACGACAAGGTAAACGGCTACTACGGCCACGGCATCGTCAACGCCCTGAACGCGGTCCGCTGGTAGGGAGCGCAACGGCATTGGGCGGGGCTGGAGTCGACAGCCCCGCCCCCTGCCTGTCCCGCGCCTCTCCCAGCTCCCCTTCCCGAAAGGTGGCACTCAGTGCCATAGTCCGGGAATGACCCATGCACGAATGTCCGGTACGGAGCAGGCCTGGGCGGCGCTCGGCGGTGATTCCGCCCTTCTTGCGCACGTCGGGACCAGCAGTCCCGACGGGCTGCTGCGCGCCCGGCTGCCCGCCATGGAACTGGCGCGTTCCGCCGTCGCGGTCTGCTCACTGGCCGCCGCCGAACTGGCCGCGCGCCGCACCGCGCGCCCCGTGCCGCAGGTCCGGGTCGACGACGGTGCGGTGGCCACGGCGTTCACGAGCGAGCGCCATTTACGGATCGGCGGGCGCGCGCCGACCAACTTCGCCCCGCTGTCCCGGTTCTGGCGCACGGCGGACGGCTGGGTCCGTACGCACGCCAACTACCCGCACCACCGGGCCCGGTTGCTCGCCACGCTGGGGCTGCCCGCGGACACCTCGGACGACACCGCCGTGGACGCCGTCGCGGCCTCGTTCGCCGGGCGCCGGGGACCGGAGATCGAGCAGACGGTGTACGCCGCGGGCGGCCTGGCCGTGGTCGCCCGTACGCCCGAGGAGTGGGCGGCCGACCCTCGGAGCGCGGCGGTCGCGAGCACGCCGCTGGTGGCCAGGGACCGCATCGGCAGCGGGCCGGTACGCCGGACGGCGGCGCTCGCCGGTGAACCGCTGCTGCCCGTCGCCGGGTTGCGCGTGCTGGACCTCACCCGGGTCATCGCGGGGCCCGTCGCCACCCGTACGCTCGCGCTGCTCGGCGCGGACGTCCTGCGGATCGACGCCCCGCAGCTCCCGGAGAGCCAGGACGCGCACAGCGACACCGGATTCGGGAAGCGGTCGGCGGAGCTGGATCTCGGCAGCCGCTCCGGTATGGCCGTATTCGACGAACTGCTGGCCGACGCGGATGTGGTCGTCATCGGCTACCGGCCCGGTGCGATCGAGCGGTTCGGCCTGACGCCGGAGTCCCTGGCCGCGCGCAGGCCCGGGCTGGTGATCGGACGAATCTCGGCCTGGGGGCACGGTCCATGGGCGCAGCGGCGCGGCTTCGACAGTCTGGTGCAGGCGGCCACCGGCATCGCCTCGGTCGAGGCCACGGCAGGGCCCGAGAACCCGCCCGGTGCGCTGCCCGCCCAGGCGCTCGACCACGGCACGGGCTATCTGCTGGCCGCCGCCGTGCTGCGCGCACTGACCGAGCAGCACGACGAGGGCGGCTCCCGGCTGGTCACGCTCTCGCTCGCCCGTACCGCCGCGTGGCTGCTCGACGAGCTGCCCGCCCAGCCGGACCGCAGGGCCGTGGCCGTGGGTTCGTACGATCCGGAGAAGTGGCTCACAAAGACGGACAGTCCGCTCGGCCGGCTGCGGCACGCCCTGCCGCCGGTCGCCTTCGACGGTTCGCCCGCCGACTGGTCGCGTCCGCCGGGCCCGCTGGGGGCGGACGCGGCCGCCTGGCTCACGGCTTGACGAACGCCCTCAACGCCGTACCTCGACGGCCGCCTCAAAACCCGCCTCCGCGACGATGCCGGGGAACTCGTGCCCGATGCGCTGTCACACGCGTGTCGTGGGTGCGTGGATGACGGTGGCGCACATGCGAGGGACCCCTGCTGAGTTCAGACGCCGGTACTCTGCTCACGGTGCGCCTCCGCGGCGGCACCGGCCAGTTTCCCGCCGGGTGCGAGCGCTCCGACGGTGAGCAGGAACTGCGCCGCGATGTAGGTGAGCATGACCCAGAAGTCGGGGGCGGGCAGCTGTGGCCAGTCGGCGATCCCGGAGGCGATGAGGGCGTCGGAGAGCAGGAAGAGCGCCCCGCCGACGGCCGCGTACGGGCCGAGGGTGGTGGCGCGGTACGCCATCACTGTGAGCAGCAGGCTGTAGCCGGCGATCGGAATCCGCATGTCTGCCGGCAGCCCGCTCCAGAGCAGCGCGACGAAGGTGACCAGGACAGCGGCGTACACGACCCCGACGGGCAGTGAGCTACGGGCACGTCCGAAGAGCCACAGATAGCAGACATGGCCTGCGGCGAAGGAGCCCATCCCGATGAGGAAGGCGGCATCGGCGTCGAACAGCAGGAACGTGTCGCCGCCCCAGCCGAACAGGAGCGCAGCGATGAGCAGCCGGGGGGCGCGCCGGGCGGCGGCGTACCCGGCCAGCAGCGGCATCAGCAGGGGCTTGGCGACGAGGTGGGCGACCGAGACACCGGCGAGCAGGCCGAAGAGGTCGACGGCCGCGGCCACGAGGAAGGCGATGAGCAGCGGGCGTACGAGACGTTCCCGCCGGTCCGTGACGGCAGCGGCGCTCATCCGGTGCGCTCCTGGGCGGGGACGGCCGTGCGGGCGTCCGTTCTGGCCGGCTGCCAGCCGGGCCCGCGGAAGATCCGCCCGGCCCGCTCGCTCCAGCTGCCCGCGGCCCCCACATCGCGGGCGATGGCCGCGTACTCATGGGTGGCGACACGGAACGGATTGAATGTGTCGATGTTCTTGGTGAGGCCGAACACGGGCCGCTCCGTCTCGGCGGTGAAGGACCCGAAGAGCCGGTCCCACACGATCAGGATGCCGCCGAAGTTCCGGTCCAGGTAGCTGCCCTGCGATGCATGGTGCACGCGGTGGTGGGAGGGCGTGTTCAGCACGTACTCGAAGGGCCTGGGGAGCTTGTCGATGCGCTCCGTGTGCACCCAGAACTGGTAGACGAGGTTCGCCGACGAGCAGAAGGCGAGCGCGGCCGGATGGACACCGCAGGCGATGAGCGGCACATAGAACGGCCAGACGGTCAGCGACGTCCAGGGCTGGCGCAGCGCGGTGGAGAGGTTGAACTTCCGGCTGGAGTGGTGGACCACGTGACAGGCCCAGAGGATCCGGATGACATGGTGGCCGCGGTGGGACCAGTAGTAGAAGAAGTCCTGCGCCAGCAGCATCAGCGGGACGGTCCACCACAGCACGGGCACGCGGAGCGGGGTCAGCTCGTAGACCACGGTGTAGATCGCGACGATGGGCACTTTCCACAGCAGGTCGAAGACGAGGCTGCCGATCCCCATGGTGATGCTGGTGACGGTGTCCTTCGCCTCGTACCCGGCGGCTTCGTCATCGGGATGGAAGTGGTGGAGGGCCATCTCGAGGACAGTGAGCAGGACGAAGGCTGGTATGGACCAGAGAACGACATCGGGCAGGTTCGGCGGCATACGAGCACCGTAGAGCCGCAGGTCGGCCGGGACCAGACGTAGTTACCAACAAGTATGCGAGACGTGGTGTCAGCAGTATTTGGTGACTTCTGCCAATTCGGACGTCGTACGAGCTCTGCGCTGGAGCTTCCGCCGTGGGCGCGGAGCCCGAGCGGCTGCGCACCGAACTGTAGGCGCCCGGCCAGACGGGTCGAAACACACCCTAAACCCCCACCGCTCCCAGCAGCTCCCCCGCCCCATAGGTGACCGCCATCGCCAACGCTCCCCCGCCCATGTTCCGCAGCACCGCGAGCCCCACCCTGGCGTCTCCCAGCCGTGCGCTCCACCAGCCCGTCAGTGCCAGCGCCGCCAGCACCGATAGCACGGTGACGATCAGCCGCAGCGACGACGGCGGCAGCACGATCGCCAGCAGTGGCAGCAGCGCGCCCGCCGTGAACGCCAGGAAGCTCGCGCCCGCCGCGTGCCACGGGTTCGTCAGCTCGTCCGGGTTGATGCCCAGCTCGACCACGGCGTGGGCGCGCAGCGCATCGCGTTCGGTGAGCTGGAGGGCGGCTTCACGGGCAACCTCACGGCTCAGGCCCTTGCCCTCCAGCAGGCCGGTCAGCTCGACGAGTTCCTCGTCGGGGGCCTCCGACAACTCGCGCTTCTCCGTCGCCAGAGCGGCCTTCTCCGAATCGCGCTGGGTGGAGACCGATACGTACTCGCCCACCGCCATCGACATGGACCCGGCCAGCAGTCCGGCCAGGCCCGCTGTGAGCAGGGTGCCGCGGTCGCCGGTGGCGCCGGCCACACCGACGACCAGGCCCGCGGTGGAGACCACACCGTCGTTGGCGCCGAGGACCGCGGCGCGCAGCCAGTTCAGCCGCGCGCCGAGCCCGTTGCCGTGCGCTTCGTCATGCGCCTGGGTATACGTCACCCGGGAATGGTCGCACCCCGCCCGGTCACCAGACGCGTACCGACCCGCCCGGCACGAAGGCCGGACTGGTCGCGTCGGACGGAACCTCCTTCAGCGGCTCGGCGATCTCCTCGACCGTCGGGCCGACCTCCGCCGCAATGCGGTCCAGCGCCGCCAGGTCGAACCCGTAGACGCACGCGGCATTGCCGCCGGCCATCGCCGCGATCTCCTCGGGCGGCAGGCCCGCGTACGCGATCCGCAGGCCTTCCCGTGAGTACGGGGCGGTCCCCTCGTCGTGCGGGTAGTCGCTGCCCCACATGATCTTGTCGATGCCGATCCGGTCGCGCAGCGGCACCTCGTGCGGCCGCATGAAGCTGGCGCCGACATAGCAGTTGTCGCGCCACACCTCGCCGGGGCTCGCGCCCATCGAAGCGGCGAGCCCCGCACCGAATTTGGATTCGGCGGTGGATGCCCTCGTTGCCGCCGCGACCAGCCGTCCGTGGTAGTAGTCCAGCATCTCCACGACGCCCGGGATCCAGCCGGAGCCCTGTTCGGTGAGGACCAGCTTCAGTCCCGGATGGCGGCGGAAGGCCCCGCCGAAGATCAGGTGCCACAGCGCCCGGTGGGAGAACCACGTCGTCTCCACCATGAAGACGGCGCGTGCCGCCGGTTCCTCGCCGAGCGGCGGGGAGGCCGAGCCGCCGTGGTGGTTCACCGGTACGTCCAGCTCCTCGCAGACCGCCCACAGCGGGTCGTACACCTGGGAGTACAGCTCCGGGATGCCGGATCCCGGCGGGGTGCCGGGGAGCAGGATGCCGCCGGTGAGCCCCGCCTCCTTGGTGCGGCGGATCTCCCGGACCGCCTCCGCCGGATCGTTGAGGAGGATCTGCGCGACGCCCGCGCGCCGGCCCGGCAGCTGCGCGCAGAAGTCGGCGAGCCAGCGGTTGTGGGCGCGCAGGCCGGCCCAGCGCTGTTCGTACTCCGCCCGCGACGGCGCGGGCGCCACCAGGGAGGCAGAGGGGAAGAAGGGCGGGATGGTGTTGGGAAAGACGACCTCCGCGACGATGCCGTCCGCCTCCAGCTCAGCGACGCGGCGTGCGGAGTTCCAGTTGCGGTCGGCGGTGTCGGCGAGGAGGTCCTCGTACGGATTGACGTAGTCGGCCGCCCAGGCGTCGAAATCGTCGTGGTACTTGGTCTCCAGGTACGGCTTGTAGTCGAGGAGGTCGGCGCCCGCGTGGCAGTCGGCGGAGATGACGGTGTAGCGCTCGCGGGACATCAGCCGGCCCCCAGGACCGGGAAGTCGTGATCGGTCAGCCAGTGCCGGCCGACCTCGCGTGAGCGCGCCCAGGACGCCTCGACCGCGGTCTGGTCGACGCTCTGGCCGAGGTCCTCGGGTGTCGGGCCGATCCGCTCGGCGATCGGCGCGAGCTTCGCCGTGTCGAAGCCGAAGACCTCCGCGGCGGCGAGGCCCAGCATCCGGCGGGTCTCGGCCACCGGGATGTCGTGGAAGGTGTTGCGCAGCCAGTTCGCCGTGTTCGGCCAGGTGCCTTCGGGGTGTGGGAAGTCGCTGCCCCACAGGATGTTGTCGACGCCGATCTCGTACCGCTGGGCGAGTTCGCGGCGCTTGGTGTTGGTGGCGCAGATGAAGACCTGGCGGTCGAGGTACTCGTGCGGGGGCCGTTTCAGCTCGGCGAACGGAGAGAGTTTCTTTCCGCCGTGGGCGCCGAGGTAGAGCCGGTCCATGAACCAGAGGAGGTTCGGCAGCCACCAGCAGCCGGACTCCGCGACGCCGAACCTCAGCCCGGGGTGGCGTTCGAAAGCGCCCGACCAGAGCAGGAACCAGAGCGGGCGGGACGGCCACCAGGTGACCTCGGAGACGTAGATCCCGAGGTGGTCGCCGTACTCGTGGCGCGGGGCCGCACCGGAGTGCGTGACCACCGGCATGGCCGTCTCGGCGGCGGCCGCCCACACGGGGTCGTATCGGCGGTCGTGGTACGGGGCCTTGTCCACCCACATGGAGGGGATCATGAGCGCGCCGAGTCCGGACTCCTTCGCCCGGTGGATCTCCGCGACAACCCGGTCGACCTCGCCGGTGACGGGCAACAGGGCGACCCCGCAGTGGCGTTCGGGGTTCTGCGAGACGAAGTCGGCGAGCCAGCGGTTGTGGGCCTGCGCGCCCGCCATGCCCAGTTCCGGGTCCTGGTCGCCGGAGAGCCCGAGGCCCACACCGAACGGGGCGGCGGTCCGGCTGTCGACGGCGTCCGCGTCGGGGAAGACGACCTCGGCCGCCACCCCGTCGCCGTCGAGTTCCTTGAGACGCTGTGCGGCGTCCCAACCACCCCTCAGCCCTTCCTCGTTGTCCTGGAACCATTTGTCGGCGAAGGCCTCGTTGCGTACACCGAGGCGGGTCATCTCCTCGCGGCGGCGGTCGCGCCCGGCGAGGAAGTCGTCGAAGTCCCGGTGGAAGCGGGGGTCGAGATAGGGCCGGTACTCCTCCGTCGGCAGCCCGGCGTGGCAGTCGGAGGAGATGATCAGGTACGGGTCGTCGGTCATCGCTCGCTCCTCAATCGAGTATGAAGCTCTCCAGGTACGACGGGTTGGCCCGATCGAGCATCGACTGCGACCTGGCGCGGATCTGCCGGTCGCTGTGCTCGCTCTCCGGCAGCATCCAGAAGCGGTCGGCGCGTATCCCGTCCACGACGGTCCCCGCGACGTCCTCCACCGGGGTGAACTCCACCTCGTGGCCTGCCGCCCGCATGGCGGATTCCCACTGGTCGAGGCTGCGGTACGGGCTCCTGCGCGGGCGTTCCTTGGCGTACCGCTCGGGGCGGTTGCGGTGCGACTCCCACAGTCCGGTACGGAGCATGTGGGGGCCGGGGAAGAGGACCGAGGCGCCGACCGGCGCGCCCTCCGCCTTCAGATGTGCATACAGCGACTCGGTCATCGTGACGACGGCGGACTTGGTGACCGCGTACACGGAAGCGGTCGGCAGCGGGGCGATCCCGCCGTCGCCGGACGAGGTGTTGACGACATGGCCGGGGCCGCCGTCCGCGATCATGCGGGGCACGAACGCCTGGATGCCGTGGAAGACACCCCACACATTGACCGCGAACGCCCACTTCCAGTCGTTCGGTTCGTGCTCCCACATCCGGCCCTCGGCTCCGGAGCCGACACCGGCGTTGTTGCACAGCACATGCACGGCACCAAAGGTGTGGTACGCGGCTTCGGCCAGGGCCTGTACGGATTCCCGCTCGCCGACGTCGACGACCCGGGCCAGCGCCTGCGCACCGTCCTGGCGCAATTCGCCTGCCGCCTTGTCGAGCGCACCCTCCTCCACATCGGCGAGGACGACCTTCAGCCCCTCGGCCGCGAACCTGCGCGCCATCGCGAGGCCGATGCCGCTCGCGGCGCCGGTGACGACGGCGACCTGGCCCTCCTGCAGTCTCATCGGACGCTCCCTTCCGGCGGGCCGTCATGAATCTGTTGCGGGTCGTCGTAACGCTGGTGGATGTACGGCAGCAGCGCCTCGGCACTCACCCGCTCCACGGCCCTGCCCTGCTGGTCGCTGGTCTTCTCGCCGATGGTGATGTCGACCAGCCGTCGTACGGGGAGGTCGGCGACCGGGTCGTACATCGACTCGCGCAACACCACATCACCCGAGATCCGTTCCAGTCTGCGGACCTTCTCGTGGCGGGTGCAGTGGATCAGGACGGGGTCCGAGTCGAAGCCTTCGCCGTCCACCGCGGGCAGGAATTTGAAGTAGAAGTCGAGCTTGGCCGTCGGCTCGGGCAGCGGGAGCGGTCCGCTGACCGCGCCGCGCACCTCGACGAACGCGATGCCGTGCCGGGCGAGCGCGGCCCGGACGACGAGACCGTCGCGTTCGACGGTCACCTCGCCGAGCTTCTTCGGTTCGCCGAACACCTCCCGGCCGCCGGTCAGCGCCCGTTCATGGGTCATCGGCATGACGAGCGGATACCAGCCCTCGTGCCCGTCGTGGACGGCGGCGACTGCGACGGAGCCCGCACCGAGTGGGTAGCCGGGGAGTTCGACCGTACTGATGTTGGCCCGGACGAGCGGGCGCTGTGCGGGTTTGAGCGGCGGTGGGATGACGGCCGCCACCGCGTCGGGGTCGCTCTCCCAGAGGGCCACCACGCCGGTGGACCAGATGTCGGGGAGCGTGGAGCGGGCCGCGCGGGCCGCCGCGATCTCGGCCCCGGTGCGCGCGCCGTACCGTACACGTGCCATGCCGTGCCACCCTTCTCGGTCTTCCGTGTCCCGGTTCTCCGTGCGGGTTCTGTAACACAGTTACACCGACACAGATGAAGGGTAAATAGGCATGCAGGTAACGGAGTTCGAGAATCAAGGAGCGCTGTGGCGCGATCGTCACTGACCCGCGAAGAGGTCCTGGACGCGGCTGCCGCCCTGGTGAAGCGGCACGGCCCGCAGGCCCTCACCATGCGCGCTCTCGCCGCCGAACTGGGTACCGCGGTCACGTCGATCTACTGGCACGTCGGCAATCGTGAATCGCTGCTGGACGCGCTCGTCGAGCGCACCGTGCAGGAGATGGGCACCCTCCGCCCGGCCGGCCGGACCCCGGCGGCCCGTATCGTCTCCGTCGCCCGGGGCCTGCGTCGCGAGCTGCGGGCCCGGCCGCATCTGATCGCGATGGTCCATGAACGAGGGCTCACCGAGCGGATGTTCCTCCCCGCGCAACAGGCCCTTGTCCAGGAGGTGCACGCCGCGGGGCTGCGCGGGGCGCGGGCGGCCGCAGCGGTGCGGGCGGTGCAGTTCCAGGCCGTCGGCTTCCTTCTCGTCGAACGCAACCGGGAGCGGTCCCCCGTCCAGTCCCCCGGCGAGGGCGATCTGTGGGCCGCGTCCACCACGAACGGCGACCCGGCACTGGCCCGTGCACTGGCCCGGCCCGCCGACCCGGACCGGCTGTTCACGGATTCCGTACGGGCTTTGGTGGAGGGGCTGCTGGCGGCCCCCGTACAACAGGGGTCGCGCCGCGGAACCGGCACGCAGGGGCGGGAGACGGCCGGATAGAAGACTGTCAGCCGCGGCCCGTATTCTCTGTGACCATGCTCGACGACCGCCAGACCGCAGCACCGTGGCCGACCGCCTACCCGCAGGGGTACGCGGTCGTCGACGTGGAGACCACCGGACTCGCACGGGACGACCGGATAGTGTCCGCTGCCGTCTACCGCCTGGACGCGCAGGGCAATGTCGAGGACCACTGGTACACCCTCGTCAACCCTCAGCGTGATCCCGGCCCTGTCTGGATCCACGGGCTGACCAGCGATGTCCTCGAAGGCGCTCCGCTCTTCCCGGAGGTCGCCGCCCAGCTCTCCGAGCAGCTCGCGAACCGCGTGCTCGTCGCGCACAACGCGGCTTTCGACTGGTCGATGCTGGCCCGGGAGTACGCACGGGCCTCGGTCACCGCCCCCGTAGAGCAGCGGTTGTGCACCATCGCGCTCTCCAAGGAGCTGCGGCTGCCGCTGCCCAACCACAAGCTGTCTTCGCTGGCCGCGCACTTCGGAGTCGTGCAGCAGCGCGCCCACCATGCCCTGGACGACGCCCGGGTGCTGGCCGAGGCGTTCCGGCCGAGTCTGCATGCGGCGGCGCGGGGCGGGGTGCGGCTGCCGCTGCTGGAGTGCCGGCCGCTGACCGAGTGGTCGGACTCCCCGGTCACACCACGGGTCGGCTACCAGCCTTCGTACGGTCAGAACAGCTGGCGCCCCTCGCGCAAGCGCCCGGCGTGCCCGTATCCGAACCCTGGGCGGTACGAGAAGGACAAACCTCTCATGCAGGGCATGCGGGTGGCGTTCTCCGGGGACACCTCCGTCGACCGCGAGCTGCTGGAGGACCGGGCCGTAAAGGCCGGGCTGCATGTGGCGACCAGTGTGTCCCGGCTGACCAGTCTGCTCGTCACCAATGACCCGGACTCGGCGACGTCGAAGACGGTGAGGGCGAAGTCGTTCGGCACACCGGTTCTGGACGAGAGCGCGTTCACCCATCTGTTGCGCGATGTGGCGCCGGCGTCGGCGCGGGCAGCCGCGCCGTCATCGGAGTGAACCGGGGGCGACTCGCCCGCCCGCCGCTCGCCCGCCGCCGCCCTTGCGTCCCAACCTGTGGCGCATGGCACGTTGCGAGGTTTGCGGAAACGACTACGGCATGTCGTTCGAGGTTCACGCGCAGGGAGCGGTGCATGTCTTCGACTGCTTCTCCTGCGCCATCCACCGTATGGCGCCCATCTGTGAACACTGCAGGGTCCAGATCATCGGCCAGGGTGTCGAGGTCGAAGGCCACTGGTTCTGCGGCGGTCACTGCGCCCGCGCCGAGGGGAAGGTGGGCATCATCGACAAAGTCTGATCAGCGGCCGCCGCGCCTCCCTTCCCCACCCCTCCGCGGTACACCCCATGACGCAGTTGTACCGTCATGGGGTGTACCGCTTCCTGTTGACCCGGCAGTGGCTGATCCTCGCCGTCCTCTCCCTCGTCCTGATCCCCACGATGGTCGAGCTGGGCTTCTGGCAGTTGCACCGGCATGAGAACAAGGTCGCGCAGAACTCCCTGATCTCCCGCAACCTCAAGGCGAAACCGGTTCCGGTCACCTCGCTCACCTCCCCGGGTCACACGGTCCCGCGCTCCGACTACTGGCGAACGGTGACGGCCACGGGTACGTACGACACCGCGAACGAGGTGGTCGTACGCCGCAGGACCTCCAACGACGACGAGATCGGCGTCCATGTGCTGACCCCGTTCGACCTCAAGGGCGGCGGCACGGTCCTGGTCGACCGCGGCTGGGTGCCCTCCGCCGACAGCCAGCACGCGTACCCGGACGTACCGGCCGCTCCCAAGGGCGAAGTGACCGTCACCGGGCGGCTCAAGGCAGACGAGACGACGAGCAGCAGCGGCATCAAGGACATCTCGGACCTGCCGGACCGCCAGGTGATGCTGATCAACAGCGCCCAGGAGGCCGAGCGGCTCTCCCGGCCCGTGCTCGGCGGCTACATCGAGCAGACCGGACCCGAGCCCTCCGGCGGCTCCCCGGAGCTGATCGCGGCCCCCGACGACAGCTCGATCGGCCCGCACATGGCGTACGCCGTGCAGTGGTGGCTGTTCGCCGCCGCTGTCCCCGTCGGCTTCGTCGTCCTCGTCCGCAGGGAGAAACGCGAGCGGGCAGAGGCGGCGGCCAAGGCCGCCGCAGCGGAGCAGGACGACTCCGAGCCGAACGATCCGGAGCGGCCGGAACCCGCGACGGCCTGACACCGTCTCCGTCCGAATGCCGACGCGCCCCCGCCTCCCGTGAGACCTCCTCGGGTCCCAGGCGCTGCGACGCCACTGCCAATCGTGGGTGAGACCGTTAGGAAGGCCCAGGTTCGGGAACACGCCAGAGCGTGACCCCACGCATCGAGGACTATGCCCTCATCGGCGATCTGCAGACAGCCGCTCTGGTCGGCAGGAACGGTTCTGTCGACTGGCTCTGTCTGCCCCGCTTCGACTCGGGCGCCTGCTTCGCGGCCCTGCTCGGCGACGAGGACAACGGCCACTGGCGGATCGCCCCGAAAGGCGCGGACACCTGCACCCGGCGCGGCTATGTCGGCGACTCCCTCGTCCTGGAGACGTTCTGGGAGACCCGTACCGGCACGGTCAAGGTCATCGACTTCATGCCGCAGCGCGACCAGCAACCCGATGTCATGCGGATCATCGAGGGCGTCAGCGGCTTTGTCGAGATGAGCTCCGTGATCCGACTGCGCTTCGACTTCGGCTCGATCGTGCCGTGGATGCGCCGCTCGCAGGGGCACCGGGTGGCGGTCGCGGGGCCGGACTCGGCCTGGCTGCGCAGCGAGCCGCCGGTCAAGACATGGGGCCAGCAGTTCTCCACCCGCTCGTCGTTCACCGTCTCCGGGGGCGAGCAGGTGGCATTCGTCCTGACTTGGCACCCCTCGCACTCACCCCGCCCCGATCTCGTCGACCCGTTCGAGGCACTGGAGAGCACGCTGTCCGACTGGGCCGAGTGGTCCGCGCGGTGCAAGTACCGGGGCCCGTACCGGGATGCGGTGATCCGCTCACTGATCACGCTGAAGGCGCTCACCTTCGGCCCGACCGGCGGCATCGTGGCGGCTCCCACCACCTCGCTGCCCGAGGATGTCGGCGGCGTACGGAACTGGGACTACCGCTTCTGTTGGCTGCGGGACTCCACCCTCACCCTCGACGCCCTCATCTCGGCCGGCTACCTGGAGGAGGCTGCCGCCTGGCGGGACTGGCTGCTGCGGGCCGTCGCCGGCGACCCGGCCGACCTGCAGATCATGTACGGCCTGGCGGGCGAGCGCAGACTGCCCGAGTCGGAGCTGCCGTGGCTGCGCGGATACGAGAACTCCAGCCCGGTACGGATCGGCAACGCCGCGGTCCGCCAGCGTCAGCTCGATGTGTACGGGGAGGTCATCGACTCGCTGTGGCTCGCGCGCGAGGCGGGCCTGGGCTACAAGCCGCACGCCTGGAATCTGCAGCTCAGCCTGCTCGGCTTCCTGGAGTCCGCCTGGCGCGAGCCGGACGAGGGGCTGTGGGAGATCCGCGGCCAGCGCCGCCACTTCGTGCACTCCAAGGTGATGGCCTGGGTCGCCGCCGACCGTGCCGTACGCACCCTGGAGAAGGACCCTTCGCTGGCCGGAGACGCCGGCCGGTGGCGGGCGATGCGGAACGCCGTGCACCGGGAGGTGTGCGAGAAGGGGTTCGACCCGGTACGGAACACCTTCACGCAGTCCTACGGCTCCCGGAATCTGGACGCCGCGACGCTGCTGATCGCCCGGACCGGATTCCTGCCGCCGGACGATCCCCGGGTGGTCGGGACGATCGACGCGGTCCGGGACGAGCTGGGCAGCGGCTGCCTGGTCCGCCGGTACAGCACGGACGGCGCCTCGATCGACGGGCTGCCCGGCAGCGAAGGGGCATTCCTGGCGTGCTCGTTCTGGCTGGCCGACACCCTGCGCCTGACCGGGCGCACCGAGGAGGCCAGGGAGCTGTTCGAGCAGCTGCTGGCACTGCGAAACGATGTGGGGCTGCTCTCCGAGGAGTACGACATCGTCGGACACCGGCAGGTCGGCAACTTCCCGCAGGCGTTCAGTCATATCGGACTGGTGGGCACCGCCATGGCGCTGGCCGGGGAGAACGCGCTGGAACCCGACGCGGCAGAATAGGGCCCATGGATCTTGGGCTGAAGGACCGTGTGTACATCGTCACCGGAGCGAGCCGGGGGCTGGGCAACGCCACGGCGCGGGCGCTGACCGAGGACGGCGCGAGGGTGATCATCACCGGTCGGGACGAGAAGCGCGTCGAGGCGGCCGCTGCCGAACTGGGGCCGGACGCCGTCGGCCTCGCCGCCGACAACGCCGACCCCGCCTCCGCGCAGCGTCTGCTGGACAGCGCGCACGAGCGGTTCGGGCGGCTCGACGGCATACTCATCAGCGTCGGTGGACCGGCGCCCGGCTTCGTCGCCGACAACACGGACGAGCAGTGGCAGTCGGCCTTCGAGTCGGTGTTCCTGGGGGCGGTTCGCCTTGCCAGGGCCGCGGCGGCCACACTCGGCGAGGGCGGTGTCATCGGTTTCGTGCTCTCCGGCTCCGTGCACGAGCCGATCGCCGGGCTGACGATCTCCAACGGTCTGCGGCCCGGCCTGGCCGGTTTCGCCAAGTCCCTGGCCGATGAGCTCGGCCCCCGGGGCATCCGCGTGGTGGGCGTGCTGCCGGGCCGGATCGACACGGACCGGGTGCGTGAACTGGATGCGCTCTCGGGCGATGCGGAAGCCTCTCGTGCGGCCAATGAGGCACGTATTCCGCTGCGGCGCTACGGCACGCCAGAGGAGTTCGGCTGGACTGCGGCGTTCCTGCTCTCGCCCGCGGCGTCTTATCTGACGGGCATCATGCTGCCGGTCGACGGGGGCTCCCGGAACGGCTTCTGAGCCGGACCGCTGTGTCCTGGATTGCCGGGCAGGTTCGATTCCTCCAGCCGGCAGGGTTTGCCCGAAAGGAAGTGGCGGCCGGTGCGCCGGATCGCGGCGTTGGTCGCGGCACTAAGGGCTGTCCCGTAGTTCCTGGCGGGCGCGCGACGACAGCTACGGCACCTCGATCCACCACGGATTACGGGACAGTCCTTAGCTCACCCTTTCCGCACGGTGCCTGACCGCTCTCAATCGCACCTCGGCCGGCAGCTCCGCCAGCCCCGCCGAATCCCGCGCATGGGCCAGCGCCTCGTCGGTGAGACGGCCGAGCGCCTCGTCCGGCGCCGCGTGCGGCTCCATCAGCAGACGGATCCTGGCGTGCGGCGAACGGCGCCGGCCAGTCAGCAGGACCTGGGCGCGGGCCACCCCGTCCAAGGTCCCTGCCTCACCGGCGAGCACCCCTTCCAGGGCCCGGCCCCGCAACAGCGCGCCCTCGCCGTCGCCGCTGTCCACCAGCACCTCGGCAAGACGGCCGCGGCGCAGCTGGGCCAGCAGCCACCACATGGCGAGGACGACCACGACGGCGAGGACCGCGATCACCGTCGGCCACCACCAGCCCTGGCCGCGCCAGCGGTCCCGGGCCGCCTCGCTGAGGAGCACATCGCCCTTGCCGTACCAGGGCCACCAGGACGGTACGGAAAGGCCGAGCCCGGCCGCGAGCACCGCACCGCCGCCGCAGATCAGCGCCAGCCCGGCCAGACCGAGCAGTACTCGGTTGACGGTCCTGAGCAACGAGCTCACCCCTTCTTCGCCGGACGGCGGACATGTACGGACAGGCTCGGTGGCCTGGCCAGGCCCAGTTCCTTGATGCCGCTCCCGAGCACGGTGTCCAGATCGGCCCGTACGTCGTCGAGTTCACGGAAGTGCGACACCGCACGCACCCCGGCCTTGCCCCGGCCGACCCGGACCCGTACCGACTGCACACCGGACACCTCAATGGCCCGGTCCCGCAGGACCAGTGCGGCCGCGGCCCGGTCGAGGCCCGCCCGTACGCCGGGGCGGTCGCGGCGCATCGGCAGCAGGTCGCGGAGTCCGGGGGTGATGGCGAGCACGAACAGCCACAGGCCGATCACCACGGCGGCCGCCGCGCCGGCCAGCACCCAGATGTTGTCCAGCGGCCGGTGGGCGAGTTCGTAGGCCAGCGTGCGGCGCCACTGCATCGCCGGCTGGCCGGTCTGGACGGCTGCCACGTCGTAGAGCAGCAGACCGGTACCGCCGAGGATCACCAGGGCAAGGACCGCCGCCGGAATACGGCGCGCGGACCAGAAACGGCCCGCCCTGCCACCGCTCTCCTGCTGCGTGGGCACCGGGTCGTGGGCGGCGGACGAGGCGGACTGGTCGAGTTCGAGCACCGCCCCCTGTTCGACGGGCCGGGTGGTGGGCAGCCGTTGCGTACGGTGTTCCGGGTCGTGGGGCTCGGTCATCGGATCCTCCCCTGTGCCGCGATGCTCGCTCCCGTCGGATGCAGGCGCTCGACCTGTACGGCAACCTCGGGCACTGCCATCCCCACCAACGCCTTTACCCGCTCGGCAACATGCCGACGCACCCCGCCGCACTGACGGCCGATGTCGGAGGGGTATCCGAGCTCCAGGCTCACCCGGACCCGGGCGGTGTCGCGGTGCACCGTGACCGAGGCGCGCGGCGAGACACCTTCCTTCGGCGGCTCGTCGATCGCCTCCTTCGCCGCCTGTGCGGCGATCTTCGCGACCACCCGGTCGGCGATCCGGGTCTCCCCGCGCTCACCGGCGGCGACCCGGCCGCTCACCCCCGACAACGCCGTCACCGCCGTCGGTCTCCGCGCTCGCGACTACGGAAGAAGTCGCCGGGCTCCAGGTCACCTTCCAGGAAGCGACCGACGATGAAGCCGATCGCCCCCAACGCGGCCACCAGCAGAAAGGCCCCGAATCCGCCGAAGTACCCGGCGAATCCGAGCGCCATGCCGGCCACCATGCCGACCACAGCCATGTTCATCGTGCGCTCCTCAACTGCCTCGGTCAGGAGGTCTACTGGAGACGTGGCTCGGGCTCTTCTTCTTCGTCGGGCAGCTTCACATCGCTCACCGCGATATTGACCTCGACGACTTCCAGGCCGGTCATCCGCTCGACCGCCGCAATGACGTTCTCCCGTACGTCACGGGCGACATCGATGATCGACACGCCGTAGTCGACGACGATCTCCAGGTCGAGGGCGGTCTGTGATTCGCCGACCTCCGCCTTGACCCCCCTGGTGACGGACTTCCCACCGCCGGGCACCCGTTCGCGTACCGCTCCGAACGTACGCGCGAAGCCGCTGCCCATCGCATGGACACCGACCACGTCACGTGCTGCCATTCCCGCGATCTTCTCGACCACACCGTCGGCGATGGTCGTACGGCCACGACTGGCGGGGGCTCCCCCGCCACGCTTGGTGAGCGGACTCGATTCCTTGTCGGGACTCTCGGGACGGTTCCGCTGTGGGGTTTCGGTCATCGCCACTCTTCCCTTCGGGGCAGGTTGAACCTCGTTGCCCACACTAAGTGCGCTTGCCTCTTCTCGCGCCGTGGATGAGGCAGGCTGGAGAAATGACGACGGCTGACAGCCCGCACAGGGTCGACGGATGGACAGCAGCGGTTCGGCAACGGCTCAGCCTCGGCCGGCTGCTCCCGCTGGGCGGTCCGGCGGACGGTGCCTGGATCTCGGAGCGGGCCGCGGCCTGGGTGCTGCGCGACGCGGTGGGCGGGCCGGGTCCCGGACCGGTGCTCGGGGAGCTCAGGATCTGTGTGGCTGATCCGGACCGGGCCCCGGACGCGGAGGTTGAACCGCCGCCGAGTGCGCTGCCGCCGGGACCGCTGCGCATCGAGGCGACCATGTCGGCGATGTACGACCGGCCGCTGCCCGACGCGGCCGCGGCTCTGCGCTCGGCGCTGCTGACGGCGGCGGAGCACCGGCTGGGTCTGGTGGTCGCCGAGGTGGATCTCCGGGTGACGGAGCTGCTGGACACACCACCCGAACGGCGGGCGCCCGCACCGGTCGAGGTGCACTCGGCGAGGCCGGAGGGGGTGGCGGGGGTCGCCGCCGCAGGTGTTCCCGGTGTCGTGACTCTGACCCGGGTGCTGGGCAACGCGGTGCACAGGGGCCCGGATCATGTACAGGTCGAGCTGGCGACGGACTCCGGCCGCCGGGCGCTCGATGTGGCACGTGCGGTGCGGGGCGCGGTGGCGGACGTGGTAGAGGGGCATCCCTCGGTCGCGGTGCTGGTCACGGCGGTGGTGGAGCAGGACTGACCACCGGACGGAGCTGACCACCGGGTGGGCCTGAGGAGCGGGCCCACCCGATCAGAGGTCACCCGACCAGAGGTGACCCGAAGCCTCTCAGTCAGTGATGCCCGCCAGGTCGCGCAGACGGCGGCCCTGCGCGGCGCGCTCGGCGGCGCGCTGCTCCTCGTACCCGCGGGAGACGGCACCGCTCAGCAGCGCCTTGGTCTCCACGACCGCATCGCGCGGGGCGGCCAGCAGTGCGCCGGCCAGGTCGCGGGCTGCGGCGTCCAGCTCGTCGGCGGGGACGACGAGGTTGGCCAGGCCGGTGCGCTCGGCCTCCTCGGCGTGCACGAAGCGGCCCGTGGCGCAGATTTCGAGCGCGCGGGCGTACCCCACCAGGTTGACCAGGGGGTGTGTGCCGGTGAGGTCGGGGACCAGACCGAGGCTGGTCTCGCGCATGGCGAACTGCACGTCCTCGGCGACGATCCGCAGATCGCAGGCGAGGGCAAGCTGGAAGCCGGCACCGATCGCATGCCCCTGGACTGCCGCGATCGACACGATGTCGTTGCGGCGCCACCAGGTGAACGCCTCCTGGTACTCGGCGATGGTCGCGTCGAGCTCGGCTTCCGGGCCGCGCGCCATGTCGAAGAAGGACGGCTCACCATCGAACCCCTCGGGGGTGAACGCCTGCCGGTCGAGACCCGCGGAGAAGGACTTGCCCTCGCCGCGGAGCACAACGACCCGCACATTGCCGGGCAGTGCCCGTCCGGCCTCTGTCAACGCCCGCCACAGAGCGGGAGACTGAGCGTTGCGCTTGGCCGGATTGGCGAGGGTCACCGTGGCAACCGCGTCGTCGACGGTGAGTCGTACGCCGTCCTTGTCGAGCACAGAGTCGAGAGAGGTCATGGGGCGTCTCCGGATCGGGTCAGTCAGCACCGGTCGATCTAAGTGACTGAACAGTAACCAACCGGTCGACATCACTATCGACCGGGTGGCCACCGCCGAAACCGGTGAGCCCCGGGACAGGCCTGACGGCCTGCCCCGATCCGCCGAAGGCCGTCAGGCCGTGGCGGCCTTCTTGCCTCGTGTCGCTCCGCCGCGTCCGCGCAGCGTGACTCCCGACTCACTGAGCATCCGATGGACGAATCCGTAGGAGCGGCCGGTCTCTTCGGCCAACGCCCGGATACTCGCACCGGAGTCGTACTTCTTCTTCAGGTCTGCCGCGAGCTTGTCGCGCGCGGCGCCGGTAACCCGGCTGCCCTTCTTCAGAGTCTCGGCCACCCGTGCCTCCTCATGGGAAGTGCGCTCTGGACTCTCATGATCACCCCTCGGAGGCTTCCTGGCCACCCATTCGGCAAGGTCCGTGCAACCGGATTCCCGCCCGGGGAACCAGCCCACACGACCGGAATCCTGCATTCGGTGGGGCTGTGGAGACGGGTGGGGACAGGCTCGGGACGGAACCGCCAGGTCAGGGCCACACGGGGATAGCGGCCCCAAATGGGTGCACCCGGCAGGCATCTGCCGGGTGCCGCGCCGAGGTACGAGACATACTCACTCAGATGATGGATCACGCGTAGGCCGAATGATCCAGACGAAGTGGATCAGACGGCGACGGGACCGGGATCAGGCCAGCGCGACAAGGTCCTGGTAGTCCGCGCCCCACAGGTCCTCGACACCGTCCGGCAGCAGAATGATGCGTTCCGGCTGAAGCGCCTCGACCGCTCCCTCGTCATGCGTGACGAGGACGACGGCGCCCTTGTATGTACGCAGCGCGCCGAGGATCTCCTCGCGGCTGGCGGGGTCGAGGTTGTTCGTCGGCTCGTCCAGGAGCAGCACATTGGCGGAGGAGACCACCAGGGTCGCCAGCGCGAGACGGGTCTTCTCACCACCGGAGAGGACGCCGGCGGGCTTGTCGACGTCGTCGCCGGAGAAGAGGAACGAGCCCAGCGTCTTGCGGACGTCGACGAGATCCAGGTCGGGTGCCGCGGAGCGCATGTTCTCCAGGACGGAGCGCTCCGGGTCGAGGGTCTCGTGCTCCTGGGCGTAGTAGCCGAGCTTGAGTCCGTGGCCCTCGATGACCTGACCGGTGTCGGGCTTCTCGGCGCCGCCGAGAAGCCGGAGCAGCGTGGTCTTGCCCGCACCGTTGAGGCCGAGGATGACGACCCGGGAGCCCTTGTCGATGGCGAGGTCCACATCGGTGAAGATTTCGAGAGAGCCGTACGACTTGGACAGGCCCTCCGCCATCAGGGGGGTCCTGCCGCACGGCGCGGGCTCGGGGAAGCGCAGCTTGGCGACCTTGTCGGAGATCCGGACGGCCTCCAGACCGGAGAGCAGCCGCTCGGCGCGCTTGGCCATGTTCTGCGCGGCGACGGTCTTGGTGGCCTTCGCGCGCATCTTGTCGGCCTGCGAGTTGAGGGCCGCAGCCTTCTTCTCGGCGTTCTGCCGCTCGCGCTTGCGGCGCTTCTCGTCGGCCTCGCGCTGCTGCTGGTAGAGCTTCCAGCCCATGTTGTAGATGTCGATCTGCGAGCGGTTGGCGTCGAGGTAGAAGACCTTGTTGACGACCGTCTCGACGAGTTCGACATCGTGAGAGATCACGATGAAGCCGCCGCGGTAGTTCTTGAGGTAGTCGCGCAGCCAGACGATCGAGTCGGCGTCGAGGTGGTTCGTCGGCTCGTCGAGCAGCAGGATGTCGGCGTCCGAGAACAGGATGCGAGCCAGCTCGACGCGGCGGCGCTGACCGCCGGAGAGCGTATGGAGCGGCTGTCCGAGCACCCGGTCGGGCAGGCTGAGCGCGGCGGCGATGGTGGCGGCCTCGGCCTCGGCGGCGTAACCGCCCTTGGTGAGGAACTCCGTCTCCAGGCGCTCGTACTTCTTCATCGCCTTCTCGCGGGTGGCGCCCTTGCCGTTCGCCATCCGCTCCTCGTTCTCGCGCATCTTGCGCAGGATCTCGTCGAGACCGCGGGCGGAGAGGATGCGGTCGCGGGCGAGTATGTCCAGGTCGCCGGTGCGCGGGTCCTGCGGGAGGTAGCCGACCTCGCCGGAGCGGGTGATGGCACCGCCGGCGGGGTTGCCCTCGCCTGCGAGGCACTTGGTGAGAGTGGTCTTGCCCGCTCCATTGCGGCCGACGAGGCCGATGCGGTCGCCCTTGGCAATACGGAAGGAGGCGGACTCGATGAGGATGCGGGCACCGGCGCGCAGCTCGATGCCGGAAGCGGTGATCACGGTAAAACTCCAGGGCTGTGTGGACGGCGGACGGGACGAGGGCGGAGTTGTCTCGACGCCGTCTAATGCACAAGGAGAATTGCCATGCGGGCCATTCTACTGGCGGCGTGCAACTGCTTTTCCGCCTCTGTGAACCGAGCCGGGCCGTTGCCGGTGGCCGGTGAAAGACTGAGATGCAGATCACAGAATTGGTCACGGGAGCGCGAGAAGGGGTGAGCGCGATGGCAGGCGTACCGGCCGGCGTTCCGACGATCTATCCGACGATTCTGTACGACGACGCGAAGGCCGCGATCAGGACGCTGACGGAGGGCCTCGGCTTCACTCAGGAAGCGGTGTACGAGGGCGAGGCCGGCTCGGTGCTCCACGCGGAGCTGTCCTGCGGCAATGGCAGAGTGATGCTGGGCTCCAAGGGTCGGGGGGGTGTCTTCGCCAAGGCGATGCAGGGCGCGGGCCCGGCCGGTGTCTACGTCGTGGTGGACGAGGTCGATGAGCACCACGCCCGGGCCGTGGAGTACGGGGTGGAGATTCTGATGCCGCCCACGGACCAGGACTACGGCTCGCGCGACTTCATCGCGCGGGACGGGGAGGGCAATGTGTGGAGCTTCGGGACGTACGCACCGGGGTCGGCGGACTGACGGCCGGACGGGCCCGTCCGGCGCGCGGACTCACTCGTGCTACGCGCCGCCCGTGTGCACCTGGAACGCGGCCCGGCGCACTGCTTTGGCCAGCGCGGGGTCCGGGTGCGCGGCGGCCAGGGCCACCAGGACCTGCACGGTGCGCGGGTGGCCGACCGCCCGTACTTCGTCCAGCAGCGCCGGCACCGTGCCCTGGACGGCCGAGTCGAGATGGCGGACCAGCAGCCCGGTCTCGCCGTGGTCGGCGACGGCCGCCGCGGTGTCGACCCAGAGCCAGGTGGCTTCCTCCCTGCTGAGGACGTCCTGGGCGTCCTCGGGGTCCGTTCCGTCGTACTCGGCCAGCCACAGCAGCGCGTAGGGGCGCAGCGAGGCGTCGCTCACGACGGAGCGCACCTCGGGCTCGGCGGGGGCGCCCACGACCCTGAGCGCCTCGAAGGCGAGCCCGCGCAGCAGCGCGTCCTCCCCGCGGGCGACGCCAAGGAGTTCGGCGACGGCGCTGCCGACGGGGCGGGCGGCGAGCCAGGCACGGTATTCGGCGCGGGCCGGGCCGGGGGTGAGCCGGGCGCAGCCGAGCAGCATGTCGGCGGCGGACTGCTCGATGTTCCCGGCCAGGCTCTGGGCCGCGACGCAGATCTGCTCCAGCTTCACCCAGACCGCCCAGTTGCCGAGCGGGGTGAGGGTGGCGTGTCCGGCACCGAGGGTGAGCGCGCCGACGGCGGCCAGTCCCTCAAGGGCCCAGTCGAGAAGGAGGGCGACCAGGGCGGCCGGGTGCGCCGCGGGGGCGGATTCGGCCGGTTCGGGCAGCGCCTGCGGCCCGTACGGCACCTCGCAGCGCTCCTCGTGGAGTTCCGCGACGCGCTGGCCGAGAAGGTCCAGGAGGGCGGGCACGGCGACCGAACCCGCCGAGAGCTGGAGAAGGGAGAGCACCTGCGGCACGGCCTCGACGGCCTCTGCGACCGCGGTGGACTCAATGCCCTCGGGCGCCGGGTGGACGAGCGACCAGGCATCGAAGAGCGCCACCCAGCCGCGGAGCACGGCGGAGTCGTCACGGTCCCAGGCGCGCAGCCGCCAGCCGGGGCGTGCGGTGTCGCCGTGCAGTTCGACCAGACCGGCGAGCCGGGCCCGGTCCCAGCCGGAGCGCACCTGGGCCGGGGACAACTCCAGGGCTGTCGCGGCCCGTTCGAGAGCCTGGGCGGCCAGTGGCGGCGCGCCGGGGATCGCTCCGTCGGCTGCCCAGCGGGCGATCCGTACGGCGTCGGCGAGGACGGTCCTGGCCTGGTGGGCCAGTTCCGCCCTGGGCGGGGTGCCCTCCGGGGGGCGGGGAGCCGGCCTGGTGCGCCGGGTGGTCACGGCCTTGCGAGCGGTGGCAAGGGGTCGCGGGCGGACAAGTCGCAGCCTGGAGTCGCGCGGGGTACGGGACGTCACGGGGAGCAGTCTTGCCCCTGACGGCCCGAAAGCCCAAACGGAACCCGAATTCGCGGTGGAAGGAGTGACGGGCGGGGGACGGCACCGATCGGCCGATCCCTCGCATCAGGTCACATCAGAGGCGTGAGGAAGCGGCGCAGGGCCTCCTCGTAGTGGACCGGGTCGGCATTCCACATCGCCGCATGCGGAGCCTGCGGTACGGCGCGCAGGTCGACCAGGTCCGGGCGGCGGGCGGCGAGTTCGCGGGACGGCTGCCAGGGGGCCAGGGTGTCGTCCGGGCCGTGGAAGATCAGGGTCGGGACATGCAGCGCCGGTACGAGGGAGCCGTCCAGGAGCCGGGTGCCGCGTAGCCCGGTCTGTCCCTGGGCGGCGCGGACGGCGAGCGGCAGCAGTGCGCTCGGGACACCGCGGGCGACGGCCAGGGCGCGCAACGTGGCGACCCAGTCCAGGACCGGGGAGTCGAGGACGAGACCGCAGATGCGGTTGCGGAGCGCGGAGTTGACGGCCGCGTGCAGCGCCATCGAGGCACCGGTGGACCAGCCGTACAGGACGACATTCTCGGCGCCGTACCGCACGGCGAAGCGGATCGCCGCGTCCAGGTCGCGCCATTCGGATTCGCCGAGGTGGGCCAGGCCGTCCGGAGAACGCGGGGCTCCGGGGTCGCCGCGGTAGGCCAGGTCGAGCACGGGCAGGCGCAGATCGTGCAGGAACTCCATGATGTTCATGGGGTGTTCCCTGGTGGTGCCGAGGCCGTGCACGGTGATGACCCAGGTGTCGCGGGGGCCGGGCAGGAACCAGGCGGGCAGGGCGCCGAGTTCGCCGGGGATCTCGACTTCCGTGTGCTCGAGGCCGAGGGCTGAGGAGGGGTCGCCGCTGTGCAGCTGTGGGCTGATCCGGACCTCGGCGCCGGTTTCCAAGCTGCCGCGGTTGACGCGTTCCAGTCTGCGGACGACGGTGTCGGGGGCGTGGTGGGCATGTTCGATCACCGGGCCGACGACGGCGTGGACGTCGTCGCCCATCAGTCCGTACCTGCCGGGCCGCAGGGCGGCGAAGGAACGGGTCAGGGTGACCTGCCCGGCCGCCGTGGCGTGCACGGTGAGTCTGCGGTCGGCGGGGAGTGGCCGTCCGGACGGTGCCCTGAGGGCGGCATCGCTGGCGTATCGGCCGGCCGCGACCGCTGCCGCACCGATGCCGAGGATCGTCGTGACGGCTACTGCCGTGACTGTTGCCGGGCGCACTGTTCCAGTGTCGTGGGGTCCGCCGCACCCGGCCAGCTGACGGGGGCCGTTCGGTGGGACAGATGGGATGGGACAGTCAGGACAGCGGGGACAGGCAGGGACCGGGTCACCCCGGTTGCTCGTATCCCTTCAGTGTCTCCAGGCACGTCGATCGCGTCCCGCTGCGGATCGCTCATGCGGAGATGCTGTCAGCCCGGGAGGCGAACGGGCATTCGGTCGACCCATCAAAGAAGTTAATAAAAGGTCAATTGGGTCAGAATTAGGTGCGATTAGGACATATGCCCGACCGCGCTACCCTGCGAAGGGCGAACAGAACAACCCGGATACAGCTGGAGACACCACAGCGCCCCGCTCAGTTCATCTTCCGTTCATCCAGGTTGACTACGGTCCACGTGCCAATGACGTCGAACGATTGCCTGGGTAAATGGAACACATCACGCTGCTGCTCGCGATTGTGATCGCGACAGCTCTAGTGTTCGATTTCACGAACGGTTTCCATGACACCGCCAACGCGATGGCGACCACCATCTCGACCGGCGCACTCAAACCGAAGACAGCGGTGGCCATGTCCGCCGTGCTCAACCTCGTCGGCGCGTTCCTGTCGGTGGAGGTCGCCAAGACGATCTCCGGCGGGATCATCAACGAGGACGGGCTGCAAACAGAAGTCATCTTCGCGGCACTCGTCGGCGCCATCCTGTGGAATCTGCTGACCTGGCTGGTCGGACTTCCGTCCAGCTCCTCGCACGCCCTGTTCGGCGGCCTGATCGGTGCGGCGGTGATGTCGTCGGGCTGGTCCTCGGTCAACGGCGACACCGTCGTCACCAAGGTGCTGATCCCCGCGGTCGCCGCCCCGATCGTCGCCGGTCTGGCCGCGCTGCTGGCCACCAGGCTCACGTACCGGATCGGCGGGAAGATTCGCGACGGCGCCCAGGAGAAGGCCACCGCCAAGGGCTACCGCGCCGGTCAGATCGCCTCGGCCGGACTGGTCTCCCTCGCCCACGGCACCAACGACGCGCAGAAGACCATGGGCATCATCACCCTGGCCCTGGTCACCGGTGGAGTCCTGCAGCCCGACTCCGACCCGCCGGTCTGGGTCATCGTCTGCGCCGGTTCGGCCATCGCACTCGGCACCTACCTGGGCGGCTGGCGCATCATCCGCACCATGGGCAGCGGCATCACCGACCTCAAGCCGCCGCAGGGATTCGCCGCCCAGACCAGTGCTGCCACGGTCATCCTGGCCTCCTCGCACCTCGGCTTCTCCCTCTCCACCACCCAGGCCTGCTCCGGCGCCGTGATGGGCGCGGGCCTCGGCCGCCAGGGCGGTGTGGTCCGCTGGTCCACCGTCACCCGGATGTTCGTCGCCTGGGGTCTGACCCTGCCGGCCGCGGGCCTGGTCGGCGCGGGTGCGGAAGTCCTCACCGAGCAGGGCACCTGGGGTGTCGTGGTCGTCGCGGCGCTGCTCATCGTGGGCTCCGGGGCGATCTGGCTGGTATCGCGCCGCAAGCCGGTCGGCCACGGCGATGTCGCGCACACGGGCGGCGACGCCGAGCCCGTCGACGCCGCCACCGCGGCCACCGCGGCCATCGCGGCCGTCAGCCCGCCGCTCACCGCGGCGCAGGCAGCGGCCCAGGACCTCAGTGCCACCATTCCGGCTCCGGCCGGAACCACCCAGGACCCGGCGCGAACCGCCACCGTCTAGGCCGCCTAGGCCGGCCGTCTAAGGATTCAGCATGAACATCGACTGGGCAGCCCTCGGCTCCGTCTTCGGCGTCTCCCTCGTCGTCACCGTCGCGCTGGTGGGCCTCTTCACCCTGGGCATCGTCGGTCTCTCCAAGCAGCCCGAACCTGAGGCGCAGGGCGGCTCCGGCGGCTCGCTGCTGCTGGCCCGCGCCGGCGGGTACGTCTGCTTCGCGCTGTGCGCCGCGGCGGTCGCGTACGGGATCTATCTGATCGTCGCCTGAGCATCTTCCTCGCGCTCCTTGACGGGCCGGACACGACGTGTGTCCGGCCCGTCTTGGTGTGCCCGGCCCGATGTGGGGCTCAGCACACCGCACCGCCACAGGTCAACAGCAGGTTGACGGGCGTTCGCGGAGCGTGGTGGACTGCCGGAGCCAATTACGACGACAGCAGAGGAAGCCGGTGCGAATCCGGCGCGGTCCCGCCACTGTCACCGGGGAGCAGTCCCCCACACCGGAAGTCACGGCCCGCGCGAGCGGGCTGGAAGGCCGGGGGAACTGCGGATCCGGGAGCCAGGAGACTCTCGTCGCCGGTCACGTCGAACCAGGGCGCGGACCCTGAGTGAGGACATATCGCCATGCCTGGCTGCCGTGCGTCCGTTGCTGTGGCGCTCTCGACGAGAGCCGCCTGTACGAAGCTCCTTCGAGGCGTAACGGCCGGTTGAGCCGTGCGTGCCGACCGCATTTTCGCGTACGGCGCCACGGCCGGTCTGATCGGCGATCTGCTGCTCGGTGACCCCCGCAGGGGGCATCCGGTCGCCGCCTTCGGGCGGGTCGCGGCAGGCGTCGAGCGCCGTCTCTGGCGCGACCACCGCGGGTCGGGCGCGCTGCACACGCTCGTCTGCGCCGGAGGCGCCGCAAGTGGTGCCGCGCTGATCACCCGTGCCGTGCGCAGCCACCCCGCCGCCTCCGTCGCACTGACCGCGGCCGCCACCTGGTCCGTCGTCGGCGGTACGTCCCTGGGGCGTGAGGCCCGGACTATCGCGGGCGCCCTGGCCGCCGGTGACATCGATTCGGCCCGCGAGCGGCTGCCGCATCTGTGCGGACGCGACCCGCAGTCTCTCGACGGACCGCAGATCGCCCGTGCCGTGGTGGAATCCGTGGCCGAGAACACCTCGGACGCCGTGGTCGGCGCCCTGGTGTGGGGTGCGCTGGCCGGTGTGCCCGGGCTCGTCGGCTTCCGGGCCGCGAACACCCTCGACGCCATGGTCGGCCACAAATCGCCACGCCACCGACGCTACGGCTGGGCTTCGGCCCGCCTGGACGACCTCGCGGGCTGGCCGGGTGCCCGGCTCACAGCCCTGCTCACCGTGGCCGCCGGGGGGCGGCCACGTGGAGCGGCGGGGGCGTGGCGGGCAGACGCGGCCAAGCACCCGAGCCCCAACGCGGGCCCGGTGGAGGCCTCGTTCGCGGGTGCGCTCGGCGTACGGCTCGGCGGGACCCTGGCGTACGGCGGTCGGGTCGAACACCGCCCCGTCCTCAACGGGGAGACGGGCCGGGCGGTGGAGACCGAGGACATCGAACGCGCGGTACGGCTGTCGCGCCGGGTGAGTGCGCTGGCCCTCGGCATGTGTGTGGCGGGACGACTGGGTGCGGGCCTCGTCGCGAGACGGATCGCAGCACGTCGGTCCGCAGGACGTCGGGTCACAGGACTTCAGGTCACGGGACGTCGGATGGCAGGACGTCGGATCGCAGGACGGAGACGGACATGAGCGGCGGGCTGCTGGTCGCCGGAACCACCTCGGACGCGGGCAAGAGCGTCGTCACGGCAGGTATCTGCCGCTGGCTCGTACGGCGGGGCGTGAAGGTGGCGCCCTTCAAGGCGCAGAACATGTCGCTGAACTCGTTCGTCACCCGCGAGGGCGCCGAGATCGGGCGCGCCCAGGCCATGCAGGCCCAGGCCGCCCGGGTGGAGCCGACCGCGCTGATGAACCCGGTCCTGCTCAAGCCCGGCAGCGACCGCTCCAGCCAGGTCGTCCTGATGGGCAGACCGGTGGGCGAGATGAGCGCACGCGGCTACCACGGCGGCAGGCAGGAAGCGCTGCTCGGCACGGTCGTGGACTGTCTCGAGCAGCTTCGGGGCACGCATGACGCAGTGATCTGCGAGGGGGCGGGCAGTCCGGCCGAGATCAATCTGCGGCGCACGGACATCGTGAACATGGGCATCGCACGGACGGCACGCTTTCCGGTGGTGGTCGTCGGCGACATCGACCGCGGCGGCGTCTTCGCCTCGTTCTTCGGCACCACGGCGCTGCTCGACGCCGAGGACCAGTCGCTGATCGCCGGATACCTCGTCAACAAGTTCCGCGGCGATGTGTCGCTGCTGGAGCCGGGGCTGGAGATGCTGCGCCAGATCACCGGGAGGCAGACGTACGGGGTGCTGCCCTTCGCCCATGGCCTCGGGATCGACGAGGAGGACGGTCTGAGACCCGCTTTCAAAAACAGCACAGCGCTGCGCGGAGCCGGAGGCGAATCGGTTGTCGCGCCGCCGCACGGCGACAAAGTGCTGCGCGTCGCGGTGTGCGCCGTACCCCTGATGTCGAACTTCACCGATGTGGACGCGCTGGCCGCCGAACCGGGCGTCGTCGTCCGGTTCGTGGACCGCGCGGAGGAGCTGGCCGACGCCGACCTCGTCATCGTCCCGGGCACCCGCGGCACCGTGAAGGCACTGGCCTGGCTGCGCGAGCTCGGCCTCGCCGATGCCCTGGTGCGGCGCGCCGCCGAGGGCCGGCCGGTCCTCGGCATCTGCGGTGGCTTCCAGATCCTCGGTGAACACATCGAGGACGAGGTCGAGTCGAGGGCCGGGCACGTCGACGGCCTCGGCCTGCTGCCCGTACGCATCCGCTTCGACCGCGAGAAGACCCTCGCCCGTCCCGTCGGCGAGGCGCTCGGCGCCCCCGTCGAGGGGTACGAGATCCACCACGGCGTCGCAGACGTACACGGCGGGGAAGGGTTCATCTCCGATGGCCGAGGTCGCAGCCTGGACGGCTGCCGGGCCGGCGCCGTGTGGGGCACCCACTGGCACGGCTCACTGGAGAGCGACGAATTCCGCCGCCGCTTCCTGGCCGAGGTCGCGCGGGCGGCCGGCCGGCGTTTCGTCCCCGCCCCCGGCACCAGCTTCGCCGCGCTGCGCGAGGAACAGCTCGACCGCCTCGGCGACCTCATCGAAGAACACGCCGACACCGACGCACTGCTGCGGCTCATCGAGTCGGGCGCACCGTCAGGACTTCCCTTCATCGCCCCCGGAGCACCTGGAGCACACGCATGAATGCCCCTATGAGCACCGTGCTGTTGCTGTCGACCGCCGACACGGACCTCCTCGCCGCCCGTGCCTGCGGCGCGCCGTACAGGATCGGCAACCCCACCCGCGTCGACGCCCACGACGACCTCCCCGCGCTGATCGAGGGCTCCTGCGTCGCCGTCGTCCGTCTCCTCGGCGGTAAGCGCGCCTGGGAGGACGGGCTGGCCGTCCTCAAGGCGTCCGGCATCCCGACCGTGCTGCTGGGCGGCGAGGCCGTGCCGGACGCGGAGCTGATGGCCGAGTCGTCCGCGCCCGCCGGTGTCGTCGCCGAGGCGCTGCGCTACCTCGTGGAGGGCGGCCCTGCAAACCTCGTCGAACTGGCCCGCTTCCTCTGCGACACCGTCCTGCTGACCGGCCACGGCTTCGCCGAGCCGAAGAAGATGCCCGAGTGGGGTCTGTACGGCAGCCGCGAGTTCGTCGAGGGCCGCCCGACCGTCGGCGTGCTCTTCTACAGGGCGCACCAGCTGTCCGGGAACACCTCGTTCGTGGACGTCCTCTGCGACGCCGTCGAGGCCCGTGGCGCCAACGCGGTGCCCGTGTACTGCGGTTCGCTGCGCGGCGCGGACTCCGGTCTCCTCGAGTTGCTCGGCCGGGCCGACGCCCTGGTCGCCACCGTGCTCGCGGCTGGCGGCACCCGTGCGTCGGACGCCTCCGCCGGCGGCGACGACGAGGCCTGGGACATCGGCGCGCTCGCCGATCTGAACGTCCCTGTGCTGCAGGGCCTGTGCCTGACCTCCACACGCGCCGCGTGGGACGCGTCGGACGCCGCGCTCTCCCCCATGGATGCCGCGATGCAGGTCGCGATTCCCGAGTTCGACGGCCGCCTGATCACCGTGCCGTTCTCCTTCAAGGAGCAGGGTCCCGACGACGTACCGGTGTACCGCGCCGACCCCGAACGGGCCGCGCGCGTCGCCGGGATCGCGGTGCGCCACGCCGCCCTCAAGCACAAGACGAACGCCGAGAAGAAGCTCGCCCTCGTCTTCACCGCCTACCCGACCAAGCACTCGCGCGTCGGCAACGCCGTCGGCCTGGACACGCCCGCATCCGCGGTACGGGTCCTGGACGCCCTGCGCGACGCCGGATACCGAGTCGACGGGCACCCCGACAACGGCGACGAGCTCATCCACCGTCTCATCAACGCCGGTGGCCACGACGTGGAGTGGCTGACCGAGGAGCAGCTCGCGGCAGCCCCCGCGCGTGTATTGCTCGCCGACTACCGGGCCTGGTTCGACAAGCTGGAGCCGGGACTGCGCGACTCGATGCTGGAGCACTGGGGCGAGCCGCCGGGTTCGCTGTACGTGGACGGAGACGAAATCGTCCTCGCCTCGCTCCGGTTCGGGAATGTGGTGGTGCTGATCCAGCCGCCGCGCGGCTTCGGCGAGAACCCGATCGCGATCTACCACGACCCGGACATGCCGCCGTCCCACCACTACATGGCGACGTACCGCTGGCTGGAGGCCGCAACATCGGAGGGGGGCTTCGGCGCGGATGCCGTCGTCCACATGGGCAAGCACGGCACGATGGAGTGGCTGCCGGGCAAGGGCCTCGGCCTGTCCGCCGGTTGCGGCCCCGATGCCGTCCTCGGCGAACTGCCGCTGATCTACCCGTTCATCGTCAACGACCCGGGCGAGGGCACCCAGGCCAAGCGGCGTGGGCACGCCACGGTGGTGGACCATCTGGTGCCGCCAATGGCGCGCGCCGACACCTATGGCGACCTGGCCAAGCTGGAACAGCTGCTCGACGAGTACGCGCTGGTCAGCGATCTCGACCCGGCGAAGGCTCCGTCGGTGCGGGCGCAGATCTGGACGCTGGTGAAGGCCGCCGAGCTGCACCACGACCTCCATGTCGACGAGCAGCCCGGCGACGACGACTTCGACTCGTTCGTCATGCACATCGACGGCTACCTCTGCGAGATCAAGGACGTCCAGATCCGGGACGGCCTGCACATCCTGGGCGGCGGTCCCGTCGATGAGGCGCGGGTCAACCTGGTGCTGGCCGTGCTGCGCGCCTCGCAGGTGTGGGGCGGAACAGCGAACGCGCTGCCGGGGCTGCGGGCGTCGGTCGCCGAGCACTTCGGGCTCAGCGAGAAGGAGCTGCTGGCCGAGCCCGGCGCTGCGGTGAAGGTTCCGGTCGGGCTGACCGAACTGGTCGACGGCCCGGCGCGCACCGGCGCGGACGCGATCGACCTGCTGGAGCGGCTGTGCCGTCGACTCGCGGAGGGTATGGAGGAGCGCGGCTGGGACATCGCGGCTGCGGCGGGGCTGGTCCAGGAGGTGCTGGGCTTCGAACTTCCGGACGCGGTGGCCGTGTTGGGGTTCGCGTGCGAGGAGGTCGTGCCGCGCCTTGCCCGGACGAAGGACGAGATCGATCACATTCTGCGGGCGCTGGACGGCGGTTTCGTACCGGCCGGCCCGTCGGGCTCGCCCACCCGTGGGCTCGTCAATGTGCTGCCGACCGGCCGCAACTTCTACTCGGTGGACCCGAAGGCGATTCCGTCCCGGCTGTCGTGGGAGGTCGGGCAGTCGCTCGCCGACTCCCTGATCGCCCGGTATCTCGCCGACACGGGCGACTACCCGAAGTCGGTCGGCCTGACCGTGTGGGGTACCTCCGCCATGCGCACCCAGGGCGACGACATCGCGGAGATCCTGGCGCTGCTCGGCTGCCGGCCGGTGTGGGACGACGCATCGCGGCGGGTGACCGGGTTCGAGGTCGTGCCGGTGAGTGAGCTGGGGCGCCCGCGCATTGATGTGACGGTGCGGATCTCCGGGTTCTTCCGCGACGCGTTCCCGCATGTGGTGGGACTGATCGACGACGCGGTACGGGCGGTGGCGGAGCTGGACGAGCCCGCCGACGCCAACTACGTACGGGCGCACGCCGACGAGGACACGGCGGAGCACGGCGACCGGCGTCGGGCGACGGCACGCGTCTTCGGGTCGAAGCCGGGAGCGTACGGGGCGGGGCTGCTGCCGCTGATCGACGCGCGGAACTGGCGGTCGGACGCGGATCTGGCCGAGGTGTACGCGGTCTGGGGCGGTTACGCGTACGGGCGCGGGCTCGACGGGCGGGCGGCGCGCGGGGACATGGAGACGGCGTTCCGGCGGATCGCGGTGGCGGCGAAGAACGTGGATACCAGGGAACACGACATCCACGACGCCGACGACTACTTCCAGTACCACGGCGGGATGGTGGCGATGGTCCGGCATCTGACCGGCGAGTCGCCCGAGGCGTACGTGGGGGATTCGGCGACGCCGGATCAGGTGAAGACGCGCACGCTCGGCGAGGAGACGCACCGGGTCTTCCGGGCGCGAGTGGTGAATCCGCGGTGGATGAGCGCGATGCGGCGGCACGGGTACAAGGGTGCCTTCGAGATGGCCGCGACCGTCGACTACCTGTTCGGGTACGACGCGACGGCGGGGGTCGTGGACGACTGGATGTACGAGCAACTTGCGTCGGAGTACGTGTTCTCGCCGGAGAACCGGAAGTTCATGGAACAGTCCAACCCTTGGGCGCTGCGCGGGATTTCGGAGCGGCTGCTGGAGGCGGCCGAGCGGGGGCTGTGGGCGGAGCCGGACCAGGAGACCCTGGACCGGCTCCGGGCGACCTACCTCGAACTCGAGGGAGATCTGGAGGGGGGCGCGTGAGCCCCCTTGCAATCCCCGCGTGGGCGGGGACCAGAGCAGCAGGTCCACCAAGTGTTCGTGCAGCAGCGGAACATCCCCGCATGAGCGGGGAGCATGCCTTCATCCTGTGGCGAGAGAGACCTCGCCTACCCGAAACCGATCTCAGCCACTCGAAGGAGTGATCCCGTATGAGTAGGCCCTACCCGTTCACCGCAGTTGTCGGGCAGGAGAGTCTCCGGCTTGCTCTGATTCTCAATGCGATCAGTCCTGCCGTGGGCGGAGTGCTCGTACGCGGCGAGAAGGGCACAGCGAAGTCCACCGCCGTCCGTGCGCTTGCAACTCTCTTGCCAGAGGTCGATGTCGTTGCCGGCTGCCGGTTCTCGTGCGCTCCCGATTCGCCCGACTCGGCATGCCCCGACGGGCCACACGAGGCCAGTCCGCGAGCGTCGCGCCCGGCACGCATCGTCGAATTGCCCGTCGGCGCATCCGAGGACCGGATCGTCGGGGCGCTCGACATCGAGCGGGCACTCGCCGAGGGTGTGAAGGCCTTCGAGCCGGGTCTGCTGGCTGCCGCGAACCGAGGCATTCTGTACGTCGACGAAGTCAATTTGTTGCATGACCATCTGGTCGACGTCCTGCTCGACGCCTCCGCCATGGGTGCCTCGTACGTGGAACGCGAAGGTGTCTCCGTACGGCATGCAGCGCGCTTCCTGCTCGTCGGGACCATGAATCCCGAGGAAGGGGAGCTCAGGCCTCAGCTCCTCGACCGGTTCGGGCTGACCGTCGAGGTCGCCGCCTCCCGCGAGACCGATCAGCGGGTCGAGGTCGTGCGGCGGCGCCTCGCGTACGACGCCAATCCTGCGGGCTTCGCCGCCGAGTGGGCCGACGAGGAAGGCGCGTTGCGGGCCCGGATCGTCGCCGCGCGTGCGCTGCTTCCCGCAGTGCGGCTCGGGGACGGGGCGTTGCGGCAGATCGCGGCCACCTGCGCGACTTTCGAGGTCGATGGGATGCGCGCGGACATCGTGATGGCGCGGACGGCCACCGCGCTGGCCGCGTGGGCCGGACGGACGGAGGTGCTCGCCGAGGACGTGCGACAGGCCGCCCTGCTCGCGCTCCCCCACCGGCGCCGCCGCAATCCCTTCGACGCGCCGGGCCTGGACGAGTCCAAGCTCGACGACACGCTGGAGCAGCACAGCGGCGAGGACGACGACCCGGACCCGGACGGCCCCGGTGGCGGCGGCCGACCCCCGCAGGGCGACGGCCCCGACGCGCCGCCGCAGCCCGAGGGCGAGGCCGGCGGCACGCCCGCGCAGTCCGTGCCCGAGCAGGGGCAGCAGTCTTCCGGGGCCGGTGAGCAGCAGCCCGTACGCGCTGCCGAGCCGTTCCGTACGAAGATGTTGAGCGTGCCCGGTCTGGGCGAGGGCGCGGCCGGGAGGCGTTCCCGGGCGCGTACGGAGCACGGGCGTACCACCGGTGCGCGGCGTCCGCAGGGCGCCCTGACCAAGCTGCATCTGGCCGCGACCGTGCAGGCCGCCGCGCCGCATCAGCGGGCGCGGGGGCGGACGGGGCGGGGACTGGTGGTCCGGCGGGACGATCTGCGGCAGGCGACCCGGGAGGGACGCGAAAGAAACCTCGTTCTCTTCGTGGTGGACGCCTCCGGGTCGATGGCCGCCCGGCAGCGGATGAGTGCCGTGAAGGGCGCCGTTCTTTCGCTGCTGCTGGACGCGTATCAGCGGCGGGACAAGGTCGGGCTGGTCACCTTCCGGGGCAAGGGTGCCGAGGTGGTACTGCCGCCGACATCGTCGGTGGACGCTGCGGCGGCGCGGCTGGAGATGCTGCCGACCGGTGGGCGTACCCCCGTCGCGGCCGGGCTGTTGAAGGCGCACGAGGTGTTGCGGGTGGAGCGGCTGCGTGATCCGTCGCGGCGGCCGTTGCTGGTCCTGGTGACCGACGGACGGGCGACCGGGGGGCCCGAGCCGGTGGCGCTGGCGGCGCGGGCGGCGCGGCTGCACGAGGCGGAGGGCGTCGCGTCCGTCGTCGTGGACTGCGAGTCGGGGCCCGTGCGGCTCGGGCTCGCGACCGGCCTCGCACGGGATCTCGGCGGCACCGCCGTCACGCTCGACGAACTGCGGGCCGACTCGATCGCCGGGCTCGTCAAGAACGTTCGGGGAACCAGCAGGAGAGCCGCGTAATGCCGCAGGGACAGCCGACCACCGTGCCGGACGACGGGCTCACCACCCGTCAGCGCCGCAACCGTCCGCTGCTGGTGGTGCACACCGGCATCGGGAAGGGGAAGTCGACGGCGGCCTTCGGGCTCGCGCTGCGGGCCTGGAATCAGGGGTGGTCGATCGGGGTCTTCCAGTTCGTCAAGTCGGCGAAGTGGAAGGTCGGCGAGGAAAACGCGCTGAAGGTCCTCGGGGCGAGCAGCGAAGGCGGGTCCGTGGCCTGGCACAAGATGGGCGAGGGCTGGTCGTGGGTGCAGCGCGACAAGCAGCTGAACAACGAGGAGGCGGCACGCGAGGGCTGGGAGCAGGTCAAGCGCGACCTGGCTGCCGAGACGTACCGGCTCTACGTCCTCGACGAGTTCGCCTACCCGATGCACTGGGACTGGGTCGACACCGACGAGGTGATCGAGGTGCTGCGGAGCCGTCCCGGTACCCAGCATGTGGTCATCACCGGGCGCAACGCGCCGCAGGAACTGGTGGAGGCCGCCGACCTGGTGACCGACATGTCGAAGGTGAAGCACCCGATGGATGCCGGTCAGAAGGGTCAGCGGGGCATCGAATGGTGAGGGGTCCGCGGTGAACGTTCCGCGTCTGGTGATCGCCGCGCCCTCGTCGGGCAGCGGCAAGACCACCGTTGCCACGGGCCTGATGGCGGCCTTCGCGGGGCGGGGACTTGCCGTGTCCGGGCACAAGGTCGGGCCCGACTACATCGATCCCGGGTACCACACGCTGGCCACGGGACGGCCGGGGCGCAATCTCGACGCGTACATGTGCGGCCCCGAGCTGGTCGCCCCGCTGTTCGCGCACGGGGCGCGCGGCTGCGATCTGGCGGTCGTCGAGGGGGTGATGGGGCTGTACGACGGGGCTGGAATCCAAGCAGGGCGCGAAGTGCTCGGGCAAGGTGGCGGCGGGCGACGGGTCGGGCACGGTGAGCTGGCGTCGACCGCCCAGATCGCGATGCTGCTGCGGGCGCCGGTGGTGCTGGTCGTCGACGCGTCGTCGCAGTCGCGGTCCGTGGCCGCGCTGGTGCACGGCTTCGCCTCATGGGATCCGCAGGTGCGGATCGGTGGCGTGATTCTGAACAAGGTCGGCTCCCAGCGGCACGAGGTGCTGTTGCGGGAGGCGTTGGACGAGTCGGGGGTGCCGGTGCTGGGGGTGTTGCGGCGGGCCGAGCAGGTAGCTGTGCCGTCGCGGCATCTGGGTCTGGTGCCGGTGGCCGAGCGGCGGGGCGACGCGGTGGCCGCTGTCGCGGCGATGGCGGATCGGGTGCGGGCGGGGTGCGACCTGGACGCGGTCATGGCGTTGGCGCGGTCGGTGCCTGCGGTGCCGGGTGAGGTGTGGGATGCGGCCGGGGCGGTGGGCACGTGCGGTGGGCCCGTTGCCCGGCCCGCACGGGTCGCCGTCGCCTCCGGGGCCGCGTTCACCTTTTCCTATGCCGAGCACACCGAACTGCTCACCGCTGCCGGGGCCGAAGTCGTGCCGTTCGACCCGTTGCGGAACGAGTCGTTGCCCGAGGGCACGCGGGGACTGGTCATCGGTGGGGGGTTTCCAGAGGTGTACGCGTCGGAGCTGTCCGCCAACGCGGCGCTGCGCAAGGCCGTTGCCGAGCTGGTGGACTCCGGAGCTCCGGTGGCTGCCGAGTGTGCGGGGCTGCTGTATCTGGCGCGTTCGCTCGACGGGCTGCCGATGTGCGGGGTCCTCGATGCCGAGGGGCGGATGTCCGAGCGGCTGACGCTCGGCTACCGGGAGGCCGTGGCGGTCTCCGGCAGTGTGCTGGCGGCGCCCGGGACGCGGGTGCGCGGTCACGAGTTCCACCGGACCGTACTGGAGCCGGGCGCCGGGGCCGAACCGGCGTGGGGTCTGCATCAGCCGGTGCGGCGCGTGGAGGGGTTCGTACAGCAGGGCGTGCACGCGAGTTATCTGCATACGCATTGGGCTTCGGCGCCCGGGATGGCCCGCCGATTCGTCGAGAGGTGCAAGGGATGAACCACGGTCACGGCACGAGCAGGCTGGTCGGCGTCGGTGTCGGGCCCGGTGACCCGGAACTGGTGACCATCAAGGGTGTGAACGCGCTGCGTGACGCCGCGGTCGTCGTCGTGCCGGTGATGGACACCGGTGAGCGGGGGCGGGCCGAGGCGACCGTGCTGCATTACGTGGCGGCCGACAAGGTCGTACGTGTGGTGTTCGCGCTGAACGAGCGGACGGACCGGGCGCGCCGGGAGGCGGCGTGGGACGCGGCGGGTGAACGGGTCGCGGAACTGCTGCGTACGCATGGTTCGGTGGCGTTCGCGACGATCGGCGATCCCCATGTGTACTCGACGTTCACGTATCTCGCGCACACGATGGGTGAGCTGCTGCCGGGTACGGCCGTGGAGACCGTGCCGGGGATCACGGCGATGCAGGATCTGGCCGCGCGCAGCGGCGCGGTGCTGACGGAGGGCACGGAGCCGCTGACGCTGGTGCCGGTGACCGCCGGGGCCGCGGTGCTCAGGGAGGCCCTGGAGGGTCCCGGGACGGTGGTCGCGTACAAGTTCGGGCGGCTGGCCGCGGAGGTGGCCACGGCGCTGCGTGAGACGGGGCGCACCGAGGACGCGGTGTGGGGTTCGGCGCTCGGGCTGCCCGAGGAGTCGATCCGGTCGGCGGCGGAGCTGACCGGGGGGCCGTTGCCGTATCTGTCGACGCTGATCGCGCCCGCGCCGCGCGACGGCGGGCGGGGCGGGAAATTGTGAGGCGCCCGGGTGCGGGGCGGTGGCTGGTCCGCGATGCCCTCCACCAGCGCCGAGCGCGACGAACACCGCCATGCGCTCCGGTCGGCCGATGACCGCTGTGTGCGCATCTCACCGCACCCTGCCGCCCGTCCCACCCTTCTGACCCGTTTTCCCGCTTTTCGAAAGGACCCAGTCCCATGTCCGAAGCAGTCGACGCAGCCGGTGCGGTCGCCGCGCCCACCCACGGCAAAGTGACGTTCGTCGGTGCCGGCCCCGGCGCCGCCGATCTGCTGACCTTCCGAGCGGCGCGGGCCATCGCGGATGCCGACATCGTCATCTGGGCGGCGAGCCTGGTGCAGGCGGAGGTCCTGGAGCATGCCCGGGAGGGCGCGGAGATCCTCGACTCGGCGCAGATGTCGCTGGAGCAGGTCGTCGCCGTGTACGAACGTGCGGCGGCCGAGGGGTTGAAGGTGGCCCGTATCCACTCCGGTGACCCGGCCCTGTGGGGTGGCACGCAGGAGCAGGCCGACCGGTGTGCCGGGCTGGGGGTCGCGGTCGAGATCGTGCCGGGGGTGTCGTCGTTCTCGGCAGTCGCCGCCATCGCGCAGCGGGAGCTGACGATTCCGGAGGTCGCGCAGTCCGTGATCCTGACGCGTCTGGGTGGCGGCAAGACGCCGATGCCGCCGGGCGAGGAGGTACGGGAATTCGCGCGTCACGGCACGACGATGGCGCTGTTCCTGTCTGCGGCGCGGTCCGGGCAGCTCACCCAGGAGCTGCTGGAGGGCGGCTATCCGACGTCGACGCCGGTCGTGATCGCGTACCAGGCGACCTGGCCTCAGGAGCTGATCCTGCACTGCACGATCGAGACCCTGGAGGAAACGGTCAAGGAGCACAAGCTCTGGAAGCACACCCTCTTCCTGGTCGGCCCGGCGCTTTCGGCTTCGGGAACGCGTTCGCACCTCTACCACCCCGGGCACTTCCACGGTTTCCGCAAGGCCGACAAGGCGGCGCGCACCGAGCTGCGCGCCCAGCGGTCCGGCTCGTGATCCGAGTCTTCGGTACGGGGACGGGCGCACCGCTCGGTCCCGATGCCCAGGAGGCGCTGGCCGTGGCCACGTTGGTGGTCGGCGCCAGGCGTCATCTGGAAGCCGCGGGGCTGCCGGAGCAGGCCGAACGCATCGTGCTCGGTCCGCTGGCGCCCGCGCTCGACCGAATCGCGGAGCATGCGCACAGGGTCGGGGCGCGGGTGGTCGTGCTGGCCTCCGGCGACCCCGGATTCTTCGGGATCGTAAGAGCGCTGGCGGAGCGTTTCGGGCCGGAGGTGCTCGATGTGCGGCCGGGTGCGCCGTCCGTCGCGGTCGCGTTCGCCCGGCTCGGGCTGGCGTGGGACGACGCGGTCGTGGTCAGTGCGCACGGCCGCGACCCGCAGACCGCGGTGAACGCATGTCTGGCGCACCCGAAGGTGGCCGTGCTGACCGGGCCCGGCGCCGGGCCCGCGGAGCTGGCGGCCGGGCTGGTGCACGAAGCCGGGGGGCGCACCCTGGTCGTGGCGACGGCGCTCGGCGATCCGGAGCGGGAGCGTGTCGAGCGGCTTTCTCCCGGCGAGGCGACGGCGCGCGACTGGCCGGATCCGGTGAGTGTGGTGCTGTGTCTGGACGAGTCCCAGGTGCTCTCCCCGGTCCGGACGCTCGCGGGAACACCCGCCGGGCCGGGCCGGTGGGCGCTGGACGAGACGGAGTTCGAGCACCGCGATTCGATGATCACCAAGTTCGAGGTGCGGGCGCTTGCGCTGGCCCGGCTGGGGCCACGCACCGGTGACCTGGTGTGGGACATCGGTGCGGGTTCGGGTTCGGTCGCGGTGGAGTGCGCACGGCTCGGCGCGGCTGCCGTCGCCGTGGAGAAGACCTCGGACGGGGTCGAGCGGATCAGGGCGAACGCGGCCGCACACGCGGTGTACGTCCGTGCGGTGCACGGCTCCGCGCCTGCCGTGCTCGACGACCTGAGCGACCCGGACGCGGTGTTCATCGGTGGCGGCGGGCGTGAGCTGCCCGCCATCGTGACGGCGTGCGCCCGGCGGGCGCGGCGCTCGGTGGTGGTGGCGCTGGCCGCGCTGGACCGGGTGCCGGAGGTCCGTGCGGCGCTGACCGGTGCCGGGCTCGTGCCCGAGGGGGTACTGCTGCAGTCCTCCCGGCTGGCGCCGCTCCCCGGTGAGGTGACGCGGCTCGCTTCGACCAACCCGGTCTTTCTGCTGTGGGGCACCCGCCCCGCGGTCCGTGCAAGTGAAGGAGCAACCCAGTGATCGGCCTGATCTCCGCCACGGCGGCGGGCACAGTCGCCCGCGACCGGCTGGCCGCGGCCTGGCCCGGCCGCACCGTGGTCTACGAGGGACCGGTGCGCGAGGCCGTGCAGCGGGCGTTCGCCGAGTGCGAGCAGCTGGTGTGTTTCCTGGCGACGGGGGCCGTGGTGCGGCTGCTCGCGCCGCTGTTGTCGGACAAGTCCTCGGACCCGGGTGTCGTCTGCGTCGACGAGGCGGGCCGCCATGCGGTGGCGTTGCTCGGCGGGCACGGTGGCGGGGCGAACGCCTTGGCCGGGGCGGTCGGTGAGGTGCTGGGCGCGGCGCCGGTGGTGACGACGGCGACGGACGCGGCGGGGGTGCCGGGGCTCGACATGCTGGGCCTGGCCGTGGAGGGCGACGTGGCTGGGGTGTCGCGCGCGATGCTCGACGGGGCGCGGGTGGAGCTGCGGGCGGATGCGGTATGGCCGTTGCCGGCGTTGCCGCCGAATGTGTCCCTGGGCGCCGAGGGCGTGGCGGTGCTCCATGTCAGCGACCGGGTCGTCGAACTCGGGGCACAGGCCGTCGTGTTGCGGCCCGCGTCGCTCGCTGTCGGGGTCGGTGCGTCCAGGGGTGCGCCGGCCGGGGAGGTCGTCGGGCTGATCCGGGACACCCTGCGCGAGGCCGGGCTGTCGCCGCTGAGCATCGCGGAGTTGGTGACGGTCGACGCCAAGGCGGACGAGCCGGGGATAGTCGCCGCGGCCTCGCAGCTCGGCGTACCGCTGCGGACGTACGCCGCCGACGAGTTGGCCCGTATCAAGGTGCCCAATCCGTCGGGCGCGCCACTCGCCGCCGTCGGTACGCCCTCTGTCGCCGAGGCCGCCGCGCTCGCCGCGGGGGGCGAACTCCTCGTGCCGAAGCGGAAGTCGAGGGGGTGGCCACCTCTTGGCCCTGAACGGCGGGCCGCGATGGCCACGTGTGCGGTGGTGCGCCGCAGCCCGCGCGGGCGACTGGCCGTCGTCGGTCTCGGCCCGGGTGCGCGCGATCTACTGACTCCGCGCGCCCGCGAGGAGCTGCGGCGGGCCTCGGTGCTGGTCGGGCTCGATCAGTACGTCGACCAGATCAGGGACCTGCTGCGGCCCGGCACCACGATCCTGGAGTCGGGGCTGGGCGCCGAGGAGGCGCGGGCCCGTACGGCGGTCGCCGAGGCACGCAAGGGACATGCGGTGGCGCTGATCGGCAGCGGTGACGCGGGCGTGTACGCGATGGCGTCGCCCGCGCTCGCCGAGGCCGGCGCCGATATCGATGTGGTGGGCGTGCCGGGTGTGACGGCCGCGCTGGCGGCTGCCGCGATCCTGGGCGCCCCGCTGGGCCACGACCATGTGTCGATCAGCCTCTCCGATCTGCACACGCCGTGGGAGGTAATCGAGCGCCGGGTACGGGCCGCGGCCGAGGCCGACATCGTCGTGACGTTCTACAACCCGCGCAGCCGGGGCCGCGACTGGCAGCTCCCGAAGGCCCTCTCGATCCTGTCGGAACACCGGGAACCGGCGACACCGGTCGGAGTCGTACGCAATGCCTCACGCCCGGACGAAAGCAGCCGGGTGACCTCGCTCGCCGGTCTGGACCCGGCGACGGTCGACATGATGACGGTCGTGACGGTCGGCAACACGGCCACCCGGGAGATCGCGGGCCTCATGGTGACACCGCGCGGCTACCGCTGGCAGTCGGCCGACACGGCCTCGGCGCGGGAGGAAGCCGAGTGAACCGGCCCTGGGAGAGAACCGTTCATCCCATCGAGCAGGAGTCGTTCCGGCGGCTGCGTACCCGCCTGGACACCTCGCACTTCGCACCGCTGACCCGGGCCGTCGTGGAGCGGGTCATTCACTCCGCGGCAGATCTGGCGTATGCGAGGGACCTGGTCTGCGACGAGGCGTCGCTCGTCGTCGCACATGCGGCGCTGCACGCCGGTGCGCCGGTCGTCACCGATGTGGAGATGGTCGCGGCGGGCATCACCCGTCGCGAGACCGTGTGCCGTCTGAAGGAGGCCAGGTCCGGTCCCGGGCTGACCCGTTCGGCACATGCGATCCGGCTCGCGTACGAACAGGTCGGGCCCGGTGCGATCTGGGTGATCGGCAATGCGCCGACCGCGCTGGAGGAACTGCTCGTCCTTGATGCCGCGCCCGCGCTCGTCATCGGGCTGCCAGTCGGTTTCGTCGGCGCGACCGAGTCGAAGGCAGCGCTGCGCGAGAGCGGGCTGCCCGCCGTGAGCAATGTGTCCGAGAAGGGCGGTTCGGCCGTCGCCGCCGCTGCTCTCAATGCCCTGCTGTACCACCCCGTACCTCCCATGAACACCGAGGAGAACCTGTGACCACCGCGTCCAGCCAGCCCGCACTGCTCATCGCCGGCCACGGCACCAGGGACGAGGGCGGGGCCGCGGCGTTCCGTGACTTCGTGACCGAGCTGGGCGGGCGCCACCCCGAACTGCCCGTCGCGGGCGGCTTCATCGAGCTGTCCCCGCCGCCGCTCGGCGACGCCGTGACCGAGCTGGTCCAGCGCGGTGCCGAGCGCTTCGCCGCTGTGCCGCTGATGCTGGTGTCGGCCGGGCACGCCAAGGGGGACATTCCGGCTGCGCTCGCCCGTGAGAAGGAGCGCCACCCCGGCATCTCGTACACCTATGGCCGTCCGCTCGGCCCGCACCCGGCGCTGCTGAAGGTGCTGGAGCGCCGGGTCGACGCGGTGCTGGGCGACAGCGACCGGTCCGAGGTGACGGTGCTGCTGGTCGGGCGCGGTTCGACCGACCCGGACGCCAACGCCGAGGTGTACAAGGCGGCGCGGCTGTTCTGGGAGGGCCGCGGGTACGCGGGGGTGGAGACGGCGTTCGTCTCGCTCGCGGCGCCGGACGTACCGTCCGGTCTCGACCGTTGCGTGAAGCTGGGTGCCGGGCGCATAGTCGTTCTGCCGTACTTCCTCTTCACCGGCGTCCTGCCGGACCGGGTACGTCATCAGACCGAGGAGTGGGCCGCGGCCCACCCGGAGCTCGATGTCCGCTCGGCCGAGGTCATCGGTGCGGCCGAGGAACTGTACGACCTGGTCATGGAGCGCTACCGGGAGGCCGTCAAGGGCGATCTGCGGATGAACTGCGACGCTTGCGTGTACCGGATCTCGCTGCCGGGCTTCGAGGACAAGGTGGGGCTGCCGCAGCAGCCGCACTTCCACCCCGACGACGACGGCCATCACCACCACCCCCACGGCGGCCATGCACACTTCCACTGAAAGACCCGGCGCCACAGGCGCGGGCACACATGATCTGCGGCACCACGGTGACGCGGAAGTAAGGGGACGGGGCCGGGATCTGACCGATCTCGCCGTCAACGTACGGGCCGATACGCCCCCGGCCTGGCTGAAGGCGCGGATAGCCGCGTCGCTGGGCACGCTCGCCGCCTACCCGGACGGCCGTCCGGCGCGGGCGGCGGTCGCGGGCCGGCACGGATTGCCGGTGGAGCGCGTGCTGCTGACGGCGGGTGCGGCGGAGGCGTTCGTGCTGATCGCACGGGCGCTGCCGGCCTGCCGTCCGGTCGTGATCCATCCGCAGTTCACCGAGCCCGAGTCGGCGCTGCGTGCGGCCGGGCACGAGGTGCGACGGGTGCTGCTGTCGGCCGAGGCCGGTTTCCAGCTGGACCCGGCGGCCGTGCCCGAGGACGCGGATCTGGTGGTGATCGGCAATCCGACCAACCCCACGTCGGTCCTGCATCCGGCGGCCGCACTGGAAAAACTGGCGCGCCCCGGGCGGACATTGGTGGTCGACGAGGCGTTCATGGACACGGTGCCGGGCGAGCGCGAGGCGCTGTGCGGGCGTACGGACGTCCCGGGGCTCGTCATACTGCGCAGCCTCACCAAGACCTGGGGGCTCGCGGGGCTGCGGATCGGTTACGTACTGGCCGCCCCGGAGACGATCCGCGCACTGGAGGAGGCGCAGCCGCTGTGGCCGGTGTCGTCCCCGGCGCTGGCCGCGGCCGAGGCGTGCATGGAGCCGCGAGCCCTGGCCGAGGCGGCTGCCGCGGCGGAGCGGATCGCGGTGGACAGGGCCCACCTGGTCGCGGGGATCAGGGAGTTCACCGAAGTGCGGGTGGTGGAACCAGCCGAGGCATCATTCGTCCTGGTGCGGCTGGAGGGGGCCACCGAGGTACGGGAGCGGTTGCGGGCTCTGGGGTTCGCGACGCGGCGTGGAGACACGTTTCCGGGGCTCGGTCCGCAGTGGCTGCGGCTGGCAGTACGCGACCGTGCGACGACCAACCGCTTGCTGCAGGCCCTCGACCAGGCACTGCAAACGCTGACTGCGGTCACACACTGACGGGACGGCCGCGCTCCGTCTCAGAGGCTGTCGGGGAGCGGCGTTCCGTCATGCGAACACCGCCCCCGCTCCCCTCCTGGCCTACGGCCTCCCCCCTCGGGCCTTGAGAGGCTGTCGGGTGGCCTCTGAGAGGTCAGCCCTGTGCGCGGCGCCTGACCACGACCATCGCCCCGGCACCCGCCGCCAGCAGCACGGCCGCGCCGCCCGCGATGTACGGCGTCGTGGAGCTGCCACCCGTTTCTGCGAGGTTGGAGTCGACGGCCGGGGCGTGGCCGGTGCCGGTCTGGGGTTTCACATTGCCGCCGTCACCGCCGGACGTGCTACCGGACGTGCCGCCGCCGCTGGAGCCACCGCTACCGGAGGTGCCTCCGCCGCTCGTTCCGCCGTTGCCGGAACCGCCGTTATCGCCGCCTCCTGTCGCCTTCGGTGTCTCGCAGGTCGCCTCGGCGAGCGTGACCTCGCCCTGTACATCGGCGACGTTCAGCTTGAGCGGGTTGACCGAGACCTTCAGCTGAAGCGCGGCCGCCGCCGCGGTGCGCGAGGTGGTCTGCGTCTTCGACAGGTCGAGGGTCACCTCTCCGACGCCCGGCACCTTCACCTGTGTGGTGCCGCCTGCGCTGAGGGTGATCCGCTTGCCGAGGACCGACACATGCCCCAGCACGTTCGACTCGGCGACCGGCTTCCGGCCCACCTCACAGACCGCCTTGGAGGTGACCTTCTCGACCTCGATCAGCGAGAGCAGCGGCAGTCCGGGCACATGGACCGAGGCCTTCGCGAGATTGCTGTAACCCTCGGCCCTGTGCTCACCGACGGTGGCCCTGGCGGTGGCCACATCGGCGCTCAGCACGCTGAACGACCGTCCGTCGTCCACCCCGTCGAGCCGCACGCTGAGCGCGGTCTTGTCGGCGCTGGCCGGTGCCTGCACTTCATTGAGCGTAACCTTGAGCGGCACATCGATCGTCTTGTTCAGGAGCGAGACGTCGAGTGCGGTTCGGAGCACGACCGCGCTCGCCTTCCCGTCGCCGGTGGTCGTGGTGGTCGCGGTGGCGGCCTGCGCCGGGACGGCGACCAGCAGGGCGACGGGAGCGGCGGCGACCGCCAGGGCGGCCAGGCGGAAGGTGTTGCTGTTCAAGATGGTGGAACCCCCACAAGAGACATGGAGTCACCGGCACCGTCCAATGGGGGACATCGCGGGCACTGGTGACCTCGACCCCGAAAGCTTTACGCACGGAGGGTGAACTGGCAGACACCTGACGTGAGTTCACCCCAAAGGGGGGTTTTCGCGCCTGTATTCGATTATCTCGGTACGTTCTTTCCTCGGGGTCACCGACAGGCGCTCAGAGGCACCCGACAGCCTCTCAGCCGATCACCCGGCCGTTCAGCACCACGCGTCGCGGCGCCGCCAGCACCCGTACGTCCGCCCGCGGGTCCTCGTCGTACACCACCAGGTCCGCCGGTGCGCCCTCTTCCAGTACCGGCCGCCCGAGCCACTTCCGCGCACCCCAGGTCGTCGCGGACAGTGCGTCCAGGGCCGGGATGCCCGCCTTCACCAGCTCGGCGACCTCGTCCGCCACCAGCCCGTGGGCGAGCACCCCGCCCGCGTCGGTGCCGACGAAGACCGGAACCCCGGCGTCGTACGCGGCGCGCACGGTGTCGTAGCGCCGCTCGTGCAGCCGCCGCATATGGGCCGACCAGCGGGGGAACTTGGCGTCACCGCCCGCCGCGAGCGAGGGGAAGGTGGCGATGTTGACCAGCGTGGGGACAATCGCGACACCGCGCGCGGCGAAGAGCGGAATGGTGTCCTCGGTCAGCCCGGTGGCGTGCTCGATGCAGTCGATCCCGGCCTCGACTAGATCGCGCAGCGAGTCCTCGGCGAAGCAGTGCGCGGTGACCCGGGCGCCGAGCCGGTGCGCCTCGGCGATGGCCGCCCGGGCCGCCTCGCGCGGCCAGAGGGCCGTCAGGTCACCCACCTCCCGGTCGATCCAGTCGCCGACCAGCTTCACCCAGCCGTCGCCGCGGCGCGCCTCCTGGGCGACGTACGCGACCAGATCGTCCGGCTCGATCTCGTGGGCGTAGTTCCGGGTGTACCGGCGGGGCCTGGCGATGTGACGTCCAGCTCTGATGATCTTCGGCAGGTCCTCGCGGTCGTCGATCCACCGGGTGTCGGACGGGGAACCCGCGTCCCGCAGCAGCAGCGCACCCGCTTCCCGGTCGGCGATGGCCTGCTTCTCGCTGGTCGCCGCGTCGACGGCGCCGTGGTGGTCGAGCCCGACGTGACAGTGGGCGTCGACCAGCCCCGGCAGCGCCCAGCCGGTGACGGTCACCGCCTCGTCCACGCCGGCCGGCCTCCCGTACGAGATCCGTCCGTCGACGACCCAGAGCTCGTCGCGGACGTCCTCCGGTCCGACGAGCACCCGCCCCTTCACGTGCAGCACCTGCGGTGCCCTGTGATCGCTCATGAAAAGCACTGTACGAGGTGCCGCCCGGCACCCTGAGTACGCTTCGACGGAGGCACTGTCCGTAACCGCCTCTCCCACTGCCAATCGTGGGCGAGGTCGTAAGCAGCAGCGCACCGACCCGATCCGAAGAGAGCACCACCGTGACGCACCCGTTCCTCGACCTCGCCCCGCTCACCGCCGCGCATTTCGCGGCCATCGAGAGCCGGGTGGCCGGCCTCCTCGCCACCGAGCAAGACGTCGTCATCATGCAGGGCGAGGCGCTGCTCCCCCTAGAAGGCTGCATCCGGGGCGGCGCCCGGCCCGGCTCGACCGCCCTGAACGTCGTCACCGGGCCATACGGACAGACCTTCGGGAACTGGCTGCGGGACTGCGGAGCCAATGTCGTCGACCTGGCGGTTCCGTTCCACACGGCGGTCACCGCCGACCAGGTCGCGCGGGCGCTGGCCGAGCACCCGGAGATCGACTTCGTCTCCCTGGTCCACGCCGAGGCGGCGACCGGCAACACCAATCCGGTCGCCGAGATCGGCGAGGTGGTCCGTTCGCACGGGGCACTGTTCATGCTGGACGCCGTCGCATCGGTGGGCGCTGAGCCACTGCTGCCGGACGTATGGGGAGTCGACCTCTGTGTGATCGGCGCGCAGAAGGCGATGGGCGGCCCGGCCGGGGTGTCGGCGGTGTCCGTGAGCGAGCGGGCCTGGGAGCGGATCGCCGCCAACCCCCAGGCCCCGCGCCGCTCGTACCTCTCGCTCCTGGACTGGAAGGAACGCTGGATCAACGGCGGCCGCAAGGCACTGTTGCACGCCCCCGCCCAGCTGGAGATGCTGGCTCTGGCGGCGTGCGTGGAGCGGATCGAAGCCGAGGGCCTGGATGCGCTGATGGCCCGGCACGCCGCAGCTGCCGCGGCAACGCGCGCGGGTGCGGTGGCTCTCGGTGGCGGTCTGTCGCCGTATGTCCATGAAGCGAAGGACGCCGCGCCGGTCGCGACGACGCTGCGCGCCCCGGCGGGCGTCGACGCCTCCGAGCTGGTCGCGCGGGCACGCGCAGCCGGCCCGTCGCTGCCGCTGATCGCGGGCGGCGGTGCGCTGTCCAAGGAGATGATCCGGGTCAATCACTACGGTGTGGATGCGACGCGGGGCGCGGTGCAGTCCTCGCTCGCGGCTCTGGGGGCGGCGCTGGCCGATGCCGGCCGGCAGGTCGACTTCGAAGCTGCCCGCAAAGCCGTTTCGGAAACCTGGCCGAGCGAGTAATCACTCCGAATCAGCACCGGAGCGTCCATATTCCATGAATGCGGGGAGCTGCTTTATTCCGAGCAGCTCCCCGCATTCTTCTGCCCGCTTTCCAGAACCCTAAACACGCAAGTTTTCAGCAGTTCTATCCACACAATTCCATTGCGTCACCCGAGAGTTACAACCTTGTGACCGACTCCACATCGCGACCGTTATGCCGGATAAATGGCCCTCAAAATGGGGGAAAGCGCGGCCGGATCGCGCCGGTGCACGCGCCCGCGTGATAACACAAGGAATCGCCCCGCCCAACCCCTTACGACAATGCAATTTCAGAATTTGCTGGGTAAGTTCGATTCGCATGACCGCCGCACCAGCAGATTTTGCAAGTGCCCGAAGCGAATTCCTCACCATCGACACCCCACAAGTGGAGGACGGGGCCGCGATCTGGCGCATCGCCCGCGACTCCGAGGTCCTGGACCTCAACTCCTCGTACAGCTACCTGCTGTGGTGCCGTGACTTCGCGGCCACCTCCGTGGTCGCCCGCGACGAGACCGGTGGACCCGTCGCCTTCGTGACGGGATACCTCAGGCCGGACCGCCCCGAGACACTCGTCGTCTGGCAGGTGGCCGTCGACCACGGCCACCGCGGGAGGGGACTGGCGGGAACGCTGCTGGACGCGCTGACCTCGCGGGTCGCCGCCGAGCAGGGCCTGGCCTCGGTCGAGACCACCGTGACCCCGGACAACACCGCGTCGGACCGACTGTTCACCTCCTACGCGCAGCGCCATGACGTGGCCCTGGAGCGCGAAGTGCTCTTCGACGGCGGGCTGTTCCCGGAGGGAACGCATTTGCCGGAAGTGCTGTACCGCATCGGCCCGTTCCGTGCCTGACCGCATCGGCCCGTTCCGCCTGCGAGCGCACCGGCCCGTTCCACGTCCGGGCGCACCGGCCCGTTCCGTACCTGAGCACACCACCCCCCTCAAGCAGGAGATTCCCTGTGACCATCACCCCGCCCGCACTGAGCGTCTTCGAGACCCTGGAGTCTGAGGTACGGAGCTACTGCCGCAGTTGGCCCGCAGTGTTCGACCGTGCGCAAGGCGCCCGCCTGACCGACGAGGACGGCCACACCTACCTCGACTTCTTCGCCGGCGCAGGATCTCTCAACTACGGCCACAACAACCCGGTACTGAAGCGCGCGCTGATCGACTACATCGAACGCGACGGCATCACCCACGGCCTCGACATGGCCACCACCGCGAAACGCGCCTTCCTGGAGTCCTTCCAGAACAATGTGCTGCGCCCGCGTGACCTCCCGTACAAGGTGATGTTCCCCGGACCGACCGGCACCAACGCGGTCGAGGCGGCGCTGAAGCTGGCCCGCAAGGCGAAGGAGCGCGAGTCGATCGTCTCGTTCACCAACGCGTTCCACGGCATGTCGCTGGGCTCGCTCGCCGTCACGGGCAACGCCTTCAAACGGGCCGGGGCCGGTGTCCCGCTGGTGCACGGCACTCCGATGCCGTTCGACAACTACCTCGACGGCCGGGTACCCGACTTCCTCTGGTTCGAGCGGCTACTGGAGGACGAGGGCTCCGGTCTCAACAAGCCCGCCGCCGTGATCGTCGAGACGGTGCAGGGCGAGGGCGGCATCAATGTGGCGCGCCCCGAGTGGCTGCGGGCCCTGTCCGATCTGTGCCACCGGCGCGACATGCTCCTGATCGTCGACGACATCCAGATGGGCTGCGGACGTACGGGGGCGTTCTTCTCGTTCGAGGAAGCCGGCGTCACCCCCGACATCGTCACCCTGTCCAAGTCCATCAGCGGCTACGGACTGCCCATGTCACTCTGCCTGTTCAAGCCGGAGCTGGACATCTGGGGGCCGGGCGAGCACAACGGCACCTTCCGCGGCAACAACCCGGCGTTCGTCACGGCCGCCGCCGCGCTGGACGCCTACTGGGCGGACGGCCAGACGGAGAAGCAGACCCTGGCCCGGGGCGAGCAGATCGAACAGGCACTCCTTGCGATCTGCGACGAACACGCCCGGCTCGGTGCGCGGTTCCGGGGCCGCGGCCTGGTCTGGGGCATGGAGTTCACCGACAAGTCGCGCGCCGTCGCGGTCTGCGCCCGTGCCTTCGAGCTGGGCCTCCTGGTCGAGACCTCCGGTCCGCAGAGCGAGGTCGTGAAGCTGCTGCCGCCACTGACCGTCACCCCCGAGGAGCTGGACGAGGGCCTGCGGACGCTGGCCCGCGCGGTCCGCGAGACGTCCTGACCACCTGACCACCGCCCGGGTTCCTCCCGTCCCGGGCGGGCACGAACAGAAGCACCTCCGCAGAGAGAAAGGCACCGACCACCGTGATCGTCCGATCGTTCAGTGACATCGAAAACACCGACCGGCATGTGAAGGCCGCTTCCGGAACCTGGGAGAGCAAGCGCATCGTGCTCGCGCAGGAAAAGGTGGGTTTCTCGCTCCACGAGACCACGATGTACGCGGGTACCGAGACATCGATGTGGTACGCGAACCACATCGAGGCCGTCCTGTGCGTCGAGGGCGAGGCCGAGCTCACCAATGACGAGACCGGCGAGAAGCACTGGATCACCCCCGGCACGATGTACCTGCTGAACGGCCATGAGCACCACACCATGCGGCCGAAGACCGACTTCCGCTGTGTCTGCGTCTTCAACCCTCCGGTCACCGGACGGGAGGAGCACGACGAGAACGGTGTCTACCCCCTGCTGACCGAGGAGGGCTGAACCATGACCGCCGATGTACGCGTCGATCCGTACCCCACACGCGGCGCAGCCGAGATGATGACGCCCCGCCAGGACCCGGTCATCTGGTCCCTGCCCGGCGCCCCGGGGCCGGTCGCTGTGAAGGATCTGCAGGGCTTCGAGCGTGATGGCTTCCTCACCATGGACCAGCTGATCACACCGGACGAGGTCGCCGTCTGCCACGCCGAACTGGACCGGCTGATCGCCGATCCGGCGGTGCGGGCCGACGAGCGCTCGATCGTGGAGCCGAAGTCGCGGAAGGTACGGTCGGTCTTCGAGGTCCACCGGATCAGCGAGGTCTTCGCCCGGCTGGTCAGCGACGAGCGCGTGGTGGGCCGGGCCCGTCAGATCCTCGGTTCGGACGTGTACGTCCACCAGTCCCGGATCAACGTCAAGCCTGGCTTCGGCGCTTCGGGGTTCTACTGGCACTCGGACTTCGAGACCTGGCACGCCGAGGACGGAATGCCGAACATGCGGGCGGTGTCCGTGTCGATCGCGCTGACCGAGAACCACGACACCAACGGCGGGCTGATGATCATGCCCGGTTCACACAAGTCCTTCCTCGGCTGTGCGGGCGAGACGCCGAAGGACAACTACAAGAAGTCCCTGAAGATGCAGGACGCCGGCACGCCGTCAGACAATGCGCTGACGGAGCTGGCCGACCGGCACGGCATCAAGCTCTTCACGGGCAAGGCGGGTTCGGCGACCTGGTTCGACTGCAACTGCATGCACGGCTCGGGGGACAACATCACCCCGTACCCGCGCAGCAATGTCTTCATCGTCTTCAACAGTGTGGAGAACGCCGCCGAGGAGCCGTTCGCGGCGCCGGCGCGGCGTCCGGAGTTCATCGGGGCGCGGGACTTCACCCCGGTGAAGTGACGTGCAGGCGAGCTGGACCGAGCAGGGGTGGGGCGACGTCCATCGCGCCACCCCCTCGCCTAACTCGGTGGACCGCGACGGCCGTGAGCGGCGACAGTGAGGCCCATGACTTCACTCGTACGTCACATCACGATCGACTGCGCCGACGCCTACGAGCTCGCCGGTTTCTGGTCCGGGGTACTCGGCGCCCCGCTCTCCGACGAGGACGCCCCCGGCGATCCCGAGGCACTCGTCGAGGCCCCCGGTGCCGCGCTGCTGTTCATCTCGGTGCCGGAGCCGAAGAGCACCAAGAACCGCATGCACCTGGACCTTCAGCCGCAGGACCGTACCCGGGACGAGGAGGTCGAGCGGCTGCTCGGCCTGGGTGCCACCCTCGTGGCCGACCACCGCAAGCCGAACGGGCGGGGCTGGGCGACGCTCGCCGATCCGGAGGGCAATGAGTTCTGCGTCGTGTGCAGTGCGGCGGAAAGGGCTGCGCTGACCGGGACCCGGCTCCCGGTCACGGCGGACGACGTGACCACCGCGGTCCGTCTCGCGGTCGCCGCGCTCCGGGAGTCCCCGGTGGACAACTGGCTGGTCCCGGCCGGGTCACTGGAGTGGAACTGCTGGGAGACCGCGGAGCACCTGAGCGACGATCTCTTCTCCTACGCCGCCCAGTTGGGCCCGCGGCAGCCGCCGCTGGACACATATGTCCCGTACCGCTGGAGCGCCGAGTACAGGGGCGGTCCGGTGAACGCGATCTTCGCCGACCGGACGGCAGGACCCGCCGGGCTGCTCCAGACGCTGGAGGCGAGCGGCGCGCTGCTCGCGGCGATGGTACGGACCGCCTCGCCCGGAGTCCGCTCGTACCACTCCTACGGGGTGTCCGACCCGGAGGGCTTCGCCGCCATGGGCATCGTGGAGACCCTGGTGCACGTGCATGACCTGGCCGCGGGCCTGGATGTCCCCTGGGCTCCGCCCGCCGAACTCTGCGACCGGGTACTGGCCCGGCTGTTCCCGGACGCCCCGAAGGACGCCGACCGGTGGGCCGTCCTGCTCTGGTCGACCGGCCGCGCGGAGCTGCCCGGCCGTCCGCGGGTCACCTCGTGGAAGTGGCACAGTGCGCCGCTGGACGAGTCCGGCGAGGAGTAGCGGACAGCACGTCCAGGGCCCGGTCCACATCGGCCTCCGTGTTGTACAGGTGGAAGGCCGCGCGCAGACTTCCCGCCCGGTTCGAGACGATCAGCCCGGCCCACGCCAGCTCCGGCGCCCGCCCGCCGAGTCCGGGCACGGCCACGATCGCCGACTCCCCCGGCACCGCCTCGTGCCCCAGCCCGGCCAGCCCGGCGCGCATGCGGGCCGCGAGCCCGGTGGCGTGGGCGTGGACGGCGTCGACGCCGACCTCGCCCAGCAGAGCGCGGTACCGGGCGATGGTGCCGCGCTGCGAGCTCAGGCGTTGCTGCCCGTCTGCGGGACCTCGCAGGCACCGTCGGCGTCGCATGCCGCGGCGTCCTCGCCGATCGCGGTCAGCGGTCGGTCCTTCCACGCCTGTTCGAGCGCCTGGGCGAAGACCTCGGCGGGCTGGCCGCCGGAGATCCCGTACCGCCGGTCGAACACGAAGAACGGCACCGCATTGGCCCCCAGCTCGGACGCCTCGCGCTCATCGGCCCGCACCTCGGCGGCGTACGCCTCCGGGTCGGCGAGGACGGCGCGCGCCTCGTCGGCGTCGAGCCCGGCCTCGACAGCCAGCTCGACCAGCACGTCACCGTCGAAGACGGAACGCTCCTCCGCGAAGTTCGCCCGGTAGGCGAGGCCCAGCAGCTCGTCCTGGCGGCCGCGGGCCTTGGCCAGGTGGAGCAGCCGGTGGATGTCGAAGGTGTTGCCATGGTCGCGGCCCTCGGTGAGGTAGCCGAGCCCCTCTGCCTGCGCGTTGGCCGCGACATTCGCCTCCATGGCCCTCGCCTCTTCGCGAGTGCGCCCGTACTTCTGCGCCAGCATGTCGATCACCTGCACGGTGTCGCCCTTGACATGCGTGGGGTCGAGCTCGAAGGACCGGTGCACGACCTCGACCTCGTCGCGGTTCGCGAACCCCGCCAGGCCCTTCTCGAAGCGGGCCTTCCCGATGTAGCACCAGGGGCAGGCGATGTCGCTCCAGATCTCGACGCGCATGTCTCTTCTTCTCTCCGTTTTCACGTACGTACAGCTCAGGCGGCGCGGAGCCATCCTCCGCTCCTGTGGTCAACGTGCGAGCGAAGGCCCTCATTCCCCGGATCGGACCGTGGCCACCGCGACCGGCGCCGCGGTCAGCCTGCCGGCCTCGCGCAGCAGTTCTCGGTCTCGAGGACTCGGAGCAGGCCGATTAGTCAACTTTGACTTCTCCGGGGTCCACCCGCATAGTGGCGGGCCGGACTCGAGAGGAGACCCCGTCTTGTCGCAGATCAATGACAACGCCGTGCACCAGGTGGAGTTGGAGCGAATTCAGGTGTCCGCCATGTGGGGGTTGCTCGACGAACGGCTCGCCGACACACGAGCGCAGCTGGCGGACGTACTCAGGTCGCCGGCCACCGGTGCGGGTGCCGTGTACGAGAGGGAGGTCGCGGCTGAGCGTCTGGCGAAGGAGGTGCGTCGGCTGGAGGGGGCTGAGGGCGGGCTGGTCTTCGGCCGGATCGATGCCGCGGACGGGACCGCCCTGCGCATCGGACGGCTCGGTCTGCAGAGGGACGAGGACGAGCTGCCGGTGCTCGTGGACTGGCGGGCGGACGCGGCGCGGCCCTTCTACGAGGCGACACCGGTCCATCCCATGGGCATGCGGCGCCGCCGTCACCTCCGCCTGGAGGAACGTACGGTGGTCGCGGTGAGCGACGAGCTGCTGGACGGCTCGGCGCCGACCGCCGATGACGTCGTCGGCGACGGGCCGTTGGCACAGGCCCTGCAGGCACGCCGCACGGGACGGATGGGGACGGCGGTGGCGACGCTGCAGGCCGAGCAGGACGCGATCGTACGCTCCTCGCACCGGGGGGTGAAGGTGGTGCAGGGCGGCCCCGGCACCGGTAAGACCGTGGTGGCACTGCACCGGGCGGCATACGTGCTGTACGCGTTTCCGCGTGTGGCCGAACGGGGTGTCCTGGTACTCGCGCCGAACACGCGGTTCCTTGAGTACATCTCGCAGGTACTGCCCTCGCTCGGGGAGAACGACGTCGTCCTGGCGACCTGTGAGGAGCTGGCAGCCATCGTGCCGGACGCCCTGGAGGCGTTCGACGTGGCGCGGCTCAAGGGCGCTTCCGCGCTGGCCGACGCGTTGGCGGGCCTGGTGCGCTCCCGGCAGGCACCGGGCGGCGACTTGGCGGTGCGGGTGGGGCAGGAGTGGATCCGTCTGGAGGACGGGGAGGTCGCCGGGGCGCGGGACGCGGCCGTGGCGAGCGGCCTCGCACACAACCCGGCGCGTCAGGTGTTCAAGGAGCTCCTCGTCGACGCCGTCACGGACACGCTGGCACGCGGCGCCGCCGAGACCCTGGAGCGCATCGATGCCGAGGTCGCGCAGCTCACCGGCGTCGACCTCGACCGCGTCGTGGCGGCCGACCTGCGCAACCTCGGCATGGACGAGGCGCCGGGGGCGGAGGCAGCCAACGGGTTCGACGCGGACGCCGTCCGGGCCGAACTCCTGGACGACGCCCACGTCGACCAGGTCGTGGAATCCCTCTGGCCGCGTCTCGCGGGCGAGGACGTCGTACGGACCCTCCTCACCGACCCCGACGCGCAGGCCGCACACCTGCCCCAGCTCACCGACGACGAACGGTCCCGTCTGCTGCGTGCTCCTGACGCCCCGTGGACCGACGCCGACGCGCCGCTCCTGGATGAGGCGGCAAGCCTGGTCGACGGCCCGCCGGAACAGACGTACGGGCACGTCGTCGTCGACGAGGCGCAGGAGCTCACCGCCATGCAGTGGCGGATGGTCGTGCGCCGGTGCCCCGCCAGGTCGATGACGCTGGTGGGCGACTTCGCCCAGGCCGGCGCCGCGTCGGCCGCACGCAACTGGAACGAAGCCCTGGACCCGCACATCGGACGGCGCTTCGATCTGCACACCCTGACCGTCAGCTACCGCACAACGCAGGAGATCCTGGCCACCACCCGGGACCTGCTCGCGCGGATCGCTCCTGGCCAGACACCGAGCAAGTCGATCCGCCACGGGGACACGCCCCGCACCCTCACAGCGCACCCGCACGCACTCGCCGCCGCACTCGCCGGGGAGCTCCAGGCCCAGGCCGCGGCGCACCCCGGCGAACTGCTCGGAGTGATCTGCCCGGACAGCAGGGTGGAGGAGCTGCTGTCCGCGGGGATCGCCCGGCATGCGCACCTGGTTCCGGCATCCGAGGCGCGGGGCCTGGAGTTCGACGCGGCTGTCGTCGTGGGGCCGCAGGAGATCACCGCAGCCCGCCACGGCGGAGAAAGGGACCTGTACGTCGCCCTCACCCGCGCCACCAAACGCCTCTGCACCATTGCCATTCGGCCCGCTTGACGGACCACCCCAAACCGTCACCCGGCGGCTTCGAGGAGGGCTTGCGGACCGGCCTGGCGCCCAGCGCTGTACTGCTGACGCTGACCGCCGGCTGCCGGGTGGCGGGCCCCAGCAGACTCAGCAGGAAACGGCCGGTCTAATACGCAGTGGTGAGTTCCCAGAACCGGAAGACAGTCGATGTGTCCAGGCAATTCTGCAAACCCCGGACGTTCTCGTGGGCGACTGCGTACTGCTTGCCCTGCCAGAGCGGCAGGAGCGGCAGCTCGCGCGCCACGATGTCCTGCAGCTTGATGAACTTCTGCCGGGTGCTAGCGCGGTCGGTCATGGACGAGGTCTGCGGAATGATCTGGTTGGTTATCTCGCTGTTCTCGTAATTGTTCGACAGGACGTTGCCCTTACCGAAGAACGGCAGGGTGAAATTGTCGGGGTCGGGATAGTCCGGCACCCAGCCCTTGACATAGACGCCGTACTTGCCGTCGGCGATGTCCTGCTCGTATTGATCGAACGGAACAGTCTTCATCCTGGCGTCGAAGAGTCCGCTCTGGTTCAGCTGATCGGCGATGGTCCGCAATTCGTCGTCGGTAGCCGGTCCGTAACGGCTCGGGGTGGACCAGAGGGTGAGTTTCACCTTGCTGGTGATACCGGAGTCCCTCAGGACCTCCCTCGCCTTCTGCGGCTGCGCGCCGTCGCCGTACGTGTCGAAGAAGGAAGTGCCGTGGCCGGTGATGCCGCCCGGGACGACCGAGTAAAGCGGCGTCGTCGTGGACTCGTAGACCTCGCTCAACAGGGAGTTGCGATCGACGAGATAGGCGATGGCCTTGCGCACGGCGATCTTGCCGACCACGGGGTCGGCCATGTTGAAGACCAGGTGCTGGACCTCGGCGCTGCTCCCCTGGACTACGTCGATGCCGTCCTTCCCTGCGGTGGGCGAGGCATCCAGGGCGGCTATCGCCTTGGCGGTCAGGCCACGGTATGCGACGTCGACCTCGCCCTTCTCCAGAGAGGATTTGAGGGCCTGCTGGTCGCCCTGGAAAAGTTGCAGCGTCACGCCGGAGTTCTTCACCTCGGCGGTTCCGTGGTAGCCGGAGTAGACCGAGAAGACGGCCTTCGACTTGTCGATGGAGTCCAGCTGGTAGGGACCGGAACCAACCGTCTTGCCTCCCTTGAGCAGCCTGTCCTTGGGATAGACATGACGGTCCACGATGGAACCGGCACCCGATGCGATCTTGCTGGGAAATGTCGCATCGGGCACCTTGAGGTGGAAGACGACGGTCTTCTCACTCGGGGTACTGATCGACGAGATGGTGGAGAGCAACGGCGCCGGGCCCGCCGGGTCGTTGATTCCGATCGACCGGTCGAAGGAGTATTTGACGTCCGCCGAGGTGAGGCTGTTGCCGTTGCTGAACTTCAACCCGCCACGCAGGGTGCAGGTGTAGGTCTTGCTGCCGTCCGAGAAATGGCACTCCTCGGCGGCCTCCGGCACAGGGGTGGAACTCCCGGGCGGGAAGCTCAACAAGGACTGGAAGACGTTGTTGAACAGCAGCCAGGACCCCGGGTCGTACCCCGCGGCCGGATCCGTCGCAAGGATGCCATCGGACATCCCGATGACCATTTTCTCCTTGGACTCGAAGGGCCAGATCTGATCCTGGGAGCCGCAGCCCGTCAGCAGCACCACTGCCAATCCCCCGGCAATCAGGGTGCTCGACCGTCTCGTCCGAACCTTCACAGAACGTGCCTCATACTCTCGGCCGGCCGCGTGGGGAGCGTCCCCGGACAACCGGATCAGGTCAGGAAGTACTGCGAACGCCGCGACCCGTCCAGCACTGTCAGCCCGGCCGGGCGTGATGGTGCGGACAGACAGCGTGCCTGGACTCGGCGTTCACCAGAAATTGCAAGCTTGATAACTAACTGTCAAATTTCCATTCGGTGAACGACAAAGGGCAGGTCGCGGTCAGTCTCGTGGTGCCCTTGGACAACCTAGTAGTACACCAACGCCGCAGGATGGCGCATCGTGCGCCAAAAATTCCCGCTGACATCCGGTGGTGTTGGCCTGGTATGCCTGGTATCAGATCGCGGGGCCGAGCCGACCGACCCGATCGCCACCTCCGCCCGGCCGATCGACGAAAGGGCCCCGGGGGAACAAAGCGGGCCGCACGGCGGCGCTGCGGGCCGCTCGCCCGGAATCATGGCTGCCCAGCAGCTCCGGCAGCCATCACGTTCCACCACCGCACCGCCGAGGCCGAAAATCGACGGATCACCACGGAACAACGAAGTGCGGTTGCACTCAATTGCTGCCGGGGGACCGTAGGTTGCCGGGGCGGGACGGCTCGTCCGGGAGACCAGCCGGTGATCTGCTACCGGCTGATCGACGAGAACACGGCACACCACGACGTCTCTCTCATGGCCCGGCTGCTGGGTGTGTCACGGCAGGGCTATTACGCCTGGAAGGACCGCGGCCCGTCCCGCCGGCGGCGGGAGGACGCCGAGCTCACGGAGAAGATCCGTGGGCTCCATAGGTCCCGCGGGACCTATGGAGCCCACGCATCCACGCGGACCTGAGCAGGGCTCACGACCGGGGATCATTACGGCGCGGTCGGATCTGGTGATCGGTGCGCCGCCCTGCGGTAAATGTGGACTGCTGTGCCGCTCAGCCGCCGGGGGCCTGCGGGTAGGTGTGAACGATGTATGCCCAGCGTGCCACGCCTACTGCCAGGAAGGTCAGTGATGGCGCCAACCACCAACGGCTGAGAGTGTGCCGCACAACGGGGACCAGGGCGAGCAGGGAGGTGATGATGCTGAGGGTGATCAGCAGGGCGCAGGCGAACTCAATTCCTGTCAGGGTGCTTTCCTCCCAGATCCCTTGTGGCTGGGTGACGAGTGCGCCGTAGGCGACGTAGGCGCTGAGCAGGTTGGCGAGGATGAGGGTTACGCCCCATGGCCCTCGGAGCAGGCCGGTCATTTCAGGGCGCCCCTTGCGTCGTCCAGGTTCATGTCGAAGCCGCGGCCGTAGGCCTGGGCGCTTTCATCCTGCCAGTAGGGGCCACCGTTGTAGCGAGCGGCAAGTTCCTGGCGTTGTTCCCGTGTCATCTCGTCGGCCGGTACGTCGGCGAAGCCGCTCTCTTCCTTGAGCATGGCCAGATAGTCGGAGGCGATGAAGATGTTCTGTCCGGGGTCCTGGAGTGAGGCTTCGATGGTGTCCCGTTGGCCCTCTGTGAGGTTTGCAGGGTCGTATCCGAGGACCTCCCCTGGATGGCGATGGGGCCGAAGGACGTCTCGTCCGGGGAGCCGCCGAGCCGTGAGGGCAGGCTCTCCGGGGTGACGTCCAACCAGCCGTCCTCGGCCAGTCCGCGGACGGTGTCGACGCCGTCGTCCATCCAGCCCCATTGTCCGCCGACCTCTTGCCAGGCGATGCCTGCGACCATGTCGGTGGGCAGGCCGGAGCGCTGCGCCGCTTCGGCGATGATGTCCTTGTTCGCAGCGATCCACTCGCGACGTTCCTCAGCGTTCCTGGGTACGGCCCAGTAGGCGTCGGTGGCCTCGGGGAGCTCGGTGAGGCGCATCCTGATGTCCATGAGGGACGGCGATACGTCGTCCCTGCCCACTGCCTTGGTGAATTCCGCTTTGGATTCGCTGCCGGGGAGGTGGGTGAGCGAGTCCCGGCTGGCTTCGGCGGCTTCGGCTCGCAGCGCGGGAATCGCGTCGATCATGCTCTTAGCGTCGACGAAGTTGCCACCGCGGAAGTCAGGCAGGGCGTTGTATGCCTTGTCGAGCGCCGCCGTGCACGTGTGCCGGGCTTCGCTTTCCACGGTCTTGGCGCGGTGGTAAGCGGCGCTGGCCTGGTCGTGGGCGCGGTTGGCTTCATCCTTGATGTCATCGATGTCCACCGTGAGCTCGGCTGCCCAGTCAAGGAACCCGGTCGTGCCCCGCAGGTCCTCCCACTGACGCATCGGTCCGGCCTCTTGCGCCTGACGTGTCGCAGCGTCCGCGACCTGGGATATGAGGCCGGCCAGCGTCTGCTCCGCCGACTTACCGTCCGAGTAGTGCGACCTGGCCGACTCAAGCGCGGAGGCGTAGTGCAGGAGCGCGCTCTGCGCCTTGTCATAGCCGTCGGCCAGGTGCGTGATCAGATCGCGTGCCTCGCGGAGCCGGTTGTCGTACGGCTTGCGGTTCTCGCTCACCCACTGCGTGTGGGTCGCCGCCCGCTTCGCACCGGGCTTGACATCGAGCAGCAGGTCACGCAGCCTCTTGAACTCCAGGGCGTTGCGTTCCACGAGAGCGGGGTTGCAGTCGTCCAGGAACTTGACGTCCTGCCGGTAGATGTAGGCCACGGGAGTCTCACCTGTCTTCCGGGGCCGTGTACTGCCCGAGCTCGAGGATGGCGTTCATCATGCCGCCGACCACGTCACCGTCGTAGTCGACGAACGTGCCGTTCGTTTCCCTGAGCCGTGTGGAGAGCGCGGCGAGCAGCGACGTGACGTCTTGATACTGGTCGTCGGCGAAGCGGGCGAACCGGTCGACCTTCGCCGCGACGTCCGTGTGTGAGCGTGGCGCGTGCCATCGTGCACAGGTCACCGTCGGGCCGCCCCTCGTACAGGAGCCCTGACAGTTCGATCAAAGAGTTCGAGTTCCCGTTGAGTGAGTCGTGGTTCACGCGGAGCTCATCCCCCTTGCCGCCTTGCCCGCCGCCCCCACCGGTCCCGGCTTCGGCAGGAAGCTGGTTGAGCTGCATCTGCGCCGAATGCCTCTCCGCCGCCTCAGCCTTCAGCTGTTCCCACTCGTCCCACGCCATACTGTTTCCGTCCCCCGACAGTCCACGCGGCGGGTCCCGCTGCGCGGATTCCATTATCCACTCTGCTGATGTGACCAACCGACCCGCCCCAAGTCTTCCAACCGGGTGCAGTCCGGCTGTGGAGTTGCCCCGGTCTGACAGACACCGATGGGCTTGCCTTCAACCGTGCCCGGCGCCGACGCCGCTGTTGGCGGCGCTCCTCGCGCTCCGCATCGGGCTCCGCCTCGGTGTCCTCCGGCGGGGTCACCGCCTCGGCTGCGACCTGCCGCTTGCGCCACTTTCGTGCCTTTCGCGCCTTTCGCGTGCCCCCTTTTCATCCTCGGCGGCCTTCTCCAGAGCGGACAAGACCGCCTCGTCCACGACCATGCCGGCCGCGTCGTGGTGAGCGCGGGCGGTGATGGAGTCCACGCTGATTAGGGACAAGTCCGCCTGCCCGCGACGGGCAGCCTCGGCGATCACGGCCTCCAGCACGGCGGCGAACACCCCGGCGTCGCGCCACTGGGCGAACCAGTCGTAGACCGTGGACCAGGAGCCGAACGCCTCCGGCACATCCCGCCACGGTTGTCGGTGCGAACCGCCAAATGATTCCCTCCAGTTGGTCGCGCAGATGCTCCGAATAGGGGGCCGTACTGCCCGATGGGCGGGTGAGGGCAGATCAACTCCCAGCCTGCATCGTTTAGTTCGCGTCGCAACACACAGGCGTTCTACCAGTTCGATCACGTTGCCGGAAGCGATCACCGGCACCGAGATCACGACTCAGAACACGCCCTAACGGATCGCGTCGGCACGGCAACCTTCGCTTGCGCATCATCGTGGACGCGGACTGCCACCATCGGAGGACCAGCTCTCACCGGCCGGCTGTCTCAGCGGAATATGTGGGCGTTCTCCTCAACCCACTGCCGGAACGGCTTCCCCGGAGAACCGGTGACCTGCGAAATCGTGTCACGCACTGCCAGCAGCTCGTCATTGACGTCTCCGCCGGTGACATCGAGCACCGCATCCGCAGCCTCCTCCCCGAAGACCGCGGCCATCTGAGCACGAGCCTGCCGTCGGCTGATCTCGATGAAGGGCACATCCCGCCCGAGTACTTCCGCGATAGCCTCAACCTGCTGCCTGGCTGTCACTGGCTCCGGACCGGTCAGGGCAGACGTCCGCCCCCGGTGGCCGGGCTCGGTCAGCGCAACCCGCGCCACAGACGCGATATCCGCCGGGTGGATCGTGGGCAGCCCGATGTCCGCATACGGCGCGCGGACCGCCTCACCGCTGCGGATCGACGGCGCCCACATCATGGCGTTCGAGGCGAACTGTGTCGGCCGCAGGATCGTCCAAGCCATGCCGCTGTCCTTGAGTAGCCGCTCGACCACTAGGTTCTCTCCGGCGGGACCCAGGTGCGGATGGGTCTGGACGGTAATGGACGACACCAGCACCACGTGCTCCACACCCGCCCGCCGGGCTGCCGCAAGGATGTCCGCATCCGGGCCCACACGCGAGACGAGGAACAGCGAGCGCACCCCGTCCAGAGCAGGCTTCAACGACTCCGGCACCGCGAAATCACCCACAACGGCCTCGACACCCTCGTGGAACGCCGCCCGTGAAGCGTCACGAGTGAACCCTCTGAGCGGCCCCGCACCGCATATGTGCAACTCCCTCAGCAGCGCAGTGCCAATGTTTCCGGTGGCTCCGGTCACGAGGATCACGAGCGCGTTCTCCTGTCGTCAGAGATCAACTTCAGGACACGCTAGAAGCTCAATCGCGCTTGAGGTCAAGAAGGCTCCACTGCCAGGCACACGCTGAGAACCCGGCGCGTCATCCGAACTCACCGACAAAATATTGCTCTCAGTCAGAGTCTGGTGCGCAACTTGAACCACGAATAGCGCACCCTCGGAATACTGCCTCTCCACCAGTCGGACGGCGACGTCCAGGCCGCTGAGTACCGGGTGTGGGTGCGCGCCCCCGAGCCAACGGCATCCGGCAACACGACGCAATGACCTGCACCTTCCAGGCCGCCTGGGGCGGCCCGTCCACCGGAACGGTGGACGGGCCGTTGAGCCGGAACGGTGCGTCAGATTCAAAGAGTTGACCCCGGAGTGGTGATCTGTGCTTCGAGGTCGGCGACGCGGCGGTCCTGGAAGCGGAGGTTGGAGCGGGCAGCCTTGATCTGCTCGTCCAGGGTGCGATTGTCAGCGGTCAGCTGGCGGACACGTTGCTTGAGGGCGGTGTTCTCGTGGTGATCCGCTGGATGGCCAGACCACTCGGCTTGCAAGTCCCTTATCCGGCCGAGAAGTTAGCCGATTCTGGCGCGCTGGCCGAGGATCTCGGCCTGGATGGCATGGAGAGCGCCCTCTGCGTTCAACGCGCGCTCGCGCCAAGTCACCTCGCGCTCGTCGTCCTGGTCGGCAAGCAGGCGGGTCCGGCGGTCACCTGCCTCGGCCGTCGCCGTGGCGATGGCCGCCCGGGCCTCGGGGTTGGCATAGAGGAAGGTGCGTGAGACGTCCGCCCGCCGGGCGACAGCAGAAACGCTGGCCCGGGCCTTCTCGCGCTGGAGCCGGGCGATGGACTCGCGGACCCGCACGAGGGCCGTGTCGGTCTTTCCGCGGCGGGCTGCCAGGACAGCGACAGTGCGGGGCTCAGGCAATCACCGAAAGGGTGTCGCCCGACGTCTTTCGCGTCGCGGAGATCTCTGCCCAGACCGTCTTGCCGGCCGGCAGGCACGGTTGTACACCCCAGTCCGCCGCAAGGGCATTGACGATGATCAGCCCCCTGCCTCCTTCAACGGCTTCCCGGGACGCGGCAGGCAGGCATTCGCCACGCGGATCCGTGACCTCGATCCGCAGTCGTCCGCTCGGGAGGAGGGCGAGCCCGAGGCGGAACCCCCGCCCGTCCAGCCGCCCGTGCATGACCGCGTTCGCCGCCAGTTCGGCGACGACGAGCGCGGCCGCGTCGGTGCGTTCACCGTCGCGCGGCCAGCCCCATGCCACCAATTGCTCCACGGCGAGCAGCCGGGCAAGGCGGGCGCCACGGCGGGTCGCACTGAACAGTTGTGCGAACTGTTGTGCGGGAGTCGACTGTTGGGCAGTTTCGATCTGTACGGATTCACTCGTCACGCCACTCAGCGTGGCCAAGTGACCGTACGCTGACCAGCAACGAAAGCGGTACGTAGCGTGTGCGTACCGGTACGCACGGCGACCGGTACCAGTTGTCCGCCGTGACGTGACGGCGCACGCGGTCGACCCATGGAACGAAGGCGGGCAGCAATGGAGCTGGACGGTGCGATCGGTGACAACGACGACTCGGAGGAGGCCGCGGACCTGTTCCGCGTGATCGGCCGCCAGGTCCGGCTGCTGCGGGAGCGGGCCGACCTCACCCAACGGGAGTTGGGAGACCGGCTCGGGTACAGCGAGGACCTGATCCGGTCGTTGGAACGAGGACGCAGGACACCACAGCCGGACTTCCTTGACGCGGCCGACGACCTGCTGGAGGCGGGCGGACTACTGCGGGCGGCGAAGGAGGACGTGGCACGGGCGAAGGCACGGGCTCGGGTGAGGCATCCGGCGTGGTTCAAGGACTACGCGAAGTTGGAGGCGGATGCCGTCGAGCTCTCCTACTACAGCAACCACACTGTGCCCGGCCTGTTCCAGACCGAGGCTCATGCGCGCGCCCTGTATGCCATGCGCAAGCCGCTGCTGGACGACGAGTTGATCGAGCAACGTGTGTCGGCACGCCTGGCACGGCAGGCGGTGTTGACGAACCGACCGGCCCCGATGGTGAACTGCGTCATCGAGGAGGCCGTCCTGCGACGCCCGATCGGTGAATGGGACGTTCACAAGGAACAGCTCGAAGAGCTGATCAGGCTTGGCAAACTGCGTAACGTAGAGCTGCAGGTCATGCCACTGGACCACCCCGAACACGCAGGTCTGGCTGGCCCGTTCATTCTTCTCACGCCCATGCGCAAGCCCCAGGTCGGCTACCTTGAGGTTCAGAACATCAGCCGGTTGATCACCGACCAGGAAGATGTCCGTATCCTGGCTTCGCGGTATGGATGCATCCGGTCCCAGGCACTCACACCACGTAAGTCCTCGGCTTTGATCGAAAGGTTGCTGAAAGACCAATGAAGCCCGACGTCCGCGTTCAGTGCCCGGCAGACAGCTCGTGGTTCAAAAGCAGCTACAGCTCCAACGAGGGCGGCGAGTGCGTCGAGGTATCCATTACCGAACAGGCGATTCTCGTCCGCGACTCGAAGGACACATCCCGCCCCCACCTGACACTCGGCCCCACCGGCTGGAGGCACTTCGTACGGTACGCGGCCGGGGCCTGAACGACTGGTCGCCCGGCGTCAACCGCGTGACGCCGGGCGCTCATCCGCGTCCGACAGCACGAACGTGCCGCCCGGGCTCAGCTGCTCACTCATGCGCACTGGTTAGGAACGATTGCTCCCGCTGTGATGAGGAGAGCGACAGTTTCGGGATGAGGTCCGCGGACCGCCCAGTCCAGGGGGGAGCGGCCCGCGCCGTGATCTTCATGAAGGTTCGGATCGGCGCCGTGCGTCAACAATTCGCGCACCGTCTCGGTGTGCCCCCAGCATGAGGCTGCGCACAGGGGCGTGCCCTCCGAGCCGAGTCCGCTGCTTTCGGCGTCAGGGGAGGCTCCGGCCGTCAAGAGCAGGCGGGCGATCTCGGGTTTCCCACCCACAGATGCCGCGTACAGAGGGGTCATGCCCTCGCTGTCTCCTCGCTCCGGGTCGGCTCCAGCTCGCAGAGCCGCCTTCACGCGGGCGGTGTCACCCACCAGAATTGCCTCGATGAGCTGCCGGGAGAGCTTCTTCCGCTGCCGCTGGTTCATGGGTGCCGAGGTTAACGACCGGGTACGCGGCGGGGCCAGTCATATTCACGCGTTGATGGCGGCGACCAGCACGGACGCTACGCAGCTGGAAGCACTTCGTGCGGTACGCGGCCGGGGCCTGCGCCAGGGAGCCACCAGACGCCAGCAAGCGAACACCCTCGCCCTCCGGTCCGGAGAGCGAGGGTGACGGTGAAAGCGCGCGAGCGTTCAGCTGCCGTCGCGCAGGTCATGCACGGCGGCCGTTCACCCGGCGGGGCAGGTTCAGGGGGTTGTCCTCGCGGAGCTCCGGCGGGAGCAGGGCCTCGGGGGTCGTCTGGTAGGTGATGGGGCGCAGCCAGCGTTCGATCGCCGTGGCGCCGACCGAGGTGGAGGTGGAGGTGGTGGCCGGGTAGGGGCCGCCGTGGTGCTGGGCGGGGGCGACGGCAACGCCGGTCGGCCAGCCGTTGACGAGGACCCGGCCGGCCAGCGGGGTGAGGGCCGCGAGGAGTCCGGGGGCGTCGACGTCGGTGCCGTCGGTGGCGGTCTGGAGGGTGGCGGTGAGGTTGCCTGGGAGCCGGGCGAGGACGGCGGTGATCTCGTCCTCGGAGGTGTAGCGGGCGACGACCGTGACCGGCCCGAAGCACTCCTCCAGGAGCGCGTCGTGCGGGCCCTCGGTGGTCAGGAGGTGCGCCGGTACGGTCAGGAAGCCGGCCGCGACGGTGTGGTCGCCGCCCGCGCCGGGGGTGACCGGGGCCTCCACGTCGGGGAGTTCGGCCCGTGTCCGTACGCCTGCGACGAAGGCGTCGCGCATCCGGTGGTCGAGCAGGACGCCCGCCTCGGTGTCGCTGAGCGCGCCGGTCAGGGACTTCAGCAGCCGGTCGCCGGTCTCACCGGCCGGGGTCAGAACGAGGCCGGGCTTGGTGCAGAACTGGCCCGCGCCCATGGTCATCGAGCCCGCGAGCCCGGCGCCGATCTGCTCGCCGCGCTCGGCGGCGGCCGCCTCGGTGACGACGACGGGGTTGAGGGAGCCCAGCTCGCCGTGGAAGGGGATCGGAGCGGGGCGGGCCGCCGCCGCGTCGAACAGGGCTCGGCCGCCGCGTACGGAGCCGGTGAAGCCGGCGGCGGCGACGAGCGGGTGCTTGATCAGCTCGATGCCCGCATCGAAGCCGTGGACCAGGATCAGTACGTCCTCGGGCAGTCCGGCCTGCGCCGCTGCCCGGCGCAGTACGGAGGCGCACAGTTCGGAGGTGGCGGGGTGGTCGGGGTGCGCCTTGACGACGACCGGGCAGCCGGCGGCCAGTGCGCTCGCCGTGTCACCGCCGGGGACGGAGAAGGCGAGCGGGAAGTTACTGGCGGCGTACACGGCGACGACCCCGAGCGGGATCTTGTAGCGGCGCAGGTCGGGCCAGGGCGGGGTCCTGGTGGCGTCCTCGTGGTCGATGTGGATGTCCAGGAAGGCGCCCTCGTCGACGACCTCCGCGAAGGCCCGCAACTGGGCAGCGGTACGCGCGAGTTCGCCGGTGAGGCGGGCCGGGCCGAGTGCGGTCTCCGCGTCTGCGGCCTCGATGACGTGCTCCCCGGCCTCGGTGAGCAGATCGGCCGCGGTGCGCAGGAAGGCGGCGCGCACCGTGCGGTCGGCGAGCGAGTCGCGTACCGCATGGGCGGCCCGGACCGCGCGGTCGACCTCCTCCGCCGTAGCTTCCACCGCAACCTGCTCACGCGGGTTCCCGGTGCGGGGGTCGACGCTCCAGACTGGTGCTGCTGCCACCGTGATTCCTTCCGCTCCACTGCTACACATCAAGAGTTGTTCGGTATTCTGAACAGAGTTCCTGATCGTGAATATGAAGCGACTCTATTTCCGGGCGTTCAGTGTTGGCAAGAAGTCGCAGGGTTTCGTAAGTGGGCCGGAAGGAGCGCAGGGCGATGTCGGCTGCCGAGTCTGGTGGGGCACAGGTCAAGTCCGCGGTGCGGACGGTGGAGCTGCTCGAATACTTCGCCGGGCGGCCTGGCATGCACTCCCTCGCGACGGTGCAGGAGGCCGTCGGCTATCCCAAGTCGAGCCTCTACATGCTGCTGCGCACGCTGGTCGAGCTGGGCTGGGTGGAGACCGACGCGACGGGCACGCGGTACGGGATCGGCGTACGGGCCCTGCTGGTGGGCACCTCCTACATCGACGGCGACGAGGTCGTCGCGGCCGCCGGCCCGACCTTGGACCGGCTCTCCGACGACACGACGGAGACCATCCACCTGGCCCGCATCGACGGGACGAACGTGGTGTACCTGGCCACCCGGCAGTCCCAGCACTATCTGCGCCCCTTCACCCGCGTCGGCCGCCGGCTGCCCGCCCACTCCACCTCGCTCGGCAAGGCGCTGCTGGCCACCCACAGCGACGAGCAGGTCCGCGAGATGCTCCCCGAGACGCTGCCCGCGCTGACCGAGCACACCATCACCGACCGCGAGAAGCTCATCGAGGAGCTGCACCTGATCCGCGAGCAGGGGTACGCGGTAGACCGCGAGGAGAACACCCTCGGGCTGCGCTGCTTCGGCGTCGCCATCCCTTACCGCACCCCGGCCCGCGACGCCATCAGCTGCTCCGTTCCGGTCGCCCGGCTCACGCCCGCGCACGAGCAGATGGTGAGGGACGCGCTGTTCGACGCGCGTGACCGGCTGACGCTGGCCACCCGGAGACTCTGATCATGCGCGTCGCACCGGAACGCCCGCGGCGAGGACACCGACGAACTGCTGTGCGCCCTGCCGGCGCGGACTGGCCGATCATGAGGAATCGGTGAGAAACGGCACAACCGGGAACACTGCACGGTGCCCCGTTCGTCCCCCTGCGGGATGAACAAAACGATCAGACATGCCTCGGTCTTCTGCCTGGTCCTGGTCCTCGCCCTGCTGGTGCGGGCGACGTGGTTGCAGGCGTACCAGGCAGAGGAGCTCTCAGACAACGAACACAACCGGCGGAACACCATCGCGCAGTACGCGCAGCCGCTCGGCGACATCATCGTGGCCGGAAGCCCGGTCACCGGATCGAAGAGGACGGTGGACAGCGACCTCGCGTACAAGCGCACCTATACGGAGGGCGATCTCTACGCACCCGTCACCGGCTACAGCTCGCAGGCGTACGGTGCCACGCAGCTCGAAGGGATCTACAGCCATGTGCTGGACGGCACCGACGACCGGCTGAAGAAGCCGATGGACGTGCTGTCGGGCTCGCAGGCGGACCCCGGCAACGTCGTGACGACGATCGACCCCGATGTGCAGAAGGCGGGGTACGAGGCGCTCGGCAGCGACAAGGGCGCGGCGGTCGCGATCGACCCGGCGACCGGGCAAATCCTGAGCGTGGTCTCCACCCCTTCGTACGACCCGTCGACGATCAGCGGGACGACGGACGGCGACGCCTGGCAGAAGCTGCTCGACGACGAGAACAAGCCGACGGTCAACCGTGCGCTGCGGCAGCCGCTGGCACCGGGTTCGACGTTCAAGCTGGTGGTGGCGTCCGCGGCGCTGGAGGACGGCCTGTACGGCTCCGTCGACGAGCCCACGGCCAGCCCCAACCCGTACACCCTGCCCGACACCAGCACCGTCCTGACGAACGAGAACCCCTCGGCCCCGTGCGAGAACGCCACGCTGCGCACGGCGCTCCAGTACTCCTGCAACAACGTCTTCGCGAAGGTCGCCGCCGACCTCGGCCAGGACAAGGTCAAGGCGATGGCGGAGAAGTTCGGCTTCAACGACGAGAAGCTCGATGTGCCGGTCCGGGCCTCCGAGAGCGTCTACCCGTCCGGCATGGACAAGCCGCAGACGGCTCTCACGGGCATCGGCCAGTTCGAGGTCACCGCGACGCCGCTGCAGGTCGCCATGGTCTCGGCCACCCTCGCCAACGGCGGCGAACTGGCCGCACCGCACATGGTGTCCGAGGTGACGGACTCCGAGGGCGATACGTTGCAGGACTTCGCGGACGGGGACACGAAGCGGGTCGTCTCACAGTCCACCGCCGAGCAGCTGTGCAGCGCGATGGTGACCGTCGTCGAAGAGGGCACCGGAACCAACGCCCAAATCCCCGGTGCCGAGGTGGGCGGCAAGACGGGTACCGCGCAGAACGGCGTGGACAACAGCAACACCCCGTACGCCTGGTTCACCTCGTACGCGAAGGACAACGCCACCGGCAAGGAGGTCGCGGTGGCGGTGATCGTCGAGGACTCGGGCGCGGCCCGCGCGGAGGTCGGCGGCAACAGTCTGGCGGCGCCGATCGCCAAGAAGATGATGCAGGCGGCGATCAAGGAGTGAGAAGGACAGGCGCGGAGGCCGGGCTCCGACTGCCGGAATCCGGCCCATGGCCTCCGCGCCGCGTTCCTTCGCCCGGTGTGGTCGGGCAGCCTCGTCACGATCGCCCGGCCCGTATCGCTCCGGACGGACCATCACCACTGCGCTTGCGACATCGTCCGCGGAGTGCGCCAAGGCGGGTGAAGGTAGGCGAAGGTAGGTGAAGGTAAGGGAACGGCAAAGCCCGGTTGTTCGTTATTTCGTGCATGACCGCTATGACCCCCGGCTCGAACATCCCTCTCTCCGCCGCCCGCGTGGCAGTGGACGTCTCCGCACCGGTGCGGCTCGACGTTTCGGGCCTGCTGCTCACCGCCCACGGCAAGGTGCGCTCCGACGACGACTTCATCTTCTACAACCAGCCCGCCGGCCCCGGCGTGACCTATCGCTCCGGCGGCGGGACCGCACCGGACGCGATCGTGGTGGACACCACCGTAGTGCCGTCCGACATCGAGAAGATCGTCGTCACGGCGAGCCCGGATGCGGCGGGCCAGACCTTCCAGGGCATCGAACCCACCGCGACCGTACGCAACGCCGACGACGGCAGCGTGCTCGCCACCTTCACCCCGCCACAGCTGGGCACCGAGACGGCGCTCGTGGTCATCGAGGTCTATCTCCGCAACGGCGCCTGGAAGGCTCGCGCGGTCGGCCAGGGCTATGCGAACGGACTGGCCGGTATCGCCACGGACTTCGGCGTCTCGGTCGAGGAGGAGCCCGCGCCCGCCGCCTCCCCTGCGCCCGCCGCACCCCCGGTGGACCCGCGGATTGCCGCCCCTCCGGCCCCTCCGGCCCCTCCGGCCCCGCCGGCCCCTTCGGCCCCGCCCGCCGCTCCCGCTCCCGCCGCCTCCGGCAAGATCAACCTCGACAAGGGCCGGGTCAGCCTCCAGAAGAACCAGACGGTCTCCCTGGTCAAGGGCGGCCGACCGCTGCTCTCCCAGGTCAAGATGGGCCTCGGCTGGGAGCCCGCGTTCCGCGGCAAGGACATCGACCTCGACGCCTCGGTGATCGCCTACGGCCCCAACCGGAACCACCTGGACAGCTGCTACTTCGGCAAGCTCTCCATCCTGAACGGCGCGGTCAAGCACTCCGGCGACAACCTCACGGGTGAGGGCGCGGGTGACGACGAGGTGATCGTCGTCGACCTGGGCCGGATCCCGGCGGAGGCGGCTGGTCTGGTCTTCACGGTCAACTCGTTCACCGGCCAGAAGTTCAGCGAAGTGGCCAAGGCCTACTGCCGGCTGATCGACGCCGCCACCGGCGAGGAGCTGGTCCGCTTCGACCTGACGGGCGCCGAGCCGCAGACCGGCGTGATGATGGCCAAGCTGATCAAGCAGTTCTCCGGCGAGTGGGAGATGACAGCCATGGGCGAATTCGTGAAGTCGCGCACCGTCCGAGGCATGGTGAAGCCCGCCTCCCGGGCGCTGTAACCCGCAAAGGCTTCCGACACGGCTTCAGGGGCACCTGCGCATGCGCAGGTGCCCCTGAAGGTGGAGAGCATGACGCGGAGAGCATTACGGAGACGCGGACGCTGCGCGTGCTCGCCGCCTCTCTCAGAGCTTGGTCAGCTTGGAGTACGGGCTCAGGATCCTCCCCTGTCGCCCCGAGAAGTCAATGAGCACTGCGTCGTTGTCGCCCTCGACCGCAAGGACGCGACCGAGTCCGAACTGGTCGTGCGACACCCTGTCGCCCACATTGAACAATTCGACGGGTGGAGCCGCCTGGGCCGGGCGGTTGAAGGGACTGGAAGGCAGGTGGCGCCGGGATCCGGCTGACTGTTTCATTACCTTGAGTATGCGCCCTGGGAACGCCCGACGCCATGCCCGTCCACCCCTGGGGGCACACTGATACCGGATTCGTAAAGCAGGTCCTGCCTTCGCACCTGGACAACAAACAGGACCCTGAAGGATCAGCCTCCGGACTCACCAAGGGTTTTCATCGCAGATCCGAGAGCAGTCCACACAGCGTCAGTGGCGGTTCGGCTGACGCTTCCACGGACCGGTGATGGCTAGCATGATGCCCGGCGTCTGGATGTTGGCGTACAGCGTCTTGCCGTCGGGCGAGAACGTGACACCCGTGAACTCGCTGTACTCCGGCTCCTGTTCACTGCCGATGTTCAGCTCGTTGCGGGCGATCGGGTACGTGCGGCCGCTGTCGGTCGCCCCGAACAGGTGCTGGATGCCGTCGCCGTCCTCGGCGATGACCAGACCGCCGTACGGCGAGACGGTGATGTTGTCCGGGCCGTCGTAGGCGCCGTCCTTCGACGGGTCTGCGTTCACGCCGAGGAGTACCTTCAGCGTCAGCGTGCGGCGCTTGGGGTCGTAGAACCAGACCTGGCCGTCGTGCTGGACGGGGCTCTCCCCGCGGGCGAACGAGGAGACGATGTACGCTCCGCCGTCGCCCCACCACATGCCTTCGAGCTTGCGTGCGCGGGTGACCTCGCTGTCCGCGAACTGCTTGCGGACCGAGACGGTCTTCGCGTCACGGTCGGGTACGTCGACCCAGTCCACGCCGTACACGGTGCCGATCTTCGTGGCGCGGGACAGGTCGTCGACGAACTTGCCGTTGCTGTCGAAGCACTTGGTGGCCTGGAGGACACCGGCGTCGTCGGCGAGCGTGCGCAGCTGGCCGCGGCCGTGCCGGAAGCCGTGCGGCGGAACCCAGCGGTAGAGCAGTCCGTTGGGGCCCGCGGCGTCCTCGGTCAGGTAGGCGTGGCCGCGCTTGGGGTCGATGACGACGGCCTCGTGGGCGTACCGGCCGAGCGCCTTGATCGGGCGCGGGTCGCGGTTGGCGCGGTTGTCGTACGGATCGACCTCGAAGACGTAGCCGTGGTCCTTGAGCAGGCCTTTCTTGCCGGCCTTGTCCTCGGTCTCCTCACAGGTGAGCCAGGTGCCCCACGGGGAGGCGCCACCCGCGCAGTTGGTGGACGTACCGGCGATGCCGACCCACTCGGCGGTACGGCCGTCGCGGCGGGTCTCCACGACGGTGCAGCCGCCGGCCGCGACCGGGTCGTAGACGAGACCCTCGGCCAGCGGCACCGGGTGCTCCCAGTCGGCGCGGGTGCCGGCCAGCTCGTGATTGTTGACGAGCAGGGTGACGCCGCGCGGGCCCTCGAAGGCGGCCGTGCCGTCGTGGTTGGAGGGGGTGTACTCGCCGGACTCCAGCTTGGTGACACCGGTGCGAGTGATGACCTTGTAGGAGAAGCCGGCGGGCAGCGCGAGGAGGCCCTCCGGGTCGTTGATCAGCGGCCCGTAACCGGGCTCGTGGCTGTGCCCCTGACCCTGCCCGTGGTCGTCGTGACCGTGCTTCGAGTCCTCCGCGGCCAGAGCACCGGGCGCGGTGGCCAGCGATGCGACGGTACCGGTCAAAGCGATCCCGGCACCGGTGAGGGCGGACGTTCTGGTGAATTCCCTACGTGTGAAGGGCATCACGTACTCCTGGAGCAACTGGGCGGGTTGTTGGCACGCCCACACTCGCGCCCCTGTGCCAACACCAGTTGAACTACGGACGACGTCGAGTGGCATCCTTCCTGTGCACTTGGCCTGCCCGGATACCGCACCTGGTCCGTGCCGTCCGCCGCAGACCGCCCTGCTCACGCGGCTCGTGTGAGCAGGGCGGCCCGACAGCCTCTCGGCTCAGGAACCCGTCCGCGACCGCGCCTTGAACGCCGCCTTGCGGGCCTCCTTGGCCTTCTTCTTGTCGCTGTGCAGTCGCCCCATCGCTTCGAGGACGTCCGCCGTCGCCGGGTGCTCCACCCGCCACGCCTCGTCGAAGAAGCCACTGTGCTGGCCTGCCAGGCCCTCGACCAGGCCCTGGAGCTCGTCCAGGTCACCATCGGCCTCCAGCTGGGCCGCCATCGTGTCGATGGCGAGCCAGAAGATCATCGGCTCCGGCGGTGCGGGTACGTCCGCCGCGCCCAGCTCCGCAAGCCAGACCCGCGCGAGACCGCCCAGCTCGGGATCGTCCAGCACCGCGCGTACTGCGGGCTCCGCCTCCGCGCCGACCAGGGCGAGCGCCTGCTGGCAGTGGAGGCGACGCAGAGGCGCCTGCTGGTCCGCGCCGCGTGCCGCTGCGAGGAGTTCGGCCGCGGCGCCGTCAGCGCCGCGCCGGGCGAGCCACAGCTCGACCTCGCTGCGGGCCACCGTCTCGGAGTAGTAAGCGATGCCGTCGAGGAGCGCGTCGGCATCCTTCTCCGCGAGGTCGCCGATCACCGGGGCGTCCACTCCGGCCTCCAGCATCCGGGCCCGGATGCCGTACAGGCCGAGGGGGGTCAGCTTCACCATTCCGTACCGGGTGATGTCCTCGTCGTCGGCCGGCGGGGCGGCGTCCTCGCCCTCCTCGGCCAGCAACGCCTCGTCCACCGGGCGGTATTCGACGATCCCGATGGGTTCGAGGACCCGGAACTGCTCGTCGAGGCGCATCATCGCCTCGGACACCTGCTCAAGGATGTCGTCGGTGGGCTCAACCATGTCGTCGGGGACGATCAGCGACGCGGCGAGCGCGGGCAGCGGTACGGGCCCCGCGTCCATGCCGGCGTCGCCTGCGGTGAGCACATACAGATTGCCGAGGATCGCGTCGAGGAATTCCTCCTCGGCATCCGCGTCCCAGTCCAGGGATTCGAAGTCGATCGAGCCGTCCTCGCCGACGAGATCGGCGAGGTCGTCGAAGAACGGCATGGTGGCGTCCACCTGGACGGCCTCCAGGCCGTCGAGCCAGATCGAGAGGACATCCTGCGGCGAACCGCCGGTGATCAGCGCCAGGTTCTCACCGGCGGCGGCGGTCCCCTCCGCATCCTCCCCCGCGGCCTCCTCCGGGTCCTCGACGTCGACGAGCCCCGTGTCGACCGCGAGCCGCCACGCCTCGCTCGCCTCCGCCGCACCGTCCTCGTCCGCCGTGAGGCCGAGGTATTCGGCCGCTGCGGGCAGCTGTTCCTCGACGAGTTCGCCGCCGGCGCCGACCCGGGTCTCCGGGCCCGCCCAGCGGGCGAGCCGGACAGCACGGGCGAGCAGCGGCGCGGCGAGCGCGTCCCGTGCCAGCTCGGCCTCGGTGTGCAGCCGTACGGGCGGCAGGGTGGGGCGCTCTGCGGACATCAGGTGGTTCTCCTCGGGACGTACGGGGCGTACGGGTTCAGGCGCCCCAAGCGTAGACGCATTTCGTCCCATGCCACCCGGTTCCTGCGACAGACAGCGGTGGTCCGCCCCTGGAACCTTGACAACTTCCTTGCCACACAAGGGTTGACGCGCGTAGATATCCGCACCCTACCCTTGATACCTCCCACAACTATTGAGCATTTCTTCTCCTTCACCCCAAGAAGAACTAAGTAGACCTTCACGGTCTGGCGACCGACACTTCAGGGATGACAGCACCTGTAGCCCCCTTCGGCCGCGCGCTCTGCGCGACACCGGGCCGGTCCGCGAGCCGCTGCAGCCCGCCGGACGCGAGGCGACCGACGGGCTGCGGAGGGCGTACGAGGAACTTCTCGCCGCTACGAGCGAAACACGCACAAGTACCGCGACCGGCACTAGTTGTGGCTGTGCAGGATCTCGTTGAGGCCGCCCCAGACCGCGTTGTTCGGGCGGGCCTCGACAGCGCCGGTGACCGAGTTGCGGCGGAAGAGGATGTTCGAGGCGCCGGAGAGCTCACGGGCCTTGACGATCTGGCCGTCCGGCATCGTGATGCGACTGCCGGCCGTGATGTAGAGCCCGGCCTCGACGACGCACTCGTCGCCGAGCGCGATCCCGACACCGGCCTCGGCGCCGATCAGGCAGCGCTCGCCGATGACGATGCGCTCCTTGCCGCCACCGGAGAGGGTGCCCATGGTGGAGGCGCCGCCGCCGATGTCGGAGCCGTCGCCGACCACGACACCCGCGGAGATCCGGCCCTCGACCATCGACGTGCCGAGGGTGCCCGCGTTGTAGTTGACGAAGCCCTCGTGCATGACGGTGGTGCCGGAGGCGAGGTGCGCGCCGAGCCTGACCCGGTCCGCGTCGGCGATCCGGACGCCCTTGGGCGCGACGTAGTCCGTCATCCGGGGGAACTTGTCGACCGAGGTGACCTGGAGGTGCAGGCCGTCGGCCCGGGCATTCAGCCGCACCCTCTCCACGTCGTCGACGGCGACCGGGCCGAGCGAGGTCCAGGCCACGTTGGTCAGGAGGCCGAAGATCCCGTCGAGGTTCTGGCCGTGCGGCCGGACGAGGCGGTGCGAGAGCAGGTGCAGACGCAGGTATACGTCGTGCGCGTCGAGGGGCTTGTCGTCGAGCGAGGCGATGACCGTACGCACAGCGACGATCTCGACACCGCGGCGGGCGTCCACCCCGATGGCCTTGGCGGCACCCTCGCCGAGGAGGTTGACGGCCTGATCGGGGGTGAGCCGTTCGGTTCCGGCCGGGCCGGGCTCAGCGGTGAGCTCGGGGGCGGGGAACCAGGTGTCGAGAACGGAACCGTCGCCGGCGATGGTGGCGAGGCCGGCGGCGACGGCGCCGGTGGTGCGAGCAGGAGTCGTGTCGGTCATGACACGAACCTAACCGGCGGGGCACCGCCGGAGCCAACCGGTCTCGCCGGATGGTCGCGCGCGGCCCCCGGGAGCCCCGACCCGCTGGTCAGCCGGGCTGCACCTGCCGTTCGGCCGGATCGGTCCGCCGGGACAGCAACTCGGCCGTGCCGTCGATCCGTACGGCAGCTTTGCGCCACCGGGACGCTACGGTGTCCCGACCAGCGCACAGGACGACAACACACAACGGAGCAGCAGTGGTTCAGGACGCAGGGTGGGGCGGTGGCCCGCCGTACGGCGGAGCACCGTACGGCGGGCCGCCGGGATGGGGCGGCTGGATGCCGCCGCCGAAGCCGGGAGTGATACCGCTGGCACCCCTGGAGCTCGGGGACATACTCGGCGGCGCCTTCAGCGCGATGGGGCGCTACTGGAAGCAGCTGTACGGTATCGGCGTGGCCGTGTACGGCGGGGCACTGGTCGTGGTGGGGGCGACGGCCCTGATTGCGTACTGGGCGGTCGGTAGCCATCTGCACCGGATTATCACGCTCAGCGCCCAGAAGGACCCGTCGTCGAAGGACCTCGCACCGGTACTGATCGCCCTCGGCGCCGTCTGGCTGGTCGCCGTGGTCGCATCCGTGATCGGCACAGCCATGATGCACGCGACCGTTCCGGTGGTCCTGCAGGAGGCTGTGCTGGGCAGGCCGACCACTTTGTCCGTCGTCTGGCGCCGGGCCAGGGCCCGCGTGCCGGCGCTGATCGGAACGGTGATCCTCGCGGCCCTGATCGCGATGATCCCCTTGGTACTGGCGATGGTCGGCTTCGCCGCCCTCATGATCGGCGCGATCACACGGGCTCCCGAAGTCGCGCTGGGGGCCTCGCTCGGCTTCCTGGGTGCCCTGGTCACCGCTCCCCTGGCGGCCTGGCTCTGGGTGAAATTCAGCCTGGCCCCCTCGGCTGTGGTCTTCGAGGGGCAGCGCCCGGTGGCTGCACTGCGCCGCTCGTCGCAACTGGTGCGCGGCGACTGGTGGCGGATCTTCGGGATCGGCCTGCTGGCCTTCGCCATGGCGGCCGTGGTGAACTACATCATCCAGATCCCGTTCTCGTTCCTCGGCATGTTCTCCGGCGTCGTCGGCGGCTCGACCCTGAACGACGCCCCGAACCTCGCGGCGGTCGCCTACGCCATGAGCGGCTATGTGGTGTTCGTCCTGCTGGGACAGCTGATCGGTCAGCTCGTCTCGGCGACGTTCCCGCAGCTGGTGACCGGACTTCTCTACGTCGACCGGCGCATGCGTACGGAGAACCTGGGCCCGGTCCTCGCCGAGGCGGCGGCGGTACCGCCGCCGCAGTACGGCGTGTAGGCCCGCGCCCCCTCGGAGACTGCCGGGTGACCTCTCATCGGATGGCCACCCGACGGCCTTTCAAACGCCGAACGGCCCCCGGCAAAAGCCGGCGGCCGTTCGGCGTTGCAGTTGGCTCAGACGTTGAAGCCGAGCGCGCGCAGCTGCTCGCGCCCGTCGTCCGTGATCTTGTCCGGGCCCCACGGCGGCATCCAGACCCAGTTGATCCGCAGCTCGCTGACGATGCCGTCGGTCGCGGACTTCGCCTGGTCCTCGATGACATCGGTCAGCGGGCAGGCCGCGGACGTCAGGGTCATGTCGAGGGTCGCGATGTTGGCGTCATCGATGTGAATGCCGTAGATCAGGCCCAGGTTGACGACGTCGATGCCCAGCTCGGGGTCGACGACGTCGTACAGGGCCTCGCGAACCTCCTCCTCGGAGGCAGGCTTGGTGGTAAGAGTCTCGTTGTCGCTCATGCCGTCTTCCCTTCGGACAGCGCTTTCGCCGTCGCGTCCTTCCACGCCATCCAGCTCAGCAGCGCGCACTTGACCCGGGCCGGGTACTTCGAGACACCGGCGAACGCGACCGCGTCCTCCAGTACCTCCTCCATCGCGTCGTCCGGCTCCAGCTGGCCCTTCGACTGCATCAGTTCCAGGAAGGTCTCCTGGATCTTCTGCGCCTCGCCCAGCTTCTTGCCGACCAACAGTTCGTTCAGCACGGACGCGCTGGCCTGGCTGATGGAGCAGCCCTGACCCTCGTACGACACATCGGCGATGGTCTCGCCGTCGTACTTCACCCGGAGAGTGATCTCGTCGCCGCACGTCGGGTTGACGTGGTGCACCTCGGCGTCGCCGTCCCGCAGGCCGCGCCCGTGGGGGTGCTTGTAGTGGTCCAGGATCACTTCCTGGTACATGGAATCAAGCTTCACCAGTCAACCCTCAGCCGCAGTGCCTATTAACCGAAAAAGTTCCGTACGTGCTCCAGACCGTCCACCAGGGCGTCGACCTCGGCGGGCGTGGAGTACAGATAGAACGACGCTCGCGTCGTAGCAGGAATTCCGTACCGCAGGCAGACCGGCCGTGCGCAGTGGTGTCCGACCCGGACCGCGATGCCCTGCTCGTCGAGTACCTGGCCCACATCATGGGGGTGGATGTCGCCGAGCGTGAAGGAGATCGTGGCGCCGCGGTCCTCGGCCGTGGCAGGACCGATGATCCTGAGGTCCGGGACCTCCAGGAGCCGCTTCACCGCGTACTCGGTGATCGCGTGCTCGTGCCGGTAGATCTTCTCCATGCCGATCGCCGAGAGGTAGTCCACGGCCGCGCCGAGACCGACGGCCTGGGCGATCGGGGGCGTACCGGCCTCGAACTTGTGCGGCGCGGGGGCGTACGTCGACGAGTGCATCGACACGGTCTCGATCATCTCGCCGCCACCCAGGAACGGCGGCAGGTCCTCCAGGAGCTCCTGCCGGCCCCAGAGCACGCCGATGCCGGTCGGTCCGACCATCTTGTGGCCGGTGAAAGCCACGAAGTCGGCCTGCAGCGCCTGCACGTCGAGCACCATGTGCGGGGCGGCCTGCGAGGCATCGACGCAGACCAGCGCGCCGACCTGCTGGGCACGGCGGATGATCTTCTCTACCGGGTTGATCGTGCCCATGATGTTCGAGACCAGAGTGAAGGAGACGATCTTCGTCTTCTCCGTGATGATCTCGTCGATGTTGGACAGGTCGAGACGGCCGTCGTCGGTGATGCCGAACCACTTCAGCTTCGCGCCGGTGCGCTGCGAGAGCAGCTGCCACGGCACGATGTTGGAGTGGTGCTCCATCTCCGTGATGACGATCTCGGTGTCGTGGTCCACCCGGTAGGGCTCATCGGCCCAGCCGAGCATGTTGGCCACGAGGTTGAGCGACTCGGAGGCGTTCTTGGTGAATATCACCTCGTTGCGGCTGGGCGCGTTGATGAACGCGGCGACCTTGTCACGGGCGCCCTCGTACAGCGCCGTGGCCTCCTCGGCGAGCACGTGCACGCCACGGTGCACGTTGGCGTTGTGCCGCTCGTAGTACTTGTTGAGAGCATCGAGCACCTGGCGCGGCTTCTGCGAGGTCGCCGCGTTGTCCAGATAAACGATCTTCTTCCCGTCGTGGACCGTACGATCCAGCACGGGGAAGTCCTTGCGGATCGCCTCGGTGTCGAGGAGGCCCGGCAGCTGTGTCACGCGGAAGCGCCACCCTTCACATATGCCTCGTAGCCCTCGTTCTCCAGCTTGTCGGCGAGCTCGGCGCCGCCGGACTCGGCAATGCGGCCGTTGGCGAAGACGTGCACGAAGTCGGGCTTGATGTAGCGGAGAATCCGCGTGTAGTGCGTGATCAGCAGGGTGCCGACCTCGCCGGTCTCGCGGACCCGGTTGACCCCCTCGGAGACGATGCGCAGGGCATCGACGTCCAGACCGGAGTCGGTCTCGTCGAGGATCGCGACCTTCGGCTTGAGGAGCTCCAGCTGAAGGATCTCGTGGCGCTTCTTCTCACCGCCGGAGAAGCCCTCGTTGACGTTGCGCTCGGCGAATGCGGGGTCCATCTGGAGCTGAGACATCGTCTCCTTGACCTCCTTCACCCAGGTACGCAGCTTGGGCGCCTCGCCGCGGACGGCGGTGGCGGAGGTACGCAGGAAGTTGGAGACCGAGACACCGGGGATCTCGACCGGGTACTGCATCGCGAGGAACAGACCGGCGCGGGCGCGCTCGTCGACGGTCATCTCCAGGACGTCCTCACCGTCCAGCGTCACCGAACCGCGGGTGATCGTGTACTTGGGGTGACCTGCGAGGGAGTACGCGAGGGTGGACTTGCCGGACCCGTTGGGGCCCATGATGGCGTGGGTCTCGCCCTGCTTCACGGTCAGGTCGACGCCCTTGAGGATCTCCTTCGTGGCGTTGTCGGCCTCGACGGAGACGTGCAGGTCGCGGATTTCAAGCGTTGCCATGGGTGACTCAGGACTCCTGGGTGACGGAGACGAGCACATCGTCCCCTTCGATCTTGACGGGGTATACGGGGACGGGGCGCGTCGCGGGAAGGCCGGACGGCTTGCCGGTGCGGAGGTCGAAGCTGGAGCCGTGCAGCCAGCACTCGATCATGCAGTCCTCGACCTCTCCCTCGGACAGTGAGACGTTCGCGTGCGAGCAGATGTCGTTGATCGCGAACACCTCGCCCTCGGTACGGACGACGGACACCGGAATGCCGTCGAGCTCCACCCGCTTCGGGGTGTCGTCCTCCAGCTCACTCAGCGCGCAGGCTTTGACGAAGGCCATCAGACGGACGCCTTCAGCTCGGTCTCGATCTTGTCGAGCAGCCGCGCCTCGACGTCCGGCAGACCGATCTGCTGGACGAGCTCGGCGAAGAAGCCGCGCACGACGAGTCGGCGGGCCTCCTCGGCCGGGATGCCGCGGGACATCAGGTAGAAGAGCTGCTCGTCGTCGAAGCGGCCGGTCGCGGAGGCGTGGCCGGCTCCGACGATCTCACCGGTCTCGATCTCCAGGTTCGGCACCGAGTCGACCCGCGCTCCGTCCGTGAGGACGAGGTTGCGGTTCATCTCGTAGGTGTCGGTGCCCTCGGCCCTGGCCTGGATGAGGACGTCACCGATCCACACCGCGTGTGCGCCGTCGCCCTGGAGCGCGCCCTTGTAGGCGGCGTTGGACTTGCAGTGCGGGGTGTTGTGGTCGACCAGGAGGCGGTGCTCCTGGTGCTGGCCCTGGTCGGTGAAGTACAGACCGAAGAGCTCGGCCTCGCCGCCGGTGCCCGCGTAGCTGACGCGCGGGTGGAGACGGACGAGGTCACCGCCGAAAGTGACGACGATCGACTTGAACGAGGCGTCCCGGCCGACCAGCGCATTGTGCTGGCCGACGTGGACGGCGGTCTCGTCCCAGTCCTGCACGGAGACGACGGTGAGCTTCGCGCCGTCACCGAGGATGTAGTCCACGTTGGCGGCGAGCACCGTGTCACCGGTGTGGTCGATGACGACGACGGCTTCGGCGAAGGCACCCAGTTCGACGACCTGGTGGCCGTAGGCCACGCCGCCCTCGCCGTGCACCGCGATGCGGATCGGCTCGGGGAGCACGGCCTCCTTGGCGACCGTGACGACGGACGCCTGCTCGAAGGACGAGTACGCCTGGGCAGCGACGCGGTCCACCGGGGTGCCGGCCTTCCCGAGCCGGGAGTCGTCCCGGCCGACGGTCTCGACCGTGACGCCCTCGGGGGCCTCGATCGTGACCTTCACACCGCCACCGGTGGCGACGGCCGTGCCGTCGTGCAGCCCGCGCAGCCGCTCCAGCGGCGTGAACCGCCATTCCTCCTCGCGGCCGTGCGGGACCGGAAAGTCCGCGACGTCGAAGGACGGGGGTGCGCTCATCCGCGTGGCGACGGTCGACTCGGCGGCCACCGCGATGGACCCGGTGGTGGTGGACCCCGCCGGAGGGGGTCCCCCCGCTCGAACGGAGCCGAGAGTGGGGGAATTCTGAGCCTCAGCCATGGCTGTCGTAGTGCTCGCTTTCTCTGTCAAAAGTCGGGGGATTCGGTCGTCAGGCTGTGGCTAGCCGACCGCACCCTCCATCTGCAGCTCGATCAGCCGGTTGAGCTCGAGGGCGTATTCCATCGGCAGCTCCTTCGCGATCGGCTCGACGAAGCCGCGCACGATCATCGCCATCGCCTCGAACTCCGTCAGACCGCGGCTCATCAGGTAGAAGAGCTGGTCCTCGGAGACCTTGGAGACGGTCGCCTCGTGCCCCATCGATACGTCGTCCTCGCGGACGTCGACGTACGGGTAGGTGTCGGAGCGCGAGATCGTGTCGACCAGCAGTGCGTCACAGAGGACGTTGGACTTCGCGCCCGGCGCGCCCTCGCCGATCTCGATCAGACCGCGGTAGGAGGTGCGGCCGCCGCCCCGTGCCACCGACTTGGAGACGATGTTGGACGAGGTGTTCGGCGCCATGTGGACCATCTTGGCGCCGGCGTCCTGGTGCTGGCCCTCGCCCGCGAAGGCGATGGACAGGGTCTCGCCCTTGGCGTGCTCGCCCATCAGGTAGACGGCCGGGTACTTCATGGTGACCTTGGAGCCGATGTTGCCGTCGACCCACTCCATGGTCGCGCCCTCGTAGGCCACGGCGCGCTTGGTGACCAGGTTGTAGACGTTGTTCGACCAGTTCTGGATCGTCGTGTAGCGGCAGCGGCCGCCCTTCTTCACGATGATCTCCACGACCGCGGAGTGCAGCGAGTCGGAGGAGTAGATCGGCGCGGTGCAGCCCTCGACGTAGTGGACGTAGGCGTCCTCGTCGACGATGATCAGCGTCCGCTCGAACTGGCCCATGTTCTCCGTGTTGATACGGAAGTAGGCCTGCAGCGGGATGTCTACGTGGACCCCCTTGGGCACGTAGATGAACGAACCACCGGACCACACGGCCGAGTTCAGCGAGGCGAACTTGTTGTCGCCGACCGGGATGACGGTGCCGAAGTACTCCTTGAAGAGCTCCGGGTGCTCCTTCAGCGCGGTGTCGGTGTCGAGGAAGATGACGCCCTGCTCCTCCAGGTCCTCACGGATCTGGTGGTAGACGACCTCGGACTCGTACTGCGCGGCGACACCGGCGACCAGGCGCTGCTTCTCCGCCTCCGGGATGCCGAGCTTGTCGTAGGTGTTCTTGATGTCGGCGGGCAGGTCCTCCCAGGACTCCGCCTGCTGCTCCGTCGACCGCACGAAGTACTTGATGTTGTCGAAGTCGATACCCGACAGGTCGGAGCCCCAGCTCGGCAGGGGCTTCTTGTCGAAGAGTCTGAGGCCCTTGAGGCGCAGCTTCAGCATCCACTCGGGCTCGTTCTTCTTCGCCGAGATGTCGCGGACGACATCCTCGGAGAGCCCGCGCTTGGCTGCGGCGCCTGCCGCGTCGGAGTCGGCCCAGCCGAATTCGTACGTGCCCAGACCCTCGAGTTCAGGGTGGGCAGTCTCCGTGGGGAGCGTCATGCGGGGTTCCTCCCGGCCGTGCTTGCAGATGCTGAATCGGTGGTCTTCGGTGCTGAGTGGCCGCTGCGCGGAATGTACGTCGTACACACACCGTCGCCGTGGGCGATGGTGGCCAGACGCTGCACATGCGTCCCGAGGAGGCTGGAGAAGAACTCCGTCTCCACCTCGCACAGCTGCGGATACTGCTCGGCGACATGGGCGACCGGGCAGTGGTGCTGGCACAGCTGCTCGCCCTGCTGCGGGCCGGGCGCGCTACGCGCCATAGCAGCGTACCCGTCGGCGGACAAGGCCTTGGCCAGCGCCTCGGTGCGCCGCTCGGGGCCTGCGGCCTCGATCGCCGCACGGTACGCCTCGGACTGGGCCGCGATCCTGGCCCGGGCGAAAGCGACGACCGCTTCGTCACCCGAGGTCTCGGCGATCCAGCGCAGCGCGTCCGCGGCGAGCTTGTCGTAGGACTGGTCGAAGGCGTCCCGCCCGCAGTCGGTGAGGGCGAACACCTTGGCCGGGCGGCCTCGGGTCCGCGCCCCGTACACCCGCTGTTCGCGGGCCTCGACGACGCCGTCCGAGACGAGGGCGTCGAGATGGCGGCGGACCGCGGCCTGGGTGAGGCCGAGGCGCTTCGCCAGCTCGGCGACAGTGGACGGGCCGTGGTCCAGGACGGAGCGCGCGACCCGGTTGCGCGTCGAGCGCTCTCCGGTCGCGAGTTCCTCCTGCGGTGACTCCCGCCTGGCCTCGCCGTTTTTCACAACGCCATTGTTGCGTAATTCATCGAGCCCTGACAACCACGGTCCGAAACGATCTACGGTGCGGTTCATCACTTAGGGTTACCTAATTCAGCCCCGGGAGACGGGCCTTCCCCGCCCCTGCCTAGACTTACCGGCCATGAAGAGCGAGCCCGTCCGCCCGTCACCCGGCCGCCACCCCCCGTCGAGGCGCTCCGCGCCGCACCTCGCCATCGAGGTCCATGGCCTGGTGAAGCGGTACGGCCCCAAGACCGCCGTGGACGGCCTCGACCTGCGCGTGGGCACCGGCCTGGTCACCGCCGTCCTCGGCCCCAACGGCGCCGGCAAGACCACCACCATAGAAACCTGCGAGGGCTACCGCCGCCCGGATGACGGGACGGTGCGGGTTCTCGGTCTCGACCCGGTCGCCGACGCCGCGAAGCTCCGCCCCCGGATCGGCGTGATGCTCCAGTCGGGCGGCGTCTATTCCGGGGCACGCGCCGACGAGATGCTCCGCCACATGGCGAAACTCCACGCCGATCCGCTGGATGTCGACGCCCTGATCGAGCGCCTCGGCCTCGGCAGCTGCGGCCGTACGACCTACCGCCGGCTCTCCGGCGGCCAGCAGCAGCGGCTCGCCCTGGCGATGGCCGTCGTCGGCCGCCCCGAACTGGTCTTCCTGGACGAGCCGACCGCCGGCCTGGACCCGCAGGCCCGCCGCTCCACCTGGGATCTCGTAAGGGAGCTGCGCACCGACGGCGTGTCGGTCGTCCTCACCACCCACTTCATGGACGAGGCCGAGGAGCTCGCCGACGACGTCGCCGTCATCGACGCGGGCAAGGTCATCGCCCAGGGCAGCCCCGAGACGCTCTGTCGCGGCGGCGCCGAGAACACCCTGCGCTTCACCGGCCGCCCCGGTCTCGACCTCGGCTCCCTCCTGAAGGCACTGCCCGACGGCGTGGAGGCTGCCGAGGTCGCTTCCGGCACCTACCGCATCACGGGCGACGTCGACCCGCAGCTGCTGGCCACTGTCACCTCCTGGTGCGCGCAGCACGGAGTGATGCCGTCCGGCATCTCCGTGAAGCGTCACACCCTGGAGGATGTCTTCCTGGAACTGACCGGCAAGGAGCTGCGCGCATGAGCGCCGGTACGTACGCCCCGCGGGCGGGCGCCGCCCCGCTGTCCCGCATGATCACCGCACAGACCGCGCTGGAGACGCGGATGCTGCTGCGCAACGGCGAGCAGCTGCTACTGACCGTGATCATCCCGACGCTGCTGCTGGTGCTGTTCAGCGCGGTCGACATCGTGGACACGGGGGCGGGCGAGTCCGTCGACTTCCTGACTCCGGGCATTCTCGCGCTCGCCGTGATGTCGACAGCCTTCACGGGCCAGGCCATCGCCACCGGTTTCGAGCGGCGGTACGGGGTGCTCAAGCGGCTCGGTGCCTCGCCGCTGCCCCGCTGGGCGCTGATGACCGCCAAGACGCTTGCGGTACTGGTCACCGAGGTGCTGCAAGTGGTGCTGCTCACGGTGATCGCGTTCGCGCTGGGCTGGTCGCCGCACGGCAACCCCTTCGCCGTCCTGATGCTGCTCGCGCTCGGCACCGCGGCCTTCTCCGGGCTCGGGCTGCTGATGGCGGGGACGCTGAAGGCGGAGGCGACGCTCGCCGCGGCCAACCTGGTCTTTCTGTTGCTGCTGGTCGGCGGCGGGGTGATCGTTCCGCTGGACAAGTTCCCGGACGCGGTGCAGTCGGTGCTGGGGCTGCTCCCGATCACGGCGCTGTCGGACGGACTGCGGGATGTGCTCCAGCACGGCGCGTCGATGCCGTGGAGCGACCTCGGCATCCTCGTGGTGTGGGCGGTGCTCGGGCTGGGCGCGGCGGCGAAGTTCTTCCGCTGGGAGTAGGAGGGCCCGGTCGGTCCTGGACCGAGCGGCGGACACGTTCTGTCGACGTTTCGGGGTAACTCGTCCCCCTCGTGAAAGCTTGCACAAGCCGCCGCCTACGATGGTGCGCGTGCCCAAGCTGACCCGAGCCGAAGTCGCTCAAGCCACGCGGAACCCGCTCCTCTACATCGCCGAGCGATGGACTCCGTCACCCCGCACGGTCCGCCGTGCGGCCATGTCGGCCGTCGTCATGGCCGTGCTGATCGTCGTGACCGGCGGCGCGGTGCGGCTGACCGGTTCCGGCCTCGGTTGCCCGACCTGGCCCAAGTGCACCGAAGACAGCCTGACGGCGACGAGCGAGATGGGCATCCACGGCGTCATCGAGTTCACCAATCGGATGCTGACGTATGTGCTGTGCGCGGCGGTCGGGTGGGCGATCATCGCCGCCCGGTCCGCGAAGCCCTGGCGCCGCAGCCTCACCCGGCTCGCCTGGGCGCAGTTCTGGGTGGTCATGGGCAACGCGGTGCTCGGCGGCATCGTGGTGCTGGTCGGCCTCAACCCGTACACCGTCGCCGCGCACTTCCTGCTCTCCACGGCGCTGCTCACCGTCGCGATGGTGACCTGGCAGCGGGTCCGTGAGGGCGACGCGGCGCCCCGTCCGCTGGTGGGCAAGGCGGTGTCCCAGCTGACCTGGCTGCTCACGGTCGTGGCGGGGCTGCTGATCACGGTCGGCACGGTCGTCACGGGCGCCGGACGGCACGCGGGTGACTCCAGCGACGTCCACCGCATTCCGATCGACTGGGAGATGATCACGCAGCTGCACGCCGATCTGGCCTGGGCCGTGGTGGCGCTGACCGTCGCTCTCTGGTTCGTACTGAAGGCCGTGGACGCGCCGATCGGTCCGCTCCACCGCGCCCGTGATCTCTTCCTGGTGCTGTTGGGACAGGGCGTGATCGGTTACGTCCAGTACTTCACGAACACCCCGGAGATCCTCGTCGGCCTGCACATGTTCGGCTCGTGCATGGTGTGGATCGCCGTCGTGCGGATGCTGCTGTCGCTGCGTGAGCGCCCGGTGTCCGTCGCCGCGGTGCCCGGCCCCGCTGCCGAGCAGCCGCAGCCCGCCGCAACGGGCTGAGTGGCTGTCGGGTGGCCTCTGGGCGCGGGAGAGCCCCGGGCCTCCGCTAGGGCGTGTTTCATACGTCGATCGCCGGACGGGCCTGCATTCCCAGGCCCGTCCGGCGATCGACGTATGAAGGGCCGTTCAGGCCTTGTTGGAGGGGCCGCCCAGCTGAATGCCGGCCATCCGCGTCCACTCGTACGGGCCAGTGCGGACCTTCGCGGCGAAGTCCCCGTCGAAGGACTCGTGCATCGTGATCCCGGCCTTCCGAGTGGCGCTCTCAGCGATCGCGTACGACGGGGCGACCAGATCGCCCCAGTCGCCGTCCTCGCCCACGAGAACGATGCGGGTGCCCATCTGCCCGATGTAAGCGAGCTGTCCCTCCGCGCCGCCGTGTGCCTTGGAGAAGGCGCCGATCTGCTTGGCGAGCCTCGCCGCCCTGCGCTCCGCGCGGGCCGCCTGCCTGCCGCTGTCAACCTGGGTCTCTGCCGTCTCTGCCATGCTCAGAATGCTATCGATGAGTAGACAAACCGGCGACGGGCGGGGCACGTGGCATGGACCACGCACCCCGCCCGTCGGCAGGAATCGATGAAGCGGGACTACCTCACGAAGGGGTCGATCGCCACAGCGACGAAGAGCAGCGAGACATAGGTGATCGACCAGTGGAACAGCCGCATCTCCTTGAGCTTGGCCCCGGACACCCCGGCTTTCGCCCGGTTCTGCAGAGCGTGCGCCTCCCAGAGCCAGAACCCGCCGGTCAGCAGCGCCACCGCGGTGTAGAACCAGCCGGTGTAGCCGAGCGGGGTGAGCAGCAGCGAGACCGCCACCATCACCCAGCTGTAGATGACGATCTGGCGGGCCACCACCCGGTTGGAGGCAATGACCGGAAGCATGGGGACGCCGACCCGGGCGTAGTCGTCCTTCACCTTCATTGACAGCGGCCAATAGTGCGGCGGCGTCCAGAAGAACATCACGGCGAAGAGGATGACCGCGGCCCAGGACATCGAGTTGGTCACGGAGGACCAGCCGATGAGGACCGGCATGCAGCCGGCGATGCCGCCCCAGACGATGTTCTGCGAGGTGCGGCGCTTCAGCAGCATCGTGTAGCCGACCACGTAGAACAGCAGCGCGCCGAGCGCGAGCGCGGCCGACAGCCAGTTGACGAGCAGTCCGAACCAGAGGGTGGAGATCACCGCGAGGGTGAACCCGAAGACCAGGCACTCACGCGGGCTCACCATGCCGGTGACCAGCGGACGTTGCGACGTACGGTCCATCAACGCGTCGATGTCGCGGTCGATGTACATGTTCAGTGCGTTGGCACCGCCGGCGGAGAGATATCCGCCGATGGTGGTGGTGAGGACGAGCCACAGGTCCGGTACGCCCTGAGCGGCGAGGAACATCACCGGAACAGTGGTGATCAGCAACAGCTCGATGATCCGAGGCTTGGTCAGTGCCACGAATGCCTTGACACGGGCCCCGAACGGGCGATGGCCCCCTGGACTGGGAGTCAAGGCGACCCCTGCGGGTCGGGACTCGACGGCCGTCACGCACACCCCTGACAGAGAAATCCCAGCAAGCTCCGGGCGTGAAGGCCCAGTAAAGACTTGCGCGAACCAGACCACTGTAGACGTTGGGGACAGGCCCCCATTCGCGGGGGTGGGGTCGTGTTGAAGTGGCGCAGGAGTAAAAGGACGCGCTCACAGGAGGGCCCAGAAGTGAGGGGGCACGCTCATCGGAGTAGCGCATACGTGAGCCGCTGCGCTCACACGGGAGGCGAACTCCGCAGGCCGCCTGCACCCTGGAAAGCAGCCGGAAAATGCTGGTTCCGACGGGGGTAGGCTCGACAAAGCCCGGTGCGGTCACAGTCACCGGTTTACAACCGTGGAGAGGAGCCCTGACTCAGGGTGAGCACCAAGCCGACCACCACAGACCTCCAGTGGACCGAATTGGACCAGCGGGCCGTGGACACCGTCCGCGTCCTTGCCGCCGACGCCGTACAGAAGGTCGGAAACGGCCACCCGGGCACGGCGATGAGCCTGGCTCCCGCCGCGTACACCCTCTTCCAGAAGGTCATGCGGCACGACCCCACCGACGCGGAGTGGAGCGGTCGCGACCGGTTCGTGCTCTCTGCGGGTCACAGCAGCCTGACCCTCTACATCCAGCTCTACCTGGCCGGGTACGGCCTGGAGCTCGATGACCTCAAGGCTTTCCGTACCTGGGGCTCGAAGACCCCGGGTCACCCGGAGTACGGCCACACCACCGGCGTCGAGACGACCACCGGCCCGCTGGGCCAGGGCGTCGCCAACGCGGTGGGCATGGCGATGGCCGCCCGCTACGAACGCGGCCTGTTCGACCCGGAGGCGGCCCCCGGCACCTCCCCGTTCGACCACATGGTCTGGGTCATCGCCGGCGACGGCTGCCTCCAGGAGGGCATCTCCGCGGAGGCGTCCTCGCTGGCCGGACACCAGAAGCTCGGCAACCTGGTCCTGCTGTGGGACGACAACCACATCTCCATCGAGGGCGACACGCAGACCGCGGTCTCCGAGGACACCCTGAAGCGGTACGAGGCGTACGGCTGGCACGTCCAGCGCGTCGACCAGCTGCCCAGCGGCGACCTGGACCCGGCGGGTCTGTACAAGGCACTGCAGGCCGCCAAGGCCGAGACCGAGCGCCCGTCGTTCATCGCGGCCCGCTCGATCATCGCCTGGCCCGCCCCGAACGCCAAGAACACCGAGGCCTCGCACGGCTCTGCGCTCGGCGACGAAGAGGTCGCCGCGACGAAGAAGGTCCTCGGCTTCGACCCGGAGAAGTCCTTCGAGGTCTCCGACGAGGTCATCTCCCACACCCGTGAGGCGCTGGACCGCGGCCGCGAGGCCAAGGCCGAGTGGGAGAAGGCGCTCGCCGCCTGGCGCACCGCCAACCCGGAGCGCGCCGCCGAGTTCGACCGGATCTCCGCGGGCGAGCTGCCCACGGGCTGGGAGGACAGGCTTCCGGTCTTCGAACCGGGCAAGAGCGTCGCCACCCGCGCCGCCTCCGGCAAGGTGCTCCAGCAGCTCGGCGAGGTCATCCCCGAGCTGTGGGGTGGCTCAGCCGACCTCGCGGGCTCGAACAACACCACGATCGACAAGTCGTCGTCGTTCCTCCCGACGGGCAACCCGCTGCCCGGCGCGGACCCGTACGGCCGCACCATCCACTTCGGTATCCGCGAGCACGCCATGGCCGCGGCGATGAACGGCATCGCGCTGCACGGCCACACCCGCATCTACGGTGGCACCTTCCTGGTGTTCTCCGACTACATGCGCAATGCCGTGCGCCTGTCCGCACTGATGCACCTGCCGGTGACGTACGTGTGGACGCACGACTCGATCGGTCTCGGCGAGGACGGCCCGACCCACCAGCCGGTGGAGCACCTGGCCTCGCTGCGCGCCATCCCGGGCCTGAACATCGTCCGCCCGGCCGACGCCAACGAGACCTCCATCGCCTGGCGCGAGATCCTGCGCCGCTACACCAAGGTGTTCGGCAAGGGAGCCCCGCACGGTCTGGCGCTGACCCGCCAGGGCGTGCCGACCTACGAGGCGAACGAGGACGCGGCCAAGGGCGGCTACGTGCTCTTCGAGGCCGAAGGGCCCGAAGGGCAGAACACGGCGCCCCAGGTCCTCCTGATCGGTACGGGCTCCGAGGTGCACCTCGCCGTCGAGGCGCGCGAGGAGCTGCAGGCCGCCGGCATCCCGACCCGAGTGGTCTCGATGCCGTCGGTCGAGTGGTTCGAGGAGCAGGACCAGGCTTACAAGGACAGTGTTCTGCCGCCGTCCGTGAAGGCCCGGGTCGCGGTCGAGGCCGGTATCGGTCTCACCTGGCACCAGTACGTCGGAGACGCCGGCCGGATCGTCTCGCTCGAGCACTTCGGTGCCTCGGCCGACGCCAAGGTCCTCTTCCGTGAGTTCGGCTTCACCGGCGAGCACGTCGCCGCTGCTGCGCGGGAATCTCTCGCCGCCGCCACGCGCTGACACCGTTATACGACTAGCAGGAGATGCAATTCTCATGACAGACGCACTCAAGCGCCTCTCCGACGAGGGTGTGGCGATCTGGCTCGACGATCTGTCGCGCAAGCGGATCACCTCGGGCAATCTTGCGGAGCTGATCGACGAGCAGCACGTCGTGGGTGTCACGACCAACCCGTCGATCTTCCAGAAGGCGATTTCACATGGCGATGGTTACGAGCAGCAGCTCACCGACCTCGCCACCCGCAAGGTCACCGTCGACGAGGCCATCCGCATGATCACGACGGCGGACGTACGGGACGCCGCGGACATCCTGCGTCCGGTCTTCGACGCCACGGACGGTCAGGACGGCCGGGTCTCCATCGAGGTCGACCCGCGTCTGGCCCATCACACCGATGCCACTGTCGCCGAGGCCAAGCAGCTGGCCTGGCTGGTGGACCGGCCCAACACGCTGATCAAGATCCCGGCGACGAAGGCCGGTCTCCCGGCGATCACCGAGGTCATCGGCAAGGGCATCAGCGTCAATGTCACGCTGATCTTCTCGCTGGAGCGCTACCGCGAGGTCATGGACGCCTACCTGGCGGGTCTGGAGAAGGCGAAGGCCGCAGGCCTGGACCTGTCCAGGATTCACTCGGTGGCTTCGTTCTTCGTGTCCCGGGTGGACACCGAGATCGACAAGCGGCTCGACACGGTCGGTACCCCGGAGGCCAAGGCGCTCAAGGGCAAGGCGGCGCTCGCCAATGCCCGGCTCGCCTACCAGGCGTTCGAGGAGGTGTTCGGCTCTGCCGACGCATCGACACCGCCGTCGGACCGCTGGGCCGCCCTGGACAAGGCGCAGGCCAACAAGCAGCGTCCGCTGTGGGCCTCGACCGGTGTCAAGGACCCTGCATACAAGGACACCCTGTACGTCGACGAACTGGTCGCCCCCGGCACGGTGAACACCATGCCAGAGGCCACCCTGGACGCCACGGCGGACCACGGACGGATCACGGGCAACACCATCGCCGGCACCTACGAGCAGGCCCGCGCCGAGCTCGACGCCGTCGCGGGGCTCGGGATCTCCTACGACGACGTCGTCCAGCTCCTCGAGGACGAGGGCGTCGAGAAGTTCGAGGCGTCCTGGATCGACCTGCTCAACTCGACCGAGGCGGAGCTCAAGCGCCTCGCTCCTTCGGAGGACTGACCACCTTGTCCGGTGTTCCCGGAGCCAACCCGCTTCGTGACCCCCAGGACCGACGGCTCCCGCGTATCGCGGGCCCGTCGGGTCTGGTCATCTTTGGCGTCACGGGCGATTTGTCCCGCAAGAAGCTGATGCCCGCCGTCTATGACCTGGCCAACCGCGGCCTGCTACCGCCGGGCTTCTCCCTCATCGGTTTCGCGCGCCGCGAGTGGCACGACGAGGACTTCGCGGAAGAGGTCCACGACGCAGTCAAGCAGCACGCCCGTACGCCGTTCCGCGAAGAGGTCTGGCAGCAGCTCATCCAGGGGATGCGCTTCGTCCAGGGCAACTTCGACGACGATGACGCCTTCGAAACACTGAAGGCCACGATCCAGGAGCTCGACAAGGCACAGGGCACGGGCGGCAATTTCGCCTTCTACCTGTCCGTGCCGCCGAAGTTCTTCCCCAAGGTCGTCCAGCAGCTCAAGAAGCACGGTCTTGCCGACCAGAAGGAAGGCTCCTGGCGGCGTGCCGTCATCGAGAAGCCCTTCGGCCACGACCTCGCCAGCGCGCAGGAGCTCAACCAGCTCGTGCACGACGTGTTCCCGCCCAACGAGGTCTTCCGGATCGACCACTACCTGGGCAAGGAGACGGTCCAGAACATCCTGGCGCTGCGGTTCGCCAACACGATGTTCGAGCCGATCTGGAACAGGTCGTACGTCGACCACGTCCAGATCACGATGGCCGAGGACATCGGCATCGGCGGCCGGGCCGGCTACTACGACGGCATCGGCGCCGCTCGTGACGTCATCCAGAACCACCTGCTCCAGCTGCTGGCGCTGACCGCGATGGAGGAGCCCGGCTCCTTCCACCCGAAGGCTCTGGTCGCCGAGAAGCTCAAGGTGCTCACGGCGGTGGAGCTACCGGAGGACCTGGGCAAGCACACGGTGCGCGGCCAGTACGCGCACGCGTGGCAGGGCGGCAAGGAGGTCCCCGGCTACCTGGAAGAGGACGGCATCGACCCCAAGTCGACGACCGACACCTATGCCGCGATCAAGCTGACGATCAACAACCGCCGCTGGGCCGGTGTGCCGTTCTACCTCCGTACCGGAAAGCGGCTCGGCCGCCGGGTCACGGAGATCGCGGTCGTCTTCAAGCGCGCTCCGTATCTGCCCTTCGAGTCCGGCGCGACCAAGGAGCTGGGCGGCAACGCCCTGGTCATCCGGGTCCAGCCGGACGAGGGCGTCACCGTGCGGTTCGGCTCCAAGGTGCCCGGCACCTCGATGGAGGTCCGGGACGTCACGATGGACTTCGCCTACGGCGAGTCCTTCACGGAGTCCAGCCCGGAGGCGTACGAGCGGCTCATCCTCGATGTGCTGCTCGGCGACGCCAACCTGTTCCCGCGGCACCAGGAGGTCGAACTCTCCTGGAACATTCTCGACCCGATCGAGGCGTACTGGGACAAGCACGGCAAGCCCGCGCAGTACCCGGCGGGCACCTGGGGTCCCGCCGAGGCGGACGAGATGCTTGCACGAGACGGACGGAGCTGGCGCCTGCCATGAAGATCGATCTCACGGAGACCACTTCCAGCAAGATCAACCAGGCGCTGGTGTCGGCCCGTCGTGCCATCGGCACCCCGGCCATCGGCATGGTGCTGACCCTGGTGATCGTCACCGACGAGGAGAACGCGTACGACGCCCTCAAGTCGGCCGGCGACGCCTCGCGCGAACATCCCTCGCGGATCATCGCGGTGATCAAGCGGGTCAGCCGCTCGCCGCGCAGCCGCCGGGATGCCCGGCTCGACGCAGAAGTGCGGGTCGGCTCCGACGCGGGCGCCGGCGAGACCGTCGTCCTGCGTCTCCACGGCGAGCTGGCCAACCACGCCCAGTCGGTGGTCCTGCCGCTGCTGCTGCCGGACGCCCCGGTAGTGGTCTGGTGGCCCGAGGGCGCCCCCGACGACCCGGCGAAGGACCCGCTGGGCGCGCTCGCCCAGCGCCGGATCACGGACGCGTACTCGGCGGAGCACCCGAGCGACGAACTCGTGGTGCGCGGCCGGTCGTACACCCCGGGCGACACCGATCTGGCCTGGACCCGCATCACGCCCTGGCGCTCGATGCTGGCGGCCGCGCTCGACCAGCAGCACGTCGAGGTCGTCTCGGCGATGGTCGAGGGCGAGTCGGAGAACCCGAGCTGTGAGCTGCTCGCCATGTGGCTGGCGAACCGGCTCAAGGTTCCGGTGGAGCGCACCCTGTCCGGCGGCCCCGGTCTGACGGCCGTGCGGATGGAGACCAAGAACGGCGTCATCGTCCTGGACCGGCCGGACGGTTCGCTGGCCACGCTCTCGATGCAGGGCCAGCCGGATCGTGCGGTGGCGCTCAAGCGGCGGGACACCGCCGAATTGCTCGCCGAGGAGCTGCGGCGCCTGGACCCGGACAACACCTACGAGGCGACGGTGAAGTTCGGCGTGGAGAAGCTCGGCGGACCGGCGGACCCGAAGCCGGCCGAACCCGCTGCCGCTCCTGCCGCCCCTGCCGCCCCTTCCGCCGCGAAGAAGACCGCGGCCAAGAAGGCGGCGGCGAAGTGAGTGCCCCTCAACTTGTTGTGCACCACGACAAGGAGCTGATGGCGCAGGCCGCCGCGGCCCGGCTGATCACGAAGATCGTGGACGCCCAGGCCGCGCGCGGTCACGCCTCGGTGGTGCTCACCGGCGGGCGCAACGGCAACGGCCTGCTGGCCGCACTCGCCGACGCACCCGCCAGGGACGCGATCGACTGGTCCCGGCTCGACCTGTGGTGGGGTGACGAGCGGTTCCTGCCCGAGGGCGACCCGGAGCGCAATGTCACGCAGGCCCGCGAGGCCCTGCTGGACTCGGTGCCGCTGACTCCGTCCCGGGTGCACGCGATGCCTGCTTCGGACGGCCCCTGTGGCAACGACGCCGACGCGGCAGCGGCCGCGTACGCCGTCGAACTGGCCACGGCGGCCGGTCCGGAGGACCACGGTCCGGTGCCGACGTTCGATGTGCTGATGCTGGGCGTCGGCCCGGACACGCATGTAGCGTCGCTCTTCCCGGAGCTGCCCGCGGTGCGGGAGACCGAGCGCACCGTCGTCGGTGTGCACGGCGCTCCCAAACCGCCGCCCATCCGCATCTCGCTCACGCTGCCCGCGATCCGGGCGGCGCGCGAGGTGTGGCTGCTCGCCGCGGGCGAGGACAAGGCGGAGGCCGCGGAGATCGCGCTCTCGGGCGCCGGAGAGATCCAGGCCCCGGCAGCCGGAGCGTACGGACGCAGCCGCACTCTGTGGCTGCTGGACGCGGCGGCGGCCTCGCGGCTGCCGCGCGCACTGTATCCGCCGGCCTCTCCCTGAGCACTCGTCAGTAACGGTCTTACCCACGATTCAACGTTGCACACAGGCCCGGCTCGCTCTACGGAGCGGCCGGGCCTGCGGCGTGAACGGCTGAAGTGTCCGGGAACCAATCACCGATTGTTCGGCGGCCTCAGCCTCCGCTCCCCCGTGGCCATCGGCTCAGCGCCCCCTGCGGGCGCGGTACGCCCGGACGAGCGCGGCGGTCGAGCTGTCCAGCTGCTCGCCCCCCTCCGCCGTGGCAGCGGCTGATGCCGAGGTCTCGGTCAGCACCGGCTCGATCTTCTTGGCGAGGACCTTGCCGAGTTCGACGCCCCACTGGTCGAAGGAGTCGATGTTCCAGATGGCGCCCTGGACGAAGACCTTGTGCTCGTACAGCGCGATCAGCTGGCCGAGGACGGACGGGGTCAGCCTGTCGGCCAGGATCGTCGTCGTCGGGTGGTTGCCCTGGAAGGTCTTGTGCGCCACCAGCTCCTCGGCGACGCCCTCGGCCCGGACCTCGTCCGGCGTCTTGCCGAAGGCCAGCGCCTGGGTCTGGGCGAAGAAGTTGGCCATCAGCAGATCGTGCTGGGCGACCAGACCGGGCAGCAGGTCGGCGACCGGCTCGGCAAAGCCGATGAAGTCGGCCGGGATGACCTTGGTGCCCTGGTGGATCAGCTGGTAATAGGCGTGCTGCCCATTGGTGCCGGGGGTGCCCCAGACGACCGGTCCGGTCTGCCAGTCGACCGGATTGCCGTCCCGGTCCACGGACTTGCCGTTGGACTCCATGTCCAGCTGCTGCAAGTAAGCGGTGAACTTGGACAGATAGTGGCTGTACGGCAGCACGGCATGCGACTGCGCGTCGAAGAACGCGCCGTACCAGACGCCCAACAAGCCCAGCAGCAGCGGCGCATTGTCCTCGGCGGGGGCGGTGCGGAAATGCTCGTCGACGAGGTGGAAGCCGTCGAGCATCTCGCGGAACCGGTCCGGGCCGATGGCGATCATCAGCGAGAGTCCGATGGCGGAGTCGTACGAGTAGCGGCCGCCGACCCAGTCCCAGAACTCGAACATGTTGGCGGTGTCGATGCCGAAGTCCGTGACCTTCTCGGCATTCGTGGACAACGCCACAAAGTGCTTGGCGACCGCGTCCTGACCGGCCCCCAGGCCGGTCAGCAGCCAGTTGCGGGCGGAGGTGGCGTTGGTGATGGTCTCGATCGTGGTGAAGGTCTTCGACGCGATGATGAAGAGCGTCTCGGCCGGGTCGAGATCGCGCACGGCCTCGTGGAGGTCGGCGCCGTCGACGTTCGACACGAAGCGGACGGTGAGGGCGCGGTCCGTGAAGGAGCGCAGCGCCTCGTATGCCATGGCGGGGCCGAGGTCGGAGCCGCCGATGCCGATGTTGACGATGTTCTTGATGCGCTTACCGGTGTGACCGGTCCACTCTCCCGACCTGATGCGGTCGGAGAAGGCCGCCATCTTGTCGAGTACGGCATGCACGGCGGGCACCACGTTCTCGCCGTCGACCTCGATCACCGCATCGCGCGGGGCACGCAGCGCGGTGTGCAGGACGGCGCGGTCCTCGGTGGTGTTGATCTTCTCGCCGCGGAACATCGCGTCCCGCAGCTCGGCCACGCCGGTGGCATCGGCGAGCCCGCGCAGCAGCCGGAACGTGTCGTCGGTGGCCAGGTGCTTGGAGTAGTCGACATACAGATCGCCGACCCGGAGGGTATATCCGGTGCCGCGGTCCGGATCGTCCGCGAAGAGCTGCCGCAGATGCGTCGTCCCGAGCTGTTCGCGGTGCTTGCCCAGAGCGGTCCACTCGGGCGTCTGGTTGAGCCTGGTTCGGCTTGGTGTATTCATCCCGGATATCAGCCCACTTCTTCTTGTGCCTGCAGATGCCCCGCTGCCCTTCCAACTTAATTGATCAGAGGGATTGACAGGCAATTGCGAGCTGCGGCACAGCAAGAGCAGTCCGGCCGGACACCCAGTGAGGTGTCCGGCCGGTGAACAACAACCGGGGTGACTAGATCTCACCCCGGAGTTTTGCCAGGGCCTCGGCGAGGATGGCCTCGCCGTCCGCGTCACTGCGCCGCTCGCGTACGTACGCGAGGTGCGTCTTGTACGGTTCGGTGCGCGGCGGGTCCGGCGGGCTGTCCCGGTCCTGGCCGGCCGGGAAACCACAGCGCGGGCAGTCCCAAGTCTCCGGTACCTGCGCGTCACTGGCGAAGCTCGGCTGCGTCTCGTGCCCGTTCGAGCACCAGAAGGAGATGCGGAGGCGCGGCGCGGACTCGCCCCGCTCGGCCTCCCCCATCGGCCCCGCTCCGACCCGGCTTCCCCGGATCGCGTTGCCACTTGCCACGGTCGTAACTCCCTGCGTGATGGTGCTCGAAGATGCCCCAGTCTACGTAAGGCCCAACGCGCGTCCAGTGAAAGGAGTTACACCCCCACCGGGAATCGCGTACGACGGGTCAGTTGTCCAGTTTGATCAGCAGACCAAGCACAACAATGCACGCGAACCAGGCCAGACCGATGAACACGGTGATCCGGTCGAGGTTCCGCTCGGCGACCGAGGAGCCGCCCACGGACGACTGCATGCCGCCACCGAACATGTCGGAGAGGCCGCCGCCCTTTCCCTTGTGCATCAGCACCAGCAGCATCAGCAGCAGGCTGAAGACGATCAGGGCGATCTGGAACGCCAAAATCACGGCTGGTCCCTACTTTCCGGAATTCTCTGGACTGCATGTGCGAACAGCGGGGGCCGGGAGGCTACACCCTCCTCGGCCCCCGCAAGGGTACGACGGATCCGCGCTACCGCATACTCACTGGTCCTGGAAGCGGACGATCTTGACGAACTCGTCGGCGTCCAGTGCGGCCCCGCCGATCAGCGCGCCGTCCACATCGGGCTTTGACATGATCTCGGCGACGTTCCCGGACTTCACCGAGCCTCCGTACTGGATACGGACCGTGTCGGCCAGGTCCTGCGAGTACAGCTCGGCGAGGCGGCTGCGGATCGCCCCGCAGACCTCCTGGGCGTCTTCGGAGCCGCAGACCTTACCGGTCCCGATCGCCCAGACCGGCTCGTACGCGATCACGATCGACTCGGCCAGCTCGGCGGGGAGGTCCTTGAGACCACCGTCGACCTGCGCGAGCGTGTGCGCGACGTGGTTGCCCGCCTCACGGACCTCCAGCTCCTCGCCGACGCAGAGGATCGGGGTCAGGCCGTGCTTGAAGGCGGCCTTCACCTTGGTGTTGCAGATCTCGTCGGTCTCGCCGTGGTACTGGCGGCGCTCGCTGTGGCCGACGGTGACATAGGTGCACTTCAGCTTGGCGAGCATCGGGCCGGAGATCTCACCGGTGTACGCGCCGGAGTCGTGCGCCGAGATGTCCTGGGCGCCGTACTTGATCTTCAGCTTGTCGCCGTCCACCAGGGTCTGCACGGAGCGCAGGTCGGTGAAGGGCGGCAGGACCGCGACCTCAACGGCGTCGTAGTCCTTGTCGGCCAGGGCAAAGGCGAGCTTCTGGACGTGTGCGATGGCCTCGAGGTGGTTGAGGTTCATCTTCCAGTTGCCCGCCATCAGCGGGGTACGGGTACTCATGAAAGGTCAGTCCTCCAGTGCGGCGAGGCCGGGAAGCGTCTTGCCCTCAAGGTATTCGAGGCTGGCGCCGCCACCGGTCGAGATGTGTCCGAATGCATTCTCGTCGAAGCCCAGGATGCGGACGGCTGCGGCGGAGTCGCCACCTCCGACCACGCTGAAGCCCGAGGAGTCGACGAGAGCCTGGGCGACAGCCCGGGTGCCCTCGGCGTAATCAGGGTGCTCGAAGACTCCCATTGGGCCGTTCCAGAAGACGGTGACGGCGTCGGCGAGCTTCGAGGCATACAGTTTGTTGGTCTCGGGGCCGTTGTCCAGGCCCATGAAACCGGCCGGGATGGCGTCCGCGGGCACGGTACGGTGCTCGGTCGGAGCCTTGGTCTTGAGGTCCGGGAACTGCTCGGAGACCACGACATCGACGGGGAGCACGAACTCCACGCCCTTCTCCTCGGCGCGCCTCAGATACTCCAGCACCGCCGGGATCTGGTCCTCCTGCAGAAGCGAGCTGCCGACCTCGTGGCCCTGGGCCTTGAGGAAGGTGTACGCCATGCCGCCGCCGATGAGGATGCGGTCGGCGCGCTCCAGCAGGTGGTCGATGACGCCGAGCTTGTCGGAGACCTTGGAGCCACCGAGTACGACGGCGTACGGGCGCTCGACGTTCTCGGTGAGCTTCTTCAGTACGCCGACCTCAGTGGCGATCAGGTCGCCGGCGGCGTGCGGCAGCCGGGCCGGGAGGTCGAAGACCGAGGCGTGCTTGCGGTGTACGGCTCCGAAGCCGTCGCCCACGTACACATCGGCGAGCTCGGCAAGCTGGTCGGCGAACGCGCCGCGCTCGGCGTCGTCCTTCGACGTCTCACCGGGGTTGAAGCGGAGGTTCTCGATGACGGCGACCCGGCCGTCGGCGAGGGCGGCGACCGTGGCGCGGGCGGACTCGCCGACCGTGTCGGTCGCGAACGCCACGTCGGCGCCGATGAGCTCACCCAGACGGGCCGCAGCGGGCGCCAGGGAGAAGGCGGGGTCCGGGGCGCCCTTGGGGCGGCCCAGGTGCGAGGCGACGATGACCCGCGCGCCGGCCGCGGCGAGCTTCTCCACGGTCGGCTGGACGGCTCGGATGCGGCCGTCGTCGGTGATGGTGGTGCCGCTCAGCGGCACGTTGAGGTCGGCGCGGACGAATACGCGCTTTCCGGTGACCCCTTCGGCGAGAAGTTCGTTGATCGTCTTCATCTTGCTGGACTCCTTGGGAGGACGAGAGAGCATGCAACGAGGCTCGAACAGCGCGGTATTGCGCTGTTCGAGCCCCGTGCTCACATCGAGGTGCCTGCCGATTCGACGGTCAGAGCCGGCTGCCGACGAAGACGGTCAGGTCGACGAGGCGGTTGGAGTAGCCCCACTCGTTGTCGTACCAGCCGATGACCTTGACCTGCGAGCCCTCTGCCATGGTAAGCAGGGAGTCGAATGTGCAGGAGGCCGGGTCCGAGACGATGTCCGAGGACACGATCGGGTCCTCGGTGTAGAACAGCTTGCCCTTGAGCGGGCCTTCCTCGGCAGCCTTCTGGAAGGCGGCGTTGACCTCGTCGCGGGTGACCTCGCGCTCCAGCGTGATGACCAGGTCGGTGACCGAACCGGTCGGGACCGGGACACGCATGGCCATACCGTCGAGCTTGCCCTTGAGCTGCGGAAGCACCAGAGCGGTGGCCTTGGCGGCACCGGTCGTGGTCGGGATGATGTTCTCCGCGGCGGCGCGGGCACGACGCAGGTCGGAGTGCGGGAAGTCCAGGATGCGCTGGTCGTTCGTGTACGCGTGGACCGTCGTCATGAGGCCCTTGACAATGCCGAAGCTCTCATCCAGAACCTTGGCCATCGGCGCGACACAGTTGGTGGTGCAGGAGGCGTTGGAGATGACGTGGTGGTTGGCCGCGTCGTACTTGTCCTCGTTGACACCCATCACGATGGTGATGTCCTCGTTCTTGGCCGGAGCCGAGATGAGGACCTTCTTGGCGCCACCCGCGATGTGCTTCTCGGCGTCGGCCTTCTTGGTGAAGATGCCGGTCGACTCGATGACGATGTCGACGCCCAGCTCACCCCAGGGGATGTCAGCCGGGTTGCGCTCGGAGAGCACCTTGATGGTGTGGCCGTCGACAGTGATGCTGTCGGCGGTGTGGCTCACCTCGGCCTTGAGACGACCCAGAATGGTGTCGTACTTCAGGAGGTGCGCCGTGGTCGCAGTGTCACCCAGGTCGTTGACAGCCACGATCTCAATGTCCGCACCCTGCTCCAGCAACGCGCGGAAGTAGTTACGACCGATGCGGCCAAAGCCGTTGATGCCTACGCGGATCGTCACGAACCGATCTCCTCGTTAGGTACGCGGGGTTTCAACCCCGGCGAGTTGTATGAGATGTCCCCGACCGCCTTCGACCCTACTCCTCCGATGCCCCTGGAGTGACATCGAGCGGGGCCGCTGGAGCCGCAGAGGTCCGTACCCCTCGATAGGATTACGGACCTCCGGATACTCGGCCGCATTTGCGCCAATACTTACGGAGCGTCAACACTCCTGGGAATGCTGCGCGTTCCGCATTCGACCGGTTTCATGGCCCTCGCACGCCAGAGGATGGCGGGCGGTCTCCGATCGGAAAGCAGCCGCGGGCTGGTGCGTGCGATTCCAAGGCGCCTGGATGGCCTCGGATGGGGTCTCCCCCGCCCCTTGAGAGCTCGGGGAAGAAAATACTAGGACATTTCGGTAACGCGGGAAGCGTGCGTGGCGGGGCGCGGCCGCCCGATTCACCCGACAGCCTCTCAGCCCACCAGGCCGTCGGCGAGCTCCTCGCTGAGGGTGGATTCCGTGCCCGGGATGCCCAGGTCCTGGGCCCGCTTGTCGGCCATTGCCAGCAGTCGGCGGATCCGGCCGGCGACCGCGTCCTTGGTCAGCGGCGGGTCGGCGAGCGCGCCCAGCTCTTCCAAGGAGGCCTGCTTGTGCTCCATGCGCAGCCGTCCGGCCGCCGCGAGGTGCTCGGGCACCTCCTCGCCCAGGATCTCCAGCGCGCGCCCCACCCGGGCGCCCGCGGCGACCGCGGCCCGCGCGGAACGACGCAGGTTGGCGTCGTCAAAGTTGGCGAGCCGGTTGGCAGTGGCGCGGACCTCCCGGCGCATCCGCCGCTCCTCCCAGGCCAGCACCTGCTCATGGGCGCCGAGCCGGGTGAGCAGGGCACCGATCGCGTCGCCGTCACGAACGACGACCCGGTCCACCCCGCGCACTTCACGGGCCTTTGCCGCGATGGAGAGCCTGCGGGCCGCGCCGACCAGCGCGAGCGCCGCCTCCGGGCCCGGGCAGGTCACCTCCAGTGAAGAGGAGCGGCCCGGCTCGGTGAGCGAGCCATGGGCCAGGAAGGCCCCGCGCCAGGCGGCCTCGGCATCGCAGGTGGCCCCCGAGACCACCTGCGGGGGCAGGCCACGGATGGGCCGGCCACGGCCGTCCACCAGGCCGGTCTGGCGCGCCAGCTGATCGCCGCCCGCCACCACCCGTACGACAAAGCGGGAGCCGCGCCGCAGCCCGCCGGGGGCCATCACGATCAGCTCCGAGCTGTGCCCGAAGATTTCGAGAATGTCCCGCTTCAGCCGGCGCGCCGCCATCGCGGTGTCCAGCTCCGCCTCGATCACAATCCGGCCGCTCACCAGGTGCAACCCGCCCGCGAACCGAAGAATCGCCGAGACTTCCGCTTTCCTGCAGCAGGTCCGGGTCACGGGAAGCCGAGAGATTTCGTCCTTCACCGCTGGCGTCATCGCCATGGGCCGATCCTTCCATGCATCCGAAAAATACGGTCGTACGCGGCGGCCAACAGCTCCGGATCATGGATCGGAACGCCGTCGGGTGAGGCCACCGGCGCCAGCTCGACCGCGGCGCCGAGCCGCTTGGCGGCGTCGGCGAGGGACTCGCGATCGGGCACGGCGGCTTCGTCGGCCAGCACCACGTCCATGGCGAGTTTAGGGGCGTGTCGTCCCAAAACCTCCAAATGACGCTGCGGAGAGAAGCCATCAGTTTCGCCGGGTTGCGGTGCGAGGTTGAGCGAGAGGACCTTGCGGGCCTTGGTCTCGATGAGCGCGTCGAGCAGTTCCGGGACGAGCAGATGCGGCATGACGGAGGAGAACCAGGACCCCGGGCCGAGCACCACCCAATCGGCGTCCAGGACAGCGGCGACGGCCTCAGGAACGGCTGGCGGGTCGTTCGGGACGAGGTGGACGGACTGCACCTCGCCCGGGGTGAGCGCCACGGTGGCCTGGCCGCGCACCGTGTCCACCTCGTCCGGGCGGGCCGGGTCGTGTCCCCGGACCAGCGCCTGGAGCTCCAGCGGCACAGCGGACATGGGCAGCACCCGGCCGTGCGCCCCGAGGAGCTTGCCGACCAGGTCCAAGGCCTGGACATGGTCGCCGAGCTGCTCCCACAGGGCGACGATCAGCAGATTGCCGACCGCGTGCTCGTGCAGATCACCCTTGGACTGGAAGCGGTGCTGGATGACCTGGGCCCAGGTCTGGCCCCAGTCGTCGTCACCGCACAGGGCGGCGAGCGCCTTGCGCAGATCGCCAGGCGGCAGGACTCCGAGCTCCTCGCGGAGCCGGCCGCTGGAGCCGCCGTCGTCGGCGACGGTGACCACTGCCGTGAGATCGCCGGTGATCCGGCGGAGCGCTGCGAGCGACGCGGACAGGCCCATGCCGCCGCCGAGGGCGACGACCTTGGGCTGCGCGCCGCGCTTGCGGCCGGAGAGCGCGGAGGCAGCTCTGCGCAGCCGCCGCAGGCGCAGATTACGGCTGGTCACTCGCGCCCCATGTCCCGGTGGACGAGGACGGTCTCGATCCCTTCGGTCGTGAGCCTGGCCGCGAGCTTCTCGGACATGGCGACCGAGCGGTGCTTGCCGCCCGTGCAGCCGACGGCGATCGTCACATAGCGCTTGCCCTCACGGCGGTACCCGGCGGCAACGAGCTGGAGCAGCTCGGTGTACTGGTTGAGGAATTCCTTGGCTCCGGGTTGGTCGAAGACGTAGGCGGAGACCTCTTCGTTGAGCCCGGTGAACGGGCGCAGCTCAGGGACCCAGTGCGGGTTGGGCAGGAAGCGGCAGTCGACCACCAGGTCGGCGTCGACCGGCAGGCCGTACTTGAAGCCGAACGACATCACCGTGGCGCGCAGCTCCGGCTCTGCGTCGCCGGCGAACTGGGCGTCCATCTTGGCGCGCAGTTCGTGCACATTGAGGCTGGAGGTGTCGATCACCAGGTCGGCGTCGCCGCGCAGTTCGCGCAGCAGGTCGCGCTCGGCGGCGATGCCGTCGACGATCCGGCCGTCACCCTGGAGGGGGTGCGGGCGGCGGACCGATTCGAAGCGGCGGACCAGGGCGTCGTCGGAGGACTCCAGGAAGACGATGCGCCGGGTGACGTGCTTCGCCTCCAGGTCGGCGAGGGACTCGCGGAGGTTGTCGAAGAAGCGGCGGCCCCGCACGTCGACGACCACGGCGATCCGGGCCACGTTGCCCTGCGAGCGCGCACCGAGCTCGACCATGGTGGGGATCAGGGCGGGCGGCAGGTTGTCGACGACGAACCAGCCGAGGTCCTCCAGACACTTGGCCGCGGTGCTGCGTCCGGCGCCCGACATCCCCGAGATGATCACCAGCTCGGGGATGGCCGCATTCCCGTCACCCGTATCGATCGTGATGCCCGTACTCACGTGTCCTGCTCCGTCTGCTCGGTCGGTGCCGTCGTGCTCGACTTCGTGTTCGTGCTCAGTCATGTGGTGCTGCCCCCGTCGTCATCCTCAATGATCTCTCCTGTCGCCGTGTTCACGGCGGGCGTGGCCGGGGCGGCCGAGGCCAGGGCGACAGCCACTGATTCCGCCGTCCTGCGACCTATCCCCGGAACCTCGCAGATCTCGTCGATTGTCGCCTGCTTCAGCTTCTTCACGGAGCCGAAGTGCTTGATCAGCGCCTGTTTCCGGGTCCCGCCGAGGCCGGCTACGGCATCCAGGGGGCTGGAACGGATGCGCTTGGCCCGCTTGACCCGCTGATACGTGATCGCGAAGCGGTGGGCCTCGTCACGGACACGCTGGAGGAGGTAGAGGCCCTCGCTGGAGCGGGGCAGGACGACGGGGTCGTCGTCATCGGGCAGCCAGACCTCTTCGAGGCGCTTGGCGAGGCCACAGACAGCGATGTCGTCGATCCCGAGCTCGTCGAGGGCGCGCTTGGCGGCGGCGACCTGCGGCTGGCCGCCGTCGACCACGACGAGTTGCGGCGGATAGGCGAACCGCTTGGGACGGCCGTCGTCCTCGCGGGGCTCGGCGTCCGGATCGGGGGTGGTGCCCGGGACGGGACCGGTCGGCGCGGGGGTCTCCTCCCACTCCCCCGTCCGCTCCTTCTCCTGGAGATACCGCTTGAAACGGCGGCCGATCACCTCGTGCATGGACCGGACGTCGTCCTGGCCCTCGAAGCCCTTGATCTGGAAGCGGCGGTACTCGCTCTTGCGGGCCAGCCCGTCCTCGAAGACGACCATGGAAGCGACCACGTCATCGCCCTGGAGATGGGAGATGTCGAAGCACTCGATGCGCAGCGGCGCCGTGTCGAGGCCGAGCGCCTCGGCGATCTCCTCCAGCGCGCGGGAGCGGGTTGTCAGATCGGAGGCGCGCTTGGTCTTGTGCAGCCCCAGGGCCTGCTGGGCGTTGCGCTGGACCGTCACCATCAGGTCCTTCTTGTCGCCGCGCTGCGGGATGCGCAGGCTGACATGGGAGCCCCTGCGGTCGGCGAGCCACTGGGAGACCGCGTCGGGGTGCTCGGGGAGGGCCGGGACGAGGACCTCCTTGGGGACGGAGTCGCCCGTCTCCTCGCCGTACAGCTGCTGCAGGGCGTGCTCGACCAGACCCGAGGTGTCGACGTGCTCAACCTTGTCGGTGACCCAGCCGCGCTGGCCGCGCACCCGGCCGCCGCGCACATGGAAGATCTGGACGGCGGCTTCGAGCTCGTCCTCGGCGACCGCGATCAGGTCGGCGTCGGTGGCGTCGGCGAGGACGACGGCGCTCTTCTCCATGGCCCGTTTGAGGGCCTCCGCATCGTCACGGAGCCGGGCCGCCCGCTCGTACTCCATCTCCTCGGCCGCCGCCATCATGTCCTTCTCCAGGCGACGGATGTACGTGCCGGTGCGCCCGGCCATGAAGTCGCAGAAGTCGCCCGCCAGTTCGCGGTGTTCTTCGGGGGTGACCCGGCCTACGCAGGGGGCCGAGCACTTGCCGATGTATCCGAGAAGACACGGGCGGCCGGTCCGCGCGGCGTTCTTGAAGACACCGGCGGAGCACGTGCGTACGGGAAAGACCCGGAGCATCAGATCGACGGTCTCGCGGATCGCCCAGGCGTGGCCGTACGGACCGAAGTAGCGCACACCCTTCTTCTTGGACCCTCGCATGACCTGGACACGCGGGAATTCCTCGTTGAGCGTGACCGCGAGATACGGATAGCTCTTGTCGTCGCGGTACTTGACGTTGAACCGGGGGTCGTACTCCTTGATCCAGGAGTACTCCAGCTGGAGCGCCTCGACCTCCGTGGAGACGACGGTCCACTCCACCGAGGCGGCCGTGGTGACCATCGTGCGCGTGCGCGGGTGGAGCGCGGCCACATCCTGGAAGTAATTGGCCAGGCGCTGGCGCAGGTTCTTGGCCTTTCCGACGTAGATCACCCGGCGGTGTTCGTCGCGGAATTTGTAGACCCCCGGGGAGTCGGGGATCTGTCCCGGCTTGGGGCGGTAGCTGGAGGGGTCTGCCATGTGTACCACCCTACTTGCGGGCAGTGACAGTGCGGCGGCTCGGCAGTGGGCCGTGCTCAGGGGTGCGCCCAGGTCTCGGCGGGCGCGCCGCGCAGCGCCCGTGCGGCACTGGGAGTGAGTCCGTCCCGGGCAGGGCGTCAGGCGTCGGGGCCCGCGACGAGCTTCCCGCCCTCGATCCTGACCGGGACCGAGGGCAGCGGCGCGGTCGCCGGGCCTTCCAGCGCGTTGCCGGTCGTCGTATCGAAGCGACTGCCGTGGCAGGGGCAGTTCCCCACGTTGTCCTCGACCTTGTCCAGCAGGCAGCCCGCGTGGGTGCACTGGGCGCTGAACGCCTTGTACTGGCCCTTGGCCGGGCACGTGACGATGACCCGCTGGTCGCGGTAGAGCTTGGACCCGCCGACCGGAACCTCTTCCGCTGCGCCGAGCGCGACGGGGGCGGTCGGCGTCGGAGTTTCGGCGTGGCCGAGCTTCGATTCGGTCGAGCAGCCGGCCACTCCCAGCCCTGCGGCGCCGGCGAGAACGGCACCCTTCAGCACGGTACGGCGGGCGGCGGGCTGGCCGGGCATGCGGTCTCCACTGGTCAGAGGGGGGGCAGAAGGTTCCGGGGGCAGCTGAGGCACCGGGAGCACCAGAGGTGCCCGCGGGCATCAGAGCCATCGGTGACAGAACCGACGATACCGGCGGAGACCGGAGGGTCGGTGGCCGGGCCACCCAAGTGTGATTGTCCCTGGTCAGGAGGTTAGGAACGGCTGACAGGACCAACCGGGGTACGTGGGAAGGGGCGAGCGGGCGGGCGTACGGGCACGCGGCCACGCGTGGGCGGACCGAATCGCCTGGAACGTGCACGCATCGGCCGCGCGAAGGCCTCACCGAGCCCTGGTGGTGGCGCGCAGCCATACCGAGTCCTGCGGCGAGCGGGGCGCCGTACCGACTGAAGCGGCAGCCCCCGATTTCCGGGGGCCGCAGCCCGGGCACAGGGCCGTCAGGCCCTGCGCGCGCGGCTTGCCTTCTTCGCCGCGGGCTTCTTCGCCTCAACCGTCTTGGCGGTCCTTGCCGTGGCCGTCTTCCTGACCGGGGCCGACTTCGCGGCGACCGCCTTCTTCGCGGCCACCTTCCGCACGGGCTTGCGGGCTGCGGGCACCGAGGCTTCACTCACCCGATCCGGGACCAGGATGCCCTGGAGGAACTTGCCGGTGTGGCTGGTCGGAACCCCGGCTACCTGCTCCGGGGTGCCCTCGGCGACGACCAGACCGCCGCCGTTGCCCCCTTCGGGGCCCATGTCGATGACCCAGTCCGCGGTCTTGACCACATCGAGGTTGTGCTCGATGACGATCACGGAGTTGCCCTTGTCGACCAGCCCGGACAGCACCTTGATGAGCTTGCTGATGTCCTCGAAGTGCAGACCCGTGGTCGGCTCGTCCAGGACGTAGACCGTGCGGCCGGTGGAGCGCTTCTGCAGCTCGCTCGCGAGCTTCACACGCTGCGCCTCGCCGCCGGAGAGCGTCGGTGCGGACTGGCCGAGCCTGACGTATCCGAGGCCGACCTCATGGAGCGTGCGGAGGTGGCGGGCGATCGTCGGGACGGCCTCGAAGAACTCCAGACCCTCCTCGATCGGCATATCGAGCACCTCGGCGATGGACTTGCCCTTGTAGTGGACCTCCAGGGTCTCTCGGTTGTACCGAGCCCCGTGGCAGACCTCGCACGGGACGTACACGTCCGGCAGGAAGTTCATCTCGATCTTGATCGTGCCGTCACCGGAACAGTTCTCGCAGCGGCCGCCCTTGACGTTGAAGGAGAAGCGGCCCGGCAGATAGCCGCGCACCTTCGCCTCCATCGTCTCCGCGAACAGCTTGCGGATGTGGTCGAAGACGCCGGTGTACGTGGCCGGGTTGGACCGGGGCGTTCGGCCGATGGGCGACTGGTCGACGTGCACGACCTTGTCGACCTGGTCGTCCCCGTCGACCCGGGTATGGCGGCCGGGGACCGACTTGGCGCCGTTCAGCTCGCGTGCCAGGTGGGTGTAGAGGATGTCGTTGACCAGCGTCGACTTTCCGGAGCCCGAGACACCCGTGACGGCCGTGAGCACGCCGAGCGGGAAGGAGACGTCGATGTCCTGGAGGTTGTTCTCCCGGGCCCCGTGCACCGTGAGCCTGCGCGTCGGGTCGACGGGGCGCCGGATGTCAGGCATCGCGATCGACTTCTTGCCGGTCAGATACTGACCGGTGATCGAATCACTGTTACCCAGCAGCTCGTTGAGCGACCCGGAGTGGACCACCTTGCCGCCGTGCTCACCAGCGCCGGGGCCGATGTCGACGACCCAGTCGGCGACCTTGATGGTGTCCTCGTCGTGCTCGACGACGATGAGCGTGTTGCCCATGTCGCGGAGCCGGACCAGCGTCTCGATCAGCCGGTGGTTGTCCCGCTGGTGCAGGCCGATGGACGGCTCGTCCAGCACGTACAGCACGCCGACCAGGCCGGAGCCGATCTGTGTGGCCAGCCGGATGCGCTGGGCCTCGCCGCCGGACAGAGTGCCTGCCGCGCGGTTCAGCGAGAGGTAGTCGAGGCCGACATCGACCAGGAACCTCAGCCGTTCGTTGACCTCCTTCAGCACCCGTTCGGCGATCTTCTTGTCGCGGGCGTTCAGCTTCAACCGGCCGAGGAATTCGGCGCACTCGCTGATCGACATCGCGGAGACCTGGGCGATGGACTTCTCCATCACCGTCACCGCCAGGACGATCGGCTTCAGCCTCGTGCCCTCGCAGGTCGGGCAGGGCACCTCCCGCATATAGCCCTCGAAGCGCTCCCGGCTGGAGTCGCTCTCGGCCTCGGAGTGCCGCCGCTTGACGAACTGCACCGCTCCCTCGAAGGCGGGGGTGGTGTAGGCGCGCTCGCGCCCGTAGCGGTTGCGGTAGCGGACCTCGGTCTGGATCTTGTGACCGAAGAGCAGGGCCTTCTTGGCACGCTGCGGCAGACCGGCCCAGGGGATGTCCGTACGGAATCCGAGGGCTTCGGCGAGCGCGCCGATCAGCCGGCCGAAGTACTCCTTGGTGTGGCCGTGCGACCAGGGGTGGATGGCGCCCGCGTCCAGAGACCGCTCCTCGTCGGGGACGATCAGCTCCGGGTCGACCTCCATCCGCGTACCGATACCCGTGCAGTCGGGGCAGGCGCCGAAGGGCGAGTTGAAGGAGAAGGAGCGCGGCTCCAGCTCTTCGAAGGAGAGGTCGTCGTACGGGCAGTAAAGGTGCTCGGAGTACATCCGCTCACGCTCGGGGTCGTCCTCAGGGAGGTCGACGAAGTCGAGCACGACCATGCCGCCGGAGAGCCCGAGCGCGGTCTCGACCGAGTCGGTCAGCCGACGCTTGGCGCTGTCCTTCACCGTGAGGCGGTCGATGACCACCTCGATGGTGTGCTTCTCCTGCTTCTTCAGCTTGGGCGGCTCGGAGAGGTGGATGGTCTCGCCGTCGACCCGGGCCCTGCTGTAGCCCTTGGTCTGCAGATCGGCGAAGAGGTCGACAAACTCGCCCTTGCGCTCGCGCACCAGCGGCGAGAGCACCTGGAAGCGGCTGCCCTCGGGGAGACCTAGCACCTTGTCGACGATGGCCTGCGGCGACTGGCGCGAGATGGGCCGGCCGCACTCGGGGCAGTGCGGCTTGCCGATCCGGGCGAAGAGCAACCGGAGGTAGTCATAGACCTCGGTGATGGTGCCGACCGTCGAGCGCGGGTTGCGCGAGGTCGACTTCTGGTCGATGGAGACGGCGGGCGAGAGGCCCTCGATGAAGTCGACGTCCGGCTTGTCCATCTGGCCGAGGAACTGGCGGGCGTACGAAGAGAGGGACTCCACGTAGCGTCGCTGCCCCTCGGCGAAGATCGTGTCGAACGCGAGAGACGACTTGCCCGACCCGGAAAGCCCGGTGAAGACGATGAGGGAGTCGCGGGGGAGGTCGAGCGAGACGTTCTTGAGGTTGTGCTCGCGAGCGCCACGGACGATGAGACGGTCGGCCACGCCGGTCCGCACCTTTCTTGAGAGAGAAGTGGGGGAACTGAGCCCCTGTCCCAGGGTATGGGGGGCGCCACAGCGATGTACGAAAGCTTTCGAGTCCGAGCGTATAGCACGCGCATTCGATTTACGGACGGTCGCTGACTCCTTCACCCGATTGTGGGACAGCCCTTAGGCTCGGCCTCATGATTGATCACGCGCACGACCTGGACGCCGTACGTGAAGCGACCGATCGGCTGCTCAGCGCCACCGAGAAATTGGACGACGTTGCACTCGCCGAGCCGTCGCGACTGCCGCGCTGGAGCCGCGGCCATGTCGTTGCCCACCTCTGCCGTAACGCCGACGCGCTCGTAAATGTTCTCCAGGGCCGGCCCATGTACGCAGACAGCGAAACCCGCGACCGCGACATCGAACGCGGCGCACCCCGGCCGAAGGCCGAGCAACTGGCCGACCTGGTCGGGAGCGCGGCCCGCTTCGTGGACGCCGCCTCGGCCCCGGCCGACTGGTCCCGCACGGTCACGATGCGCAACGGCGTGGCCGACTCGGCCTCCCGGATCCCCTTCCGCCGCCGCGTCGAGGTCGAGCTGCACCATGTCGACCTGGGCATCGGCTACGAGCTGGAGGATCTCCCGGACGAGTTCGTCACCCGGGAGATCGACTTCCTCGCCGAGCGGTTCGACGGACACCCCGACGTCGTGTCCACGCGTGTGGCCGACGACAAGGGCCGGATCAGGACGACGGGCGGCGGCACCGAAGGCGGCCCTGTCACGGTCCGCGGTACGGCCCCCGAGCTGCTCGGCTGGCTCTCCGGGCGCCGCGACGGCTCGGCGCTGACCGTCGAAGGCGGCCCCCTTCCCGTACTGCCCCCGCTATAGGCTGAGACGTATGACGTACAGCGGAGCGGTCAAGGTCGGCGGGCGTGCTGATGTACACGAGTTGACGGATCTGATGATCTCCAAGGTCGCCGTCGGCCCGATGAACAACAACGCCTATCTACTGCGCTGCCGGGCCACCGGCGAGCAGCTCCTGATCGACGCGGCCAACGAGGCCGGGACCCTGCTGCAGCTGATCGGTGACGACGGCATCACCTCCGTCGTCACCACCCACCGGCACGGCGACCACTGGCAGGCGCTCGGCGAGGTGGTGGCGGCCACCGGCGCGCGTACGTACGCCGGGCGGTACGACGCCGAGGGCATCCCGGTCCCGACCGATGTCCTGGTCGACGACAACGGCACGATCCAGGTGGGCCGAGTCACTCTGACCGCCCGTCACCTCGTCGGTCACACCCCGGGCTCCATCGCGCTCGTCTACGACGACCCGCACGGCGCCCCGCATCTGTTCACCGGGGACTGCCTCTTCCCTGGCGGGGTCGGCAATACGCACCAGGATCCTGATGCCTTCGCGAGCCTGCTCCACGATGTGGAGACGAAGCTCTTCGACCAACTGCCCGATGAGACCTGGGTCTATCCGGGCCATGGTCACGACACCACGCTCGGCAACGAGCGTCCGCATCTGCCGCAGTGGCGCGCCCGCGGCTGGTGACGGCAGCCGCGGGGGCATTCCACCCGTACGAACACCGGCCGGGGCGAGCAACGGACAGTTGCGCGCCCCAGCCGGTGCGGGTTTCTGCCTCGGCCGGACGGCCTCCGGGCCGGCCGCCAGGGTCAGGCGTCGATGCTGGAACCCTTGTCCGCGGCCTCGTCCGCTCCCATGGCCTTGTTCGCTTCCACGGCCTTGTTCGCTTCCGCGGCCGCCTCGGCCTGCTCCTGCTTCTTGCTGGCGATGAGGCTGGTTATCGTGGTGATCACCAGCACGCCGCAGATGACGCCGAGCGAGACCGGGATGGAGATCTCGGGGACGTGCGCTCCGGACTCGTGCAGTGCGTGCAGCACCAGCTTCACGCCGATGAAACCGAGGATGAGCGACAGGCCGTAGCTGAGGTGGACCAGCTTCGTCAGCAGACCGCCGATCAGGAAGTACAGCTGCCTCAGCCCCATCAGGGCGAAGGCGTTGGCAGTGAAGACGATGTACGGGTCCTGGGTCAGGCCGAAGATCGCCGGGATGGAGTCCAGCGCGAACAGCACGTCGGTGGTGCCGATGGCGAGCATGACGACCATCAGCGGCGTCAGGACGCGCTTGCCGTTCTTGCGGATGAAGAGCTTGGTGCCGTGGTACCGGTCGGCGACTCCGAAGCGGCGCTCGATCGTCTTGAGGAGTCGGTTCTCCTCGAACTCCTCTTCCTCGTCGGCCCGCGCCTCCTGGATGAGCTTCCACGCGGTGTAGATCAGGAACGCGCCGAAGATGTAGAAGACCCACGAGAAGTTGGCGATGACGGCGGCACCGGCAGCGATGAATATCGCTCGTAGCACCAGCGCGATCAGCACACCGACGAGCAGCACCCGTTGCTGGAGGTGGGACGGGACCGAGAACTTCGCCATGATCAGGACGAAGACGAAGAGGTTGTCGACGCTGAGCGACTTCTCGGTGATGAAGCCGGCGAAGAACTCGCCGGCCGCCTGGCTCCCACCGAAGACCAGCAGGCCGATTCCGAAGAGTGCAGCCAGTGCGATCCAGATGATCGTCCAGATCCCGGCTTCCTTGGTCGTCACGTCATGGGGTTTGCGCCCGATGAAGAAGTCGACGGCAATAAGGGCTGACAGACCAAGAATGGTCAGCACCCAGAGGGTCCATGAAACGTCCACTGCGCCTCCGGCAGTTCGCTACGGCTACTGATCAGCGTCGTCGCTGCCGGAGGTCTCTTCCACCCGGGCGCACGGGCTGCGCACCACGGGCCGACGCCCCGGGACCGGTCACAGTCCGTACTGACGGGCACGCCGCGTATGGGAGTACTCCCCTCCGCCCAAAGAACAGTACAAGGAACACCAAGGAAAGGTAAAGAGAAGGGCAAAGGTTTTTCAAAATGGCGGGTCAGGGGTGTTGGTACGTAGTTGCTGCCACACCACGGCTCAGAAGCGCCGGGGATGGCGGGCCGCAGCCACCCTGGCAAGCACCTGCTCAAGCACCCGGCTGCCGGGGGGCATCCTCAGCGGCTCGTACGTCCAGGTGTGGCCCACCCAGGGGTCGGCCAGGTGGTCGTCGGCGACCGGCGTGATGCGGAGCAGCGAGCGCCACAGGGGGTCGAGCAACGGCCCGTACGCGCCGGTGTCCTCTCGGTCCGCGACCATCAGCAGATGGACGCCGACCGAAGGCCCCTCGTCGGCGAGGTAGCGCAGCTGGGTGACGGCTCGGTCGTCGAAGCCGTGTGGGAAGTCATTGACGATCAGAAGTTGCTCGCCCGTGTCGAGGTCCGGCGGAAGTGAATCGGCTGCGCCTGCCCGGATCGCCATCTGCACCAGGTCGACGCGCCGGGTGAGCTGTGCGAGGACCGAGGCCACTCCCGCGGCTCCGGCGGCCGGTGGCCCGGCGAGGGCCCCAGAATCGACCAGGGGAGCGAGCGCTCCGGCCGCCGAGCCCGCAGGGTCGATGACATGGACGGAGAACTCGCCGGCCGGGTAGACGGCCAGCAGCCGGGCCGCGTGCGCGACCACGTTCTCCACGGCCAGGCGGCGCAGTTGGGCGGTGTCCCTCAGCGCTGCGGCCTCGGAGGCCGTACGGCCGCTGTCGACCCAGATCCCGCGCTCCAGAGGGAGCCGGACCAGGAGCGGGATTCGCAGGTCGGGGCTCTCGGGCAGATGGAGGTCACCGATGCGCAGCGCCATGGGGATCTCCATCGGGACGCGGTAGGCGTGCCAGACGGGGTTGTCCCATCCCGCGTACGCGGCGGGGAGTGCGGGTTCCACGACGGCGGACTCGGCGGCGAGCTGGGCGAGGTCGCGATCGAGGACCTCGCGGGCCCGGGCGGTCAGCTCGTCGCGCTTGGTACGGGCCTGTTCGCGGGCCCGGTCGCCGGCGCCGCCGATCCGGTTGCGCGGGTCGGACAGGGTCCGGTCGAGCTCCTGGTCCATGCGGGACTCTGCGAAGTCGACGGCGCTGCGGTACGCGGCGGTGGTGCGGGCCAGGTCCTCGAACATGCCCCAGATCTGGTTGTAGAGGCGCTCCTCCATGGACCAGCCGGTCGCGTCTCCGGCGACGGGCCGGGCGGGGCCACCCGGCTCGGCGGGCGGTGTGGTGGGAGGGGGCGGCGGAGGCGCGGATGACTGGCGGCGTGGGTGCGCGTAGTTGATGGGGCCGCCCGTCGTGGCCGCGGACGGCGGGGTGGTGAGCTCGGGGGGCTGGGCGGCCGTCGGCGACGCGACGGGAGGCCGGCGGTCGTCCGAGGGCGGTACAGGGCCCGGGGCGTGCGGCGGGGGCGGTGCGACCGAGCGGGCCATCGCGCGGGCGACGGCGTCCTGGATCGAGTGGGCCAGCTCGGCCGCCTGCGTCAGGCCTTGGTCGGCGAGCATGGCGGCGAGGCCGCCCGCGTAGCCCTGACCGACGGCGCGGACCTTCCAGGCGCCCTGGCGACGGTAGAGCTCCAGGGCGGTGACCGCGGACTCGGCGTCCAGGCCGGTGAGGGTGAAGGTGGCTATCTCGCTGCCTTCGAGCCCGGTGACGGCGACGAACGGTGAGGCGACCGCGCCGAACCGGACCGGGCCGCCGACACCCATGGGCAAGGCCAGCAGAACGGTGACCCGGTGCACCGAGGCGGGCAGGGCGTCGAGGTCCACGGCGAGCCGGTGGTCGGCGGCGGCCTGTCCGGACACCTCGAGTCCGGGCAACCGGGGCGATCCCGGGTGGGCGACCCACTCGGTGCCGTGCACGGTGCCGTTCTCGTCGCCGAGCGTGGCACCGGCCACGACTGGCGTGCCGACCGATACGCGGATCTCCAGACGGGTCTGGGGCAAGGTGTGGTTCTGCCCCCGGACCAGCTCGGCCGTCATTGCCCTGTCCCCTCGATGAGTTGCCGCTGCGCGGTGCGTTGTCGTGCGGTGCGGCGCGATGTGGTGCAGCTCCCGGTGGCCGATGCCTCCGGGAGCTGCGCGTACCGATGTCGACCGGCTGGTCCGGCCGTGCCTACAGGTGCGGCAGGATCGCCGGCATCAGGTCCTGGAAGGTGCGGCCGTTGGCGGGATTGCCGAGGGCGGTCATCTGCCACCCGTTCCCCGAACGGTGCACCTTCGCCATGATCTGGGCGGTGTACTGCCCGCCGCCGTCCAGCGTGTAGCGGGCGAGCTCCTGCCCGTTGGTCTCGTCGACGATGCGACAGAAGGCGTTCTGCACCTCCTGGAACGTCTGGCCGGTGAAGGAATTCACCGTGAAGACGATCTGGTCGATGTGGACCGGCACCCGCTGCAGATCGACGAGGATCGCCTCGTCGTCGCCGCCGGAACCGGCGCCGCCCACCAGGTTGTCGCCGGTGTGCTTGACCGAGCCGTCGTCACTGACGAGGTGCCGGAAGAAGACCACGTCGACCGGCTGCTTGTCGGCGAACAGCACCGCCGAAGCGTCGAGGTCGATCTCCCTCGTTCGTGAACCGAACAGACCGCGGCGCGGCGCCGCCTGCCAGCCGAGCCCCATCCGTACTGCGGTCAGGGTCCCCCCGTCGCTCTTCTGCAGGCTGATGGCCTGACCCTTGGTCATATTGACCGTCACGCGCTGTCCCCTCTCCGCTTGCCCCGCAACCGTCCGTGCGCGGTTTTCACAGCACCCTACGCAGTCACGCCGAGAATGCAGCCGCTTGAGGTGTTTTTGTGTCGGTGCTGCAACACACCAGGTGCGACGGGGTCAAGCGAGACCCGCCTCCCGCATTTGGCGCAACTCCTTCTTCAGCTCACCGACCTCGTCGCGCAGCCGGGCCGCCACTTCGAACTGCAGGTCAGCAGCGGCTGCCCTCATCCGGTCGGTCATCTCCTCGATGATTCCGGCGAGTTCGGCGGCGGGCCGGTCGGTGACCACCGCGCCGTAGCCTCCGGCCTCCTTGGAGCCGGCTGCCTTGACGCCCAGCGTGGGCACGGGGGCCTTGGCACCCTTCGCCTGGCGGTAGCCGGTGCCGAGCAGCTGCTCGGTGTCGACCTCCTCGCGGGCGATCGTCGCGACGATGTCGTTGATCTTCTTGCGCAGCGGCTGCGGGTCGAGCCCGCGCTCGGTGTTGTAGGCGATCTGCTTCTCGCGGCGACGATTGGTCTCGTCGATGGCCTGCGCCATCGCCGGGGTGATCTTGTCCGCGTACATATGGACCTGCCCCGACACGTTACGGGCGGCGCGCCCGATGGTCTGGATCAGGGACGTCCCCGAGCGCAGGAAGCCCTGCTTGTCCGCGTCGAGGATGGCGACAAGCGACACCTCGGGCAGGTCGAGGCCCTCGCGCAGGAGGTTGATACCGACCAGTACGTCGTACTCACCGGAGCGCAGCTCGCGCAGCAACTCGATGCGGCGCAGGGTGTCGACGTCGCTGTGCAGATAGCGGACCTGAATACCGAGCTCCAGGAAGTAGTCGGTGAGGTCCTCGGCCATCTTCTTGGTGAGGGTGGTGACCAGGACCCGCTCGTCCTTCTCGGCGCGCGTGCGGATCTCGTGCACCAGGTCGTCGATCTGCCCCTCGGTGGGCTTGACGACGACCTCCGGGTCGACGAGGCCGGTGGGGCGGATGATCTGCTCCACGAAGCCGTCTCCCCTGGAGAGCTCGTACTTCCCGGGTGTGGCGGAGAGATAGACGGTCTGGTTGATCCGGCTCAGGAACTCCTCCCACTTCAGCGGGCGGTTGTCGAGCGCGGAGGGGAGCCGGAAGCCGTGGTCGACGAGGGTTCGCTTGCGGGAGGCGTCACCCTCGTACATGGCGCCGATCTGCGGCACAGTGACATGCGACTCGTCGAGGACGAGGAGAAAATCCTCGGGAAAGTAGTCGAGGAGAGTGTTGGGGGCGGTGCCGGGTGAGCGGCCGTCGAAGTGCATCGAGTAGTTCTCGACGCCGGAGCAGGTGCCGATCTGCCGGAGCATCTCGATGTCGTACGTGGTACGCATCCGCAGCCGCTGGGCCTCCAGCATCTTGCCCTGCTTCTCCAGCTCGGCGAGGCGCTGCTCCAGCTCCTGCTCGATGCCGTTGACCGCCTTCTCCATGCGCTCGGGGCCTGCGACGTAGTGGCTGGCGGGGAAGACGTGAAGGGACTGGTCCTCGCTGATGACCTCGCCGGTGAGCGGGTGGAGAGTGGAAAGCGCCTCGATCTCGTCGCCGAACATCTCGATTCGGACAGCGAGTTCCTCGTAGACCGGGAAGATCTCGATGGTGTCGCCGCGGACCCGGAAGGTGCCCCGGGTGAACGCGAGGTCGTTGCGGCTGTACTGGATCTCGACGAAGCGGCGCAGCAGCTGGTCGCGGTCGATCTCGTCGCCGACCTTGAGCTGGACCATCCGGTCCACGTACTCCTGGGGCGTACCGAGGCCATAGATGCAGGAGACGGAGGCGACCACGACGACATCTCGCCGGGTGAGCAGCGAATTCGTCGCGGAGTGGCGCAGCCGCTCGACCTCCTCGTTGATCGATGAATCCTTCTCGATGTAGGTGTCCGACTGCGGGACGTACGCCTCGGGCTGGTAATAGTCGTAGTACGAGACGAAGTACTCGACGGCGTTGTTGGGCAGCAGCTCGCGGAACTCGTTCGCCAGCTGGGCCGCGAGCGTTTTGTTCGGCGCCATCACGAGGGTGGGGCGCTGAAGTTTCTCGATCATCCAGGCGGTGGTCGCCGACTTGCCGGTGCCGGTCGCGCCGAGCAGGACGACATTCTTCTCATCCGCACGGATGCGCCGCTCCAGCTCAGCGATGGCCGCGGGCTGGTCGCCGCTGGGCTGGTAAGGACTGACGACCTCGAAAGGCGCCACCGAACGTTCGATCTTCGAAACGGGCCGCATGCAACCACCGTACGACCCATCACTGACAACCGGGCCGGGTCAGCCGCAGTGCCGGGGCGTGGTCACCATTCTTCCGGCGGTGCGGGATCCCGCGTCCGGGAGTGGAACGACGCCGGGTCGGCATGTGTTCCGAACCGCGGAACCTGCCGCTGGGCCGGGACTCCGGGGGGCCGTCCGGCCCCGTTCATGGCCCTGGGGTCGTCCCAGTCCGGGGTGCCCATCACCATCAGGGGGTCGAACATCACGACCACCGCTGCGAGGAGCAGGAAGCAGCCGGGGCCGATCAGCAGCGGTATGAGGGGGGCGGTCCGTCCGCCGGCCGAAGCCGTGTCGGCGAGGGCGCCGGGGTGCAGATGGACACTCAGCGCGGCCATGCCCGTGTAGTGCATGCCGCTCACCGCGACGCCCATCACGACGCCGGCGCCGAGACTGGGCAGGAAGCCGTCAATGGACACGGCCGCCCAGAATGCGGTCGTGGCAGCCACCACGGCTATGACGACGGAGAGGGCCACGGTGATCGTGTCGTACTCGAACTGCCCCTCAAAACGCATGCCGGCCATGCCCAGGTAGTGCATGGTGGCCACGCCCAGCCCGGTAATGGTGCCGCCTGTCACCATTGCCATCCGGGTGGCGCCCCGGTACCCGACGATGAAGATACCGATGGCGACCATGCCGATCGCGACGGCGAGGCTGGCGAAGGTGATCGGCTTGTCATAGCTGATGGTCACCCCTTCGACGGAGAAGCCGATCATCGCAATGAAGTGCATCGTCCAGATGCCGGAGCCTATGGATGTCGCACCGAGGGCCAGCCACCCGGCCTTGAAGGAACGCTCGGTGCGCAGCGAACGGGCCGTGCACCGCAGCCCGAGGGCCGCCCCGAGGCAAGCCATGAGGAAGGCCACGACGGGCGTCACCGCTCCGTAGCTGAAACCGTCGATCGTGCCCTGCATGCTCGTACGCCCTTCACGGAAGCCCGGATTCGGGGGTGACCCTAAGCCGCACGGCCCGGCAGACAAACAGAAGAGCTGCATTTTATCGACGTGGAAATCGGCCCGTGCCCCGGCCTCAACAGCGACGTTCACGAAATGGCCATCCTTCGCCTGCCCCCCGTTGCGGGGCAGCTGCCACTCTCGGTCCGTCCGCAGCTCTGACGCAAGGAGTACACGTGTACGCACGCACCGCAACCGCCGCCGTCGCTGCCGCCGCCCTCATGGGTGCCGGCTCGTTGCTGATGTCGACCGCCGATACGCAGACAACGGGCAGAGGCACGGCCACGGCTGGTCACGGGAGCACGGGCACAGGCACGGGCATACAGACCGTGAGTGCCCGGACCGCGGACGCGAAGCCGGGCGCCCCGGTCGTCTTCGCCCACCGGGGCGCTTCGGCCTATGCGCCGGAGAACACCCTGGCCGCCGTCGACAAGGCCGACGCCCTCGGCTTCGACTGGGTGGAGAACGATGTCCAGTTGACAAAGGACGGCGTGCTGGTGGTCATGCACGACACCGATCTGAAGCGGACCACCAACGTCGAGGAGGTCTTCCCGGACCGTGCGCCGTGGGCGGTCAAGGACTTCACGGCCGCCGAGATCGCCCAGTTGGACGCGGGCAGCTGGTTCGGTCCGCAGTTTGCCGGAACCCGGGTACCCACCCTCAAGCAGTACCTGGACCGGATCGAGCGCAACCACCAGAAGCTGCTGCTGGAGATCAAGAGCCCGGAGATCTACCCGGGCATCGAGAAGGAGACCCTGCGGGTGCTGAGCGAGGAGGGGTGGCTCGACCGCAACCACGTCAACAACAAGCTCGTCATCCAGAGCTTCGGCGCGGAAAGCGTGAAGAAGGTGCACCAGCGGCGTCCGGACATCACGACCGGCTTCCTCGGCACCCCCGCGGTGGCCGATCTGCCCTCGTACGCAGCGTTCACCGACCAGATCAACCCCTCGCACACGTCGATCTCAGCCGACTACGTGACGGCGGTGCACGCGCTGAAGGGCGCACACGGCAAGAAGCTCCGGGTCAACACCTGGACGGTCAACGACGCGGCGACCGCGGCGAAGATGGACGGCTTCGGCGTCGACGGGATCATCACCAACACCCCCGATGTGGTACGCGAGGCCACGGGCTGACAGCTCGCCGCCCGTCTCCCCAGCCAGGGTCGTCGCCGGGGACCTCGCCGAGCGCGCGGGGCAGCCGGGCGCGGCGCAGGCGGTCGGGGCGGCCATGGGGTCCAGTCCGCTGCCGGTGGTGGTGCGATCCGTGCCCGGTCCGTGCCTCGGACGGACCCTGGTTCCGTACCTGTGTACGGACTGGCACACTGCGCCAGTGACCAACAACCTCGATACACCTGACACCCCCGCCGGCCGGATAACGGCGGCCGAGCTGCCCCGATTGCAGCGCAGAACGTCAGCGGTGCTCGTAGTCAGCCAGATACTCGGCGGCCTCGGTGTGCCCATCGGTATCGCCCTGGCCCCCGTCCTGGCCACGGAGGTGAGCGGCTCCGAGGCGCTGTCCGGCCTGGCCCCGACCGCTTCGGTGGTGGGTACCGCGCTGCTGTCGCTGCCGCTGGCCGCGCTGATGACTTCACGCGGCCGGCGCCCCGGTCTCGTACTGGCATATCTGATCGGTGCGCTCGGCGCGGGGCTCGTGGTACTGGCCACCGTCGTGGAGAGCTTCCCGCTGCTGCTGCTCGGCATGGCCGGGTTCGGTGCCGGTTCCTCGGCCAATCTGCAGGCCCGGTTCGCCGCTGCGGATCTGGTCGAGCCCGACCGGCGCGGCCGGGCGATCTCCACCGTCATCTGGGCGACGACGATCGGTTCGGTTCTGGGACCGAACATCGCGGCCCCGGCGGGGCATGTCTTCCGCGGCACCGCGATATCGGAGCAGGCGGGCCCGTTCTTCTTCGCAGCCGGGATCTTCCTGTTGGCCGCCGTGGTGGTCGGCGTGCTGCTGCGGCCGGACCCGCTGCTCACCGCGCGGGCGCTGGCGCCGCAGGACAATGATTCCCCCTCAGGCCGTTCACTGCGTGCCGGCGTCGCAGCGGTCCGGGCGTCTCCGATGGCGCGGCTGGCGTTGGTGACGGTGGCCGTCTCGCACACCGTAATGGTCTCGATCATGGTGATGACCCCGGTCGATCTGGGCCATCACGGCGCAGGACTCCAGCTCATCGGCCTGGTCATCAGCGGCCACATCGCGGGTATGTACGCATTCTCCCCGGTGATGGGCTGGCTGTCGGACCGATTCGGTCGGCTCGCCGTGATCGGTCTTGCGGTCGGGCTGCTCTGCTGCGCCGCACTCCTGGCCGGCACAGCGGGCCCCAGCCATGGTCAGACGGCGGCAGGCCTGTTCCTGCTCGGACTCGGCTGGTCGGCCGGGCTGGTCGCCGGTTCGGCGCTGCTCACCGACTCCGTACCGCAGCCCGCCCGCGCCGCGGTGCAGGGTCTGTCGGACCTGACCATGAACACGGCGGCGGGCATCGGCGGAGCGATCGCCGGAGTGATCGTCGCCCGGGCGGGCTACGGCTGGCTGAACGTGGTCGGAGCATGTCTGTTGCTGCCGATGGCGGCACTGGCGCTGCGCCGGGCGCTCGCCCGGCCGACCGCACCCGTTGCGCCCGACTCACCCGGCGCAGCAGGCACATCTGCACCCAGCACCGACCTCTGAGGTTTCAGAGACTGATGTGGTAGGCCTTGCGCAACGTCTCGTGCACGGTCCACGTCGTTCGGTCGCCCTCGCGCAGTACGCAGGCGTCCCCCGGCCCGACCTCCAGCGTCGCCCCGCCCTCGACCACCACGGTCGCGCGCCCGCTGACGACCACGAACAGCTCGTTGGCCTCCGTGTCGGTGACCACGCCCGGCGTGATCTGCCAGATCCCGCGCATCTGCTTGCCGTCGGGCGACTCCCAGAGCACCTTGCCGGTCACCACGGGCTCGCCCGAGACGATCTGTGCGGGGTCGAGCGGTTCCGGTTCGAGTTCGGCGTCCGGAATGTGCACGGCAAATGAGGCAGGAGCTTGATCAAGTGTGGTCATGGCGAGTCACCCTAGCGACCGGTTCGGGGCGACTTGGCACCAGGACTGGGAGAACGTGCGGAGGGGACGGGTGATGCGGCCGGTGCCCCTTCCGCACGTTTGAGGGCGGGCTGTCGGCCGGCGAGCGCCACGTGCGCCATTGGCGCCGGACGGCGTGCCGCACCCCGCCTGGGCCGGGTGGGTGCGTCACGGACCGGGGCATCCCCCACGGTGGCGACCGCTTCCGCCTCTGAGCGGCAGCCGTGCGTCGGATTCAGTGACATGTCGCGGGCGAGCGTCGTTCGCTACTTCTTCGCGTCGCACTCCACCGCGTCGGCGTCATCGGAGAGCGCACTGCCCTCGGGCAGCAGATAGGTCACCCAAAGCACGACGGGCTCGGTTCCCAGGTTGCGTCCGATGTGGCGGTGATCGGCCCCGGACGGCTCGATGAAGGACGAGCCCGCAGGCGTCACCTCGACCGAGCAGTCGTCCAGAGTGCGCGTCAGCGTCCCGGACTCGACGACTGCGATCAGCTGCCCGCTATGGGTGTGCCAGCCGGTGGAGCCGCCCGGCTCGACGGTGATGGTCCGAAAGGTCACATCCGTGCGGCCGTTCGGGGTCTTCACCTTCAACTTTCCCTGCGATGTGCCCTTCGCGACCACCGTGCCGCTCACACCGCTGCCGGGTGTGGCGACGGCCGCCGACGGTACGAAGCCGAGCGCGGCCGCGCAGCCGCCTATGACAAGAGCCTTGGCGAGCCGTCCCTGCCGTGCCCGTCGCCCGCGGCTGCCCTGCTGTCTGCCGGCCTTCACCCACGACTCCTCTGCCTCAGCGTCCCGGAAGCGTCCTGGACATCCCGAACCGGACATCCCGAATGCCCCCACGCTACCCGCGAGTTGAGCCGCGGAACCCTTTCTGTCCGGCGGCCACTCGCCGCGAAGTTCGACAGCGAGTGGCCCGTCACCCGATACCTCGATACGTCCGTGTTTGACGGCCTCAGCAAGCGTCAGATCACCCTGTCCGAGCGCCAGGCAGGCCTCGACATCGAGTGCGATACGGGCATCGGCGTGGGCGGCCGGACCATCTCCGTACTGGAGGATGGCGACGAGGTGCTGATCCCGGCCCCCGACTTTCCGCTGTGGACGCGGTGGTGACCCTCGCGGGCGGCAAGGCCGTGCACTACAGCTGCGGCGGGGCCTCGGACTGGAACTGGCCGCGGCCCGACCACTTCCGGATCCTGACACTCCCGTACGCTGACGACCTCGACGCGGCGATCAGCCGCATCGGCCGCTTCCTGACCGGATACCGCCAGTGATCGGATACCCCTGGTGACCTGCCTCGCCTGCCGTTTTCCCGTCCTCACCCAGTTCGCCTCGTTCGAGCTCGTCGGCCCGATCGTGGAGGGCGGACTCGATCCGGCCACCGACCCGGCCTGGGCGGAGTCGGGCGCCGCATCACCGACCGAGTACGCGCGCTGGTCCGGTCATCTGTGCGGTATGACCTGTCTGCGCATGGCACTCGGCGCCGGGGCCCCGTCGCTGTTCGCGCTGCGCGACGGTGCGCTCAAGTACGGCGCGTACACGGAGGATGCGGAGGGGGTGATTCGGGGCCTGATCTACGCCCCCTTCGCAGAGTATGCAAGGGAGGCGCACGGCCTCGACGTCACGGTCCACCGTCATCTCTCGTCGCAGGAGATCCTCGGTCTGCTCGACGGCGGCCGGACGGTCATGGCCTCGGTACACTACGGCATCCGCCATCCGCAGCGGCCCGCTCCGGGGCGGGGCGGGCATTTGGTGCTGCTGACGTCCCGTACGGCCGACGGCACCGGCGTCCACTTCCACAACCCGTCCGGCACAACGGCCGGGACGCGCGCAGCGGAGCTTCCGCTGCCCGAATTCGAGCGCTTCTTCGCGGGGCGCGGGGTGTCACTGCCCGCGGGCGTGTGAGGGGACGTTCCGGGAAACGGGAGCGGGCCCGGGGGCATAGCCGGCCCCCGAGCCCTGAAGATGCCACCCATTCGGCACGCCGATACTTTTAAGGACCCATGTCAGGTTTATGTCGCCGCGTCCTGCCTTTAGACGACCGCAGATCGAAGCTCTGCGAGCCGGAGTCGAACCGGCATCTCGACGCCCATGGGCACGGGCCCGTTTGATTCGGCGATGGGTGGCGAATGCTGAGTCTGGAGCAAGAGTCTGAGATTGATCGCGGTCTGCCTCTGCCATTTGGGCTACCCCGGCTTGTTCATGTGCGGGCGGCACGGAATGCCGGGGGGAGGACTCGAACCTCCACTGGAACCGCGTCGTCACGACAAGCTTCAGTTTCAGCTTGCGCTCCTCGCGCACCCCAGCCGTGATGAACGGCCGGGGAATCCATGGTCGGTCACCCGAAGAGGTAACCGAATACCGCATCACCCACCCGCTGGTCGGTGACGTCCACGCCGTTGGCCTCCTCGCGGGCGAACTTCACGGCCTGCTGGAGTTTCTCCACCCGGTCCAGCAAATCGTTGACGCGCCGCGCGGGAAGGGCTCCGGAGAACTTCACAGTCGTCCAGTACCCGATCGGTATGTCCTCGTAGTACACCTCGACCTGCGCCGGGTGCTTGTCGGTGGCCTCCGCCTTCACATGGTTGCGGGGCACCTTCTTCGTACGAAGAGTCCGCACCGGCTCGGTCTTCCAGGAGTCCGTCGACGGGTCCTGGGTCCAGGCCTCGGAGGCGTCGAGCACCGGAAGCTTGCGAACAAAGGTGTTGATGTCCGTCAGTTGCTTCTCCAGGAAGAGCAGATACGACACCGGCACCTCGCTCACGAGTACCCGTCCGTCGACCTTCACATCCGCGCGGGCCGAACAGTTCGCCCAGTCCTTCGTGGCGGTCACATCGAAGAGCCGGGTCAGGGTCGTCGCGGTCTCCCGCAGCACGTCCTCGGCCTTGATCTGCACCAGGGTCGACTCGGGCGGCAACTGCTCGCCCTCCTCGTCCTTCGGCTGATACGTCCGGGAGATCCCGGCCAGCAGACCGGTCTTCTGAAGGCCGTGATGCGCCGCCGTCAGGTCCTGGTGAGCCTTGGACTTGACGCCCTTCTCCACTGCGATGATCTGATTGAGTTTCGCCACTCGCGCAAACTAGCAGCGCCAACTCGGCCGGGACAAAAACTTATTCGAGGTGCCAGCACCTCAGGTTCTCGCAATGCCCGGGCCTCGGGTCTCGCGGTTCAGGCGGGCTCTTCGTCGGCACCGAACCCGCCGACGGCGGACTTGATGTGATCGGCCGTTGGCATCCATCGGCGAGGAGGTCACACCGCGCTTTCGCTTCCCGACCGGACTGACCATCCAGGACGGCCGGGAATGCGCAGGACTCGCTGCTTCGCCGCGAACCGGTGCCGCCCGAATTCGCCCGGGATGTCGTTGATGCCGTACTGCCTCACTGACGGCGACGGGAGCGGGAGCGGTCGGGTCGGATACTGTGCCGCGGCCGGGTACGGGACCAGACACAGGCACGGAACGGGGAACGATCCACATGGGCACGCCAGTACGTCACTTCACGGCCACGACACCGGACGGTCAGGTATTCACGGTCAATATCGAGCGGGACTTCCGGTACGACCCGTACCGCGACTTCCTCGTGTGCACCCACTGCGACTGGTCGCCGTCACTGCTGACCATCAAGAAGATCACCGACATGGCCGGGGAGCATCTGGCATCGGTGCACGGTGCCGACCGGGGCCTGTCCCAGCAAGAGAACGAGGGGTTTCGCAAGGCACGGCTGATCATGCTGCCGATCGCCGCCGTGTTGCTGATCGTTCTCTTCGTCTATCTGCAGAATTCCTGAGGTCCGGACCGGGCCGGGCGAGTGCGGTGCGAGACCGGGTCCGGCGTGTGTTCAGCCTCCGCTGAGTTCCATGAGCACACCCACCGGGTCGGAGTCCGAGGTGGCGCGGGGCCACCAGTCGTTCTCGCCCGGCTCGGATTCGTAGCCGTACCAGCGGCCGTCATGGCCGAAGCGGAGCTGGAGCGTGCCGCTGGGGTGCGTGAGGTGGTTGCGCCAGGGGTGGAAGCGGGGGAATTCGGCGGCTGCGAGTGCGGGGCGGGCCCGGTCGAAGGGGCCGGCTGGAGGATCCCAGGGCGTTTCGAGGACGGCCAGCCCTTCGGCGCCGCCCTGGCGCCAGGCCGCAACGGCTCGGGCCAGGTCGGTGGGTGTGCGGCCGGTGGCGTACGCCAGCTCGCGGTAGAGGGCGCGAGTGGTTGCGGTGAGTCCGGCGGTGTGACGGGACGCGGCCAGTCGTACCGCGTCCTGCCAGGGGGTGAGGCCGGCGAGCGGGTCGAGGCCGGTGGTGAGGAGCGTGTGCGCACGGGCCGCCGCATGCGTGGCAAGGTGGTCGAGGGCGAGCGGGTCGCGGACGCCGGGCAGGCTCGGGTACGAGGGTGGCTGCCCGGGATGTGGCAGGACCGGGAGCGGGGCGGGGAGCGGCGGCAGGTAGCGGTCGGCGAGGGCTTCTCGAGCGGGTACGGAGGGGGTGGCGGGGGCCTTGGGGCGTTCCCTGGCGGAGCGTGCGGCGTTGCGACGGCCCAGCTCCTCGAGGAGTTCACGCTCGCCCCGGCCGCGCAGCAGCAGAAGGACGAACGGGTCGGCGTCCAGGAGCCGGGCCATCTGGTAGCAGAGGGCGGCCACATGCTTGCAGGGCCAGCCGTGGTCGGGACAGGAGCAGCCGGGGTCGAGGTCGCCCGCGGTGGGCAGCAGTCCGACACCGGCCTCGGCCGCGGTGTCGGCCAGCGAGTTCGGCATCTTTTTGGTGAGCAGCGCGGCAAGGTGACCGGGGCGGGCGGCGACCACGTCCAGGAACGTGTCCCAGTCGACGTCGGTGAGCGACCTCAGACGCAGCTCGGCGCGGTAGGGGCGGGGGCGGCTGCCGTGGACGTAGGCGACGACTCGTCCGGGCGTGACGGTGATCGCTGCGACCTTGCCGCTGTCGGCGTACGTACGGCCACGGGAGAGGCGTCCCTCGTCCATCGGCAGGGACTCCAGGGCGGCCACCCAGGCGCGCCCCCACCAGCTGTCCGCGAAGGGTTCGTCGCCGTCGGACGTGCGGGGCGGCACGGCCTCGAAGGTGCGCCGCAGATCGTCGGGGCCGGGACGCGAGCGTGCGACAGGGCGGGGCTCGGGGCGGGCGTAAGGACGGGGCTGGGGACGGGGGCTCATGAAGGCCTCCGGAGCGAGACGAGATCGGCCAGGTCACGATCGCTGAGCTCGGTCAGCGCGGCCTCGCCGGCGCCGAGGACCGCGTCGGCCAGGACCCGCTTGGTCCGCAGCAGCTCGGCGATCCGGTCCTCGACCGTGCCTTCCGCGATCAGCCGGTGCACTTGCACGGGTTGCGTCTGGCCGATGCGGTACGCCCGGTCTGTGGCCTGTTCCTCGACGGCCGGGTTCCACCACCGGTCGTAATGGATGACGTGGGCGGCCCTGGTGAGATTCAGCCCGGTACCCGCCGCCTTGAGGGAGAGCAGGAAGACCGGAACCTCGCCGGACTGGAAGCGGTCCACCATCCGCTCCCGCTCGGCCACCGGCGTACCGCCGTGAAGGAGTTGAGAGGGTATGGCGCGCGAGGCGAGGTGGGCGGAGAGGAGCCGGGCCATCGTCACGTACTGGGTGAAGATGAGGGCGGAGCCGTCCTCGGCGAGGATCGTGTCGAGGAGTTCGTCCAGCAGGGCGAGCTTTCCCGAACGGCCGACGAGGCGGGTCGGTTCCTCCTTCAGATACTGCGCGGGGTGGTTGCAGATCTGCTTGAGCGAGGCCAGCAGTTTCATGATCAGACCGCGGCGGGCGATGCCTTCCGAGGCTTCGATGAACGCCATCGTCTCGCGGACCGCTGCCTCGTAGAGCGTGGCCTGCTCGCGGGTGAGGAAGACGGGGTGGTCGGTCTCCGTCTTGGGCGGCAGCTCGGGGGCGATGCCCGGGTCGGACTTCTTCCGGCGCAGGAGAAAGGGCCGGACCAGCCGGGAAAGCCGTTCGACCGCTTCGTCGTTGGCGAGCCCGGCAGCCGTCCCGGTGTTCTCGACGATACGGGCGTGCCGGGCCCGGAACGCCTTGAGGGGGCCGAGCAGTCCGGGGGTGGTCCAGTCGAGCAGGGCCCACAGCTCGGAGAGGTTGTTCTCCACGGGGGTGCCGGTGAGGGCGACTCTGGCCGGAGCCGGGATGGTGCGCAGCGCCTTCGCCGTGGAGGAGTGCGGGTTCTTCACGTGCTGGGCCTCGTCTGCGACGATCAGTCCCCAGCTGTGGCCGGCGAGTTGCGCCGCGCTCGAACGCATCGTGCCGTATGTGGTGAGGACGAAGCCTCCGTCGGGTTCGGCGAGTGTGCGGTCGGTGCCGTGGAAGCGACGCACGGGGACCCCCGGAGCGAAGCGGTTGATCTCCCGGTGCCAGTTGCCCAGGAGGGAGGCGGGGCAGATCACGAGGGTGGGCGCGGAGTGGGCCCGGTGCAGATGCAGGGCGATGAGGGTGATCGTCTTGCCCAGGCCCATGTCGTCGGCGAGGCAACCGCCGAGGCCGAGTGAGGTCATCCGGTCCAGCCAGGCGAGGCCGCGCAGTTGGTAGTCGCGGAGCGTGGCGTCCAGGCCGGGCGGCGGGGCGATGGCGGTGTCCTCGGCGGTGATACGGGTACGGAGTGCGGCCAGCGCCCCGACCGGCACCGCTTCGACCTGCTCGCCGTCGACCTCGGCGCTGCCGGTCAGGGCAACGGCGAGGGCGTCGACCGGATCGAGCAGGCCCAACTCCCGCTTGCGTGCCTTGCGTACGAGCGCGGGGTCGACGACGACCCACTGGTCCCGCAGCCGCACCACGGGCCGGTGGGCCTCCGCCAGGACGTCCATCTCCGCCTCGGTGAGCTGCTCGTTGCCCAGCGACAACTGCCAGTTGAAGGCGAAGAGCTGCTCGGCGTCGAAGAACGAGGTGCCGTCGGTGGCCGAGCCGGGTGCGGGCCGCACGACGGCGGCGGCGGTGAGCGACCGGGCGAGTTCTCTGGGCCAGTGGACGCTGACCCCGGCCTCCGCCAGCCGGGTCCCGGCGTCGCTCAGCAGCTCGTACAACTCGTCTTCTTCGAGTGCGAGCACATCGGGCACCGGCTGGTCCAGCAGTCGCTCCAGCGGCGCCCAGATACGGGCGGCGCGGCGCAGCGCGAGCACGGCGTCGATCCTGGCGCGCGGACCGAACTGCTCTCCGGCTCCGCCGTTCCACAGTGCGGCGGCGTCGGCGACATAGGTCGGGTCGGCCAGGCTGTGCACCTGGGTGATGGCCGCGGCGGCGTGGCGCGCGGCACCGGGCCGGGCATCCGTGCCCACGTCCAGGACGCTGTTGCCGTCGACGGCGTCGTTGCCGTCGGGGCTGTCGTGCGTATCGGCCGTGTCGAAGAGCTCGTACGCCGACAGGTCCAGGCGCAGCGACACCCGTACACCCGCATCGAGCCCGGTCGCGACTTCGACGGCCCAGTCACGGGCGCCTGGCAGATGCTGAGCCTCACGGGCCGCGAAGGGTGCCCCCATCGCATACGCCGCGGCGGGTGTACGGGGCAGGGTGTCGGCCACCGCGTCGAGGAAGGCCCCGAGCAGCCACTCGGGATCGGGGAGCCGGAGCGGTGTGCGGTCCGGGAGCGGGACCGCGTGCCCCTCGACCGGCATGGCGGCGGCGATCGCGCGGAGATGGGCGATGTCCTCGGCGTCGCGCGGTCCGGCCCGCCAGGCGTCGTGGTCGTCGCCCGTCAGGCCAGGGAGCAGCCTGCCGCGCGCCGCCAGGTTGAGCGCGTGAAGTGCGGCGGCGCCCCAGCAGCGGGTGGCAGGGTGGGCGGACTGCTGGTGCCGGGCACCGGCCAACAACGGCACAGCATCGGCCACGGACAGCAGTAGGGCGGGCACCGTACGCCGCCGGACGCCGTCCCGCTGTCCGTGGCTGCGGACGACGGTGATCTCGGCGGCAGTCGCGCCGGGTGCGGAACTCTCAAGGTCTTCGGAGTGTCCGGAGAAAGTATCCGGCTCCGGGAGAGAGCCCCTATCGGGATCCCAGAAGGCGACGCGCCCGTTCCTCGGCAGCGATGCGGGCAGGAAGACAGCGGCACAGCGCGTGAGGCGGACAGCCGCCGCGTCCAGCTGGTGCTGCGCCGTGATCATCGGTCCCCTCCCGTCCCGCCGCGATCCTCTTGATCCGCTTGATCCTTATGACTCCTGCGAGTCTAGGCGGGGGGTCTGACAACCGGTCGTTCACCCGCATTCCAGCAGGTCAAATACAGTATGGACCGACCCGGCCGGTCCACGGAGCGGGGCCGGTCCGGCACGGACAGCCTCTCAGCTCAGTGCCTGGCGAGCGGCTTCGGACGAGGAGGCCGCTCAGGCGCGGCGGCTGCGGGAGCAGCGGGCGCGGGAGCAGCGGGAGCGGGAGCAGCGGGAGCGGGAGCAGCGGGCGCGGGCGCGGGCGCAGGAGCCCCGGACGGCGGCTGTGGCCGCGGCCGTGGACGTGGTCGTGGCTGAGACTGCGCGGGGCGCTGCGGCTGTGCGGGCTGCTGCGGCTGCGTCGCGGGCTGCTGTACGGGATGCTGCGCCCTCTCCAGGAAGCGGAGCAGCTCCACCGGGAACGGCAGCACAAGGGTGGAGTTCTTCTCGGCCGCGACCGCCACCACCGTCTGCAGCAGGCGCAGCTGGAGCGCGGCCGGCTGCGAGGACATCTCCTTCGCCGCCTCTGCCAGCTTCTTCGACGCCTGGAGCTCGGCGTCCGCGTTGATGACCCGGGCCCGCCGCTCACGGTCGGCCTCGGCCTGGCGGGCCATGGAGCGCTTCATCGTCTCCGGTAGGGACACGTCCTTTATCTCCACCCGGTCGATCTGCACACCCCATCCGACCGCCGGACTGTCGATCATCAGCTCAAGACCCTGATTCAGTTTCTCGCGGTTGGAGAGCAGATCGTCCAGATCGCTCTTACCGATGATCGACCGCAGTGAGGTCTGCGCCATCTGCGACACCGCGAAGCGATAGTCCTCCACCTGGATCAGGGCACTCGCCGCATCGACCACCTTGAAGTAGATGACCGCGTCCACCCGCACCGTCACGTTGTCCCGTGTGATGCCGTCCTGTGCGGGAACCGGCATCGTCACGATCTGCATATTGACCTTGCGCAGCCGCTCGACACCGGGGATCACCATGGTGAATCCGGGCCCTCGCACGTCGTCACGGAGCCTGCCGAGCCTCAGCACGACGCCCCGCTCGTACTGCTTGACGATCTTGGCCGCAGCCGCCGCGTACAGCCCACCCACCGAGGCAGCCGCAACTATTGCGATCACGAGCTCCTGGACCATGACGGCCCCCTGAAAGCCGGAAACATCTGAACCACTGAAGCAGTCCCTATTACCACGGTATGCCCAATATCAACCGATATGAACACGGGTCGGGTCCCGCCCGGCGCGGCTGTCGCCCGGCCAGCCGCGCACCGGATGCCGAGTCGCCCAGGAGCAGGCAGGGTGACCAGCGTCAGCACGTCATCCGTGGCCTGCACAGTGCTGACGGATGAGCCGGACGAGACAGACGAGGACCCGCCCATGCCCGTGATCGATCACCGACGTTGCCGTCTCGGCATCGCAGCCGGGACCGCGCTCCTGACCCTGACCGTCGCGGGCTGCTCCAGCCTCGGCCGGACCGCGGTCGGGCCGGTCAGCTACACGACCGAGCGAGACGCCGTGATCATGGTGAACAGCCCGTCGGTCAGGGGCTGCCACCGGCTCGATCCCGCGGGCGCCAAGGAAGTGAGCAACGGCACCCTGATCGACATCATCCTGTACCACACACCCGACTGCACCGGTCCGGGTACGACGTACCTCGCAACCACCTTCAGTGACGTCAAGGGGGTCAGCGCCCTCCCGTGGCGCAGCTTCAGCACGGTCCACTGACCGGCGTGCGCGAAAGTCCGACGACGCGACGGTGGCCGCGCTGCGCGCCAAGATGCTGACGGTCTGACGAGCAGTCACCGCCTGGTGTACTGGCGGATCGTCGGCGCCGAAGCCGTATGGCCGAACCGTCAGTACACCGTGGGGTAGCGGTCGGCAGGCCACACGACCGCGCGCTCGAACTCCACGCACAGATCGTCGGCCACCTCGGTGATCAGCGCTCGCCCTTCGGGCGCCACCAGCCAGGACGACGGAAGGTGTACGTCCCCGTGGAGCGCGCCGCCCCGCCCAGCAGACAGCCCCGGCCCCTCGCCCTGCGGCCGGTACGGTCGCCCCACGATGTGCCGTTCACGCGCGTTCCCCTCAATCCGAAGTCGACGAGTCGCAATCGCCGCCGCGGGTCCATGCTGGTAGGAGAGGCGATCGCCATGCGTACCGGGAATGAACCGACGACAGCCCGCAGCCCTCTGCGGCTGCGGCTCTGCCTGAGTCTATGGGGGCTGGCCTGGGCCGTCTTCGGCCTGGCTGCCTTCACGCTGACCGGCCGCCCGGGCTGGGCAGCGGCCTGCGGTCTACTGCTCCTGCTGGTCCTTGTGGACATTGCGGTGATCATCCACCACATCCATCAGGGCCCGCACTACCAGCCGGGCCGCAATATCCCGCCGTACGAACCCGACCACGGCGGACGCGGCAGGTACGGGCACTGATGCAGGCGCGCCCCGGGGCCGGGACGGGTTCCGGCGCATGCCAGGGCCCGGCGGCGGGCGTCAGTCTGCCGACCGGAAGCGCGCCGCCTTCAGATACCTGCGGCCCGCTGGGTCAGCTCCGACCAGACCTTGCGGACCTGCGGCTCCAGCTCCTCCAGCGGTCCGTCGTTGTCGACGATCAGGTCGGCCACGGCACGCCGCTGCTCCCGGGTGGCCTGCGCGGCCATGCGGGCGCGGGCCTCGGACTCGGTCATGCCGCGCAGCCGTACGAGCCGGTCAAGTTGGGTCTCGGGACTGACATCCACGACGACCACCAGGTCGTACAGGGGGGCGAGGCCGTTCTCGGCGAGGAGGGGGACGTCATGGACGACGACCGAGTCGGGACGCACGGCCCGCTCCAGTTCGGCGGAGCGGGCGCCGACCAGTGGGTGGACGATCGCGTTGAGGGTGGCGAGCCGGTCGGCGTCGGAGAAGACGATCGAGCCGAGCTTCGGCCGGTCCAGGGTGCCTTCGGCGGTGAGGATGCCGACACCGAACGCGTCGACGACGGCCGCAAGCCCAGGGGTTCCCGGCTCGACGACTTCCCGGGCGATGCGGTCCGCGTCGATCAGCACGGCCCCGTATCGGACGAGCAGTCGTGACACTTCGCTCTTGCCGGCGCCGATCCCACCGGTCAGGCCCACTTTCAGCATGCCGGGCAGCCTAGTACGAGGGGTGACGGGGCAGCCGGTCAGGCATCCCCCTCGCGCTCCGCGAGGAACCGCTCGAACTCGAGACCGATCTCGTCGGCGGACGGCAGGTCGAGCGGCTCGGCGACCAGATTACCCCGGGTCTCGGAGCCCGCGACCGCGTCGTACTGGTGCTCAAGGCCCTTCACGAGCGAGACGAGCTCCTCGTCGCCCTGGTCGATCTGCCGGTCGATCTCCGTCTGGGTGCGGTGGGCCTCCGTGCGCAGCGCATGGGCGACGGTCGGCAGAACCAGGCCGGTCGCGGCCGTGATCGACTCCAGGGCGGTGAGCGCCGCGTCCGGGTAGGCGGAGCGGGCCACGTAGTGCGGCACATGGGCAGCGACGCCGAGGACGTCGTGTCCGGCCTCCATCAGCCGGTACTCCACCAGTGCCTCGGCCGAGCCGGGCACCTGCGCCTCGTCGAACGGGCTGCGGTGGCCGGGCATGAGGTCCGTGCGGTTGCCGTGCGGGGTGATGCCGACGGGGCGGGTGTGCGGGACGCCCATCGGGATGCCGTGGAAGTTCACCGCGAGGCGGACACCGAGCCGCTCGACGATCTGCTCGACAGCGACGGCGAAGCGCTCCCACTCCACGTCCGGCTCGGGACCGGAAAGCAGCAGGAAGGGCGCGCCGGTGGCGTCCTGGACGACCCGGACGTCGAGCGTCGGGGTCTCGTAGGCCGTCCATCGGTCGCGCCGGAAGGTCAGCAGCGGGCGCCGTGCGCGGTAGTCGACGAGCCGGTCGTGGTCGAAGCTGGCGACGACCTGGTGCGGCAGCGTTTCCAGCAGACCGTCGACGATCTGCTCACCGGTCTCGCCCGCGTCGATGTATCCGTCGAAGTGGTAGAGCATGACCAGACCGGCCGACTCCTGGGCGAGCGCCATGTCGACGACGGCCAGTCCCTTCGGCTCCCATTCGTACAAACTCTGCGGATCAGGCACGGTTACCGCTCCTCCTCGTGTTCTTGAAGAAGAACGCCCGGCGTGGCACGGGCATTCCCGGACCGTGCCCGTTCACCTGGCGTTTCATGCACCGCGCCGCTGATACGAGTGAGGCCCGCTCCCCGAAGGGAGCGGGCCTCACTTTCAGCTACTGCAGCCGATCACCGGCTGGAGGGGCAGAGCGTCAGCTCTGGCCGCCCGCCAGCTTCTCACGCAGGGCAGCCAGGGCCTCGTCCGACGCCAGGGCGCCGGAGTTGTCCGCGGACTCCGAGGAGTACGAGCCACCACCGTTGCCGCCGGAGGCAGCCGGGGCGCCACCGGCCGGGGCGGCAGCGCCCTCGGCAGCAGCGGCCTCGTCGGCCTCGCGGGACTTGATGACCTGGGCCTGGTGCTGCTCGAAGCGCTGCTGCGCCTCGGCGTACTGCGTCTCCCACGCCTCGCGCTGGGTCTCGTAGCCCTCGAGCCAGTCGTTGGTCTCGGGGTCGAAGCCCTCGGGGTAGATGTAGTTGCCCTGGTCGTCGTAGGACGCAGCCATGCCGTACAGGGTCGGGTCGAACTCGACCGAGGCCGGGTCGGCACCGAAGGACTCGTTGGCCTGCTTCAGCGAGAGGCTGATGCGGCGACGCTCGAGGTCGATGTCGATGACCTTGACGAAGATCTCGTCGTTGACCTGGACGACCTGCTCCGGGATCTCCACGTGGCGCTCGGCCAGCTCGGAGATGTGGACCAGGCCCTCGATGCCCTCGTCGACGCGCACGAACGCACCGAACGGAACGAGCTTGGTGACCTTACCGGGAACGACCTGCCCGATCTGGTGCGTACGGGCGAACTGCTGCCACGGGTCTTCCTGCGTCGCCTTGAGCGACAGCGAGACGCGCTCGCGGTCCATGTCGACGTCGAGAACCTCGACGGTGACCTCCTGGCCGACCTCGACAACCTCGGAGGGGTGGTCGATGTGCTTCCAGGACAGCTCGGAGACGTGCACGAGACCGTCGACGCCGCCGAGGTCCACGAACGCACCGAAGTTGACGATCGAGGAAACGACGCCGGAGCGGACCTGGCCCTTCTGCAGGGTCGTGAGGAACGTCTGGCGGACCTCGCTCTGGGTCTGCTCCAGCCAGGCACGGCGGGACAGGACCACGTTGTTGCGGTTCTTGTCCAGCTCGATGATCTTGGCCTCGAGCTCCTTGCCCACGTAGGGCTGGAGGTCGCGGACGCGGCGCATCTCGACGAGGGAGGCCGGCAGGAAGCCACGGAGGCCGATGTCGAGGATGAGACCACCCTTGACGACCTCGATGACGGTACCGGTGACGATGCCGTCCTCTTCCTTGATCTTCTCGATCGTGCCCCAGGCACGCTCGTACTGAGCGCGCTTCTTGGACAGGATGAGGCGGCCTTCCTTGTCCTCCTTCTGGAGAACCAGGGCCTCGATCTCGTCGCCGACCTTGACGACCTCATTGGGGTCGACGTCGTGCTTGATCGAAAGCTCGCGGGAGGGGATGACACCTTCGGTCTTGTAACCGATGTCGAGCAGGACCTCGTCCCGGTCGACCTTCACGATGACGCCGTCGACGATGTCGCCGTCGTTGAAGTACTTGATCGTCTCGTCGATCGCGGCGAGGAAGGCTTCCTCGTTACCGATGTCGTTGACCGCTACCTGCGGGGTGGTGGCGGTGGTCTCGGTGCTGCTCGTCATGTGGGAAAGGGCTCCGGTACGGACAGTGAGTCGTAGGTACTGCTACGCCGGAGCCCGTATCGCCTCTGCAGAAGCCGGACAGCCCGGGAAGCGCGGAACCCGCTGAACGGGAGGCGCCTCGTGAACCGAGGGGACATGCAACAGACGCGAGCGCGGCCTGCTATGTCTGAGGCGCGCAGGCTCGCAGCGCAACTTGTAGCATACGGGGGCAGCTGGGCACGGTCAATGCGCGAAGGCCCACACCGGGGGCACAAGGGCGCATATCCGGCACAATTCTTGTTCTCCGAGGCCACATCGGCCCCGGGGAGACAATGTGTGGGTATGCGCCGTACTCACGGGTGCCCCTGGGTACATGCCGTGTGCGGGCGGGTAAATGCAAACTACAGCGACGGACACGATGAGCCAAGAGATCTACGCGGCCGAACCCGAAGCGACTCGCCGCAGCGCGTCGGAGGCCGAGAGCAGCCGGGCCAGTCGCGGCTGGTGGGACCGGAACGCCGACGAGTACCAGAGCGACCACGGCGCCTTCCTCGGCGACGCCCGTTTCGTCTGGGGTCCGGAAGGGCTCGACGAGGCCGAGGCCGGTCTGCTCGGCCCCGCCGAGTCGCTGAAGGGCCTGGACATCCTGGAGATCGGTGCGGGCGCGGCGCAGTGCTCGCGCTGGCTGGCCACCAAGGGCGCCCGTCCGGTGGCCCTGGACCTCTCGCACCGACAGCTGCAGCACGCGCTGCGGATCGGCGACGAAGTCCCCCTGGTGGAGGCGGACGCCGGGGTGCTGCCGTTCCGGGACGGCTCCTTCGACCTGGCGTGTTCGGCCTATGGCGCGGTGCCGTTCGTCGCCGATCCCCTGCAGGTGTTCCGCGAGGTGCACCGGGTGCTGCGCCCCGGAGGCCGCTGGGTCTTCTCGGTGACGCATCCGGTCCGCTGGGCGTTCCCGGACGAGCCGGGACCCGAGGGACTTTCGGTCGTGGCCTCGTACTTCGACCGCACTCCCTATGTCGAGCAGGACGAACAGGGCAATGCCGTGTACGTCGAGCACCACCGGACGCTGGGCGACCGGGTGCGGGACGTGGTGGCCGGCGGATTCCGGCTGATCGATCTCGTCGAACCGGAGTGGCCCGCCTGGAACAACCAGGAGTGGGGCGGCTGGTCCCCGCTGCGCGGGAATCTGATCCCGGGGACGGCGATCTTCGTCTGCGTACGGGATTGATACGGGGGCCGGGACCGGCCTCGCGGTACGGAAGCCACGGCGCCCCGTACGAGACTGGGGGCGTGATCCGTACCCACGCCCTGGACCAGTTGTCCGTACGCACCGCTGTGCCCGCCCTGGAGCGGGCGCTCGACGACTGCGGTGCCGCGGTGCTGTGCGCGCCGCCGGGCACCGGCAAGACGACCCTCGTACCGCTGGTCCTGGCCGGTCTGGTGGGGGGCGGCCCGGTGCGCAGGGTGGTAGTCGCCGAGCCGCGGCGGATCGCCGCACGGGCGGCGGCGCGGCGGATGGCGTGGCTCATCGGCGAGTCGGCCGGCGGACGGGTGGGTTTCACGGTCCGCGGGGAGCGGGTGGTGGGGCGCGACACCGTGGTGGAGGTGGTGACCACCGGGGTGCTGCTCCAGCGGCTGCAGCGCGACCAGGAGATGGCCGGGGTCGACGCGGTGATCATCGACGAGTGCCATGAGCGGCACCTGGACGCGGACACGGTCGCGGCGTTCCTGCTTGACGTGCGGGAGGCGATCCGGCCCGATCTGCGGCTGGTGGCCGCGTCCGCGACGACGGACGCGGAAGGCTGGGCACGGCTGCTGGGCGACGCCCCGGTGGTGGAGGCGCAGGGTGTTTCGCATCCGGTGGAGGTGGTCTGGGCACCGCCCGCCGGACCGGTGCGGCCGCCGCAGGGGAATGGGGTATCCCCGGCTCGAGCGCAGCCGAGAGCTTGGGGAAGGGTCGATCCGGCGCTGCTGACGCATGTCGCCTCGACGGTGCGCCGGGCGCTCGCCGAACGGGACGGCGATGTGCTGTGTTTCCTGCCCGGCGTCGGCGAGATCGCACGGGTCGCGGGGCAGCTGGCAGGGGTGGCCGCCGAGGTGCTCCAGGTCCACGGGCGGGCTCCGGCGGCTGTGCAGGAGGCGGTGCTGGCCGGGTCGTCCGGCAGCCGGCGGGTGGTGCTGGCGACCTCGGTGGCGGAGTCGTCCCTGACGGTGCCCGGTGTGCGGGTCGTGGTCGACTCCGGGCTCGCCAGGGAGCCGCGTACCGATCACGCGCGGGGGCTGGGCTCGCTGACGACGGTACGGGCGTCGCAGGCGACGGGGAGGCAGCGGGCGGGCCGGGCCGGGCGTGAGGCGCCAGGGGCGGTGTACCGGTGCTGGGAGCAGGCGGAGGACGGGCGGCTGTCGCGGTTCCCGTCGCCGGAGATCAAGGTCGCGGATCTGGCGGCGTTCGCGCTGCAGGCAGCGTGCTGGGGCGATCCGGACGCGTCGGGGCTGGCGTTGCTCGATCCGCCGCCCGCGGGTGCGATGACCGCGGCCCGCGAAGTGCTGACGGCGGTCGGCGCCGTGGACGCCGGCGGACGGGTGACCGGCCGGGGCGTACGAATGTCCCGGCTCGGCCTCCACCCGCGCCTGGCACGGGCCCTGCTGGACGGCGCCGCCGAGGTGGGCGGGCGACGGGCGGCCGAGGTGGTGGCGCTGCTGAGCGAGGAGCCGCCGCGGGAGTACGGCGACGATCTGGCTGCCGCGCTGCGTACCGCCCGGCGAGGCGGGGACGGCTATGCGGCGCGTTGGCGGCAGGAGGTCCGGCGGCTGTCCTCGTCGGTCAAGGATGTGGGTGGGGGTTCCGGTCCGGACGATGGAGCCGTCGGCCTGGTGGCCGCGCTGGCATTCCCGGAGCGGGTGGCGCGGGCCCGGGGCGAGGGGGCGTTCCTGATGGCGTCGGGTACGGAGGCGCAGCTGCGGGAGGGGTCCGGGCTGCGCAGTGTGCCGTGGCTGGCGGTCGCGGTCGCCGACCGGCCCGCGCACGCGGCGTCCGCCCGGGTGCGGCTCGCCGCCGTCATCGACGAGGACACGGCGCGGACGGCCGCCGGGCATCTGCGGTTCGCGGGCGAGGAGGTCCGCTGGGCCGAGGGCGATGTGGTGGCGCGCCGGGTGGAGCGGCTGGGTGCCGTCGAGCTGTCGGTGCGCCCGCTGAAGGAGCCGGCGCCCGAGCTGGTGCGCGAGGCGCTGATCGAGGGCCTGCGTCGCGAAGGGCTCGGGCTGCTGCGCTGGACGCGTGAGACCGGGCATCTGCGGGAGCGGCTCGCCTTTCTGCACCGGACGTCGGGTGCGCCCTGGCCGGATGTGTCGGACGGTGCGCTGCTGGACCGTACCGAGGAGTGGCTGGAGCCCGAGCTGTCACGGGTCCGGCGGCGCTCCGATCTGGCGCGGATCGACGCGGGGCAGGCATTGCGGCGGCTGCTGCCGTGGGCGACCGGTGAGGCGGCCCGCCTGGACGAGCTGGCGCCGGAGCGGATCGAGGTGCCGAGCGGCTCCCGTATCAGGGTGGAGTACGGCGGGGCGCAGCCCGTACTCGCGGTGAAGCTCCAGGAGCTGTTCGGCCTGCAGGAGACTCCGAGGGTGGCCGGTGTGCCGGTTCTGGTCCATCTCCTCTCCCCCGCCGGCCGTCCCGCGGCCGTCACCGCGGATCTGGCGTCGTTCTGGCGGGACGGCTACCGGGCTGTGCGGGCGGAGCTGCGCGGCCGCTATCCGAAGCATCCGTGGCCGAAGGACCCCACGACGGTGGAGGCGACCCGGTTCACGAAATCCCGGCGGTAGGCAGCGCGGGTGAAGGAGCGGGGCTGGGGTGCGTGCATCGCAAGGCGGTGGCTTGAATCAGATGGGGTCTCCCCTGCTCGAGCGCAGCCGAGAGCTCGGGGAAGGAGCGTTGGTGATTGACGACAACGCCGCGAGGTGCGTGCCCCAGCCCCGCGACGCCGCGAAGCCTACCGCCGGGCCCTCTGGGGCGCGGCTCAGGCGGGAGTAGGTTCCGGGTCCGGGGCGGATGGCGGTGCGCCGCCGGGCAGTTCGCCGTCCGGGCGCCGGGAGCGCGCCTCCAGCCACAGGGCGAGCGCGAGCAGTCCGGCGGCGAGGAGGACGAATCCCCAGGGCAGGTACGAGGTGAGCAGCAGGATCAGCACACGCTGGGACTTGACCAGGGCAACGGTCGAATCGATGTAGTCCTCGCGCATCTTCACATGCCCGGCGAACGCGGTGACGGTGTCCTGGGACATGCCCATCGCCTTGGCGTTGCGCAGCTCCTCCGCGTGGATCTCCTCGCCGTTGACAGGCGCTCCGGTGACCGGGTCGACCCAGAACATCCGCTTGGTGGTGTACCAACGGGTCATGCCCGTCTTGGCGACCTGCTCCGCTGTGACGCCCTTGATGGGCATCTTCTTCGGCATCGGGACCTTGGTCCACGGGATGGTCTGCTCGAAGTAGTAGACGTCCATGCCGCGGAAGGTGCGGGTGCCCTTGTAGTGGATGGGTGAACTCGTCCGGGTCTGGGCGTCGAAGTACTCGTAGTCGCGCTTCTCCGTGAGGAAGGGCCACTTGAACTCGATGCCCTCGCGCCTGACCGGATCGCCGTCGACCGATTCGCCGGTGGCGTGGACGGGGGCCTGACTGTGGGCGTCGAAGATGTAGCGCTCAGGGATCTGGGAGACCATTTTGCCGTTCGGGTCGGCGACGTAGCTGAGGGAGTCCCAGACGACGACGTCGCGGCCGGCGCTGCGCTCGATCTTCTCGGACTCCTCCACATTGCCCTTGAGGGTCTGCACGATCGTGACCTTCGGGACCTGCTTGACCTTCATGTTGTCGTTGTAGTCGAGGAGCGTGGCGGGCTTCGCCTCCAGCACCATCTCCTGGTACTGACTGGGCGGGATCTTCGCCAGCCTGGGGAAGGCGTACCAGCGCAGCAGTGGCGACATGGCGGCGAAGAAGACGGCGAAGGCCAGGAGTACGAGGCTGGCTCGGCGGCGCATGGTGATGCCCTCCCTCAGCTTCTGTTGCTTCTTCCGGTTACTGGCTCTTGGGGCCCGGGACGGTGGTCAGCAGGGGTTTGGGCGAGGTCTCTCCGGGTGGCGCGCCGATCGCGCTGATCGTGAACACGAGCGCGAGGGCTGCGGCCAGCCCGATGGCGGCGGCGACGAGGGCACGCATGCCGGTCCTCCCGGAAAGCACGGATCTGATGGGGCGTCAGGGTTGGGGCACCGTAGCAATGCGGGCGTGAGATGAGAACACGTGGAACAGCCCCTCTGCCGCGTGGCGGCGGAGGGGCTGTCGTGACGTGCGGCCGAGCGGGTCAGGCAGCGGGGGCCGCCGGGGCCTCGACCTTGAGCTCGATGACGACTGTGGCGCCGCCCTCGGTGGTGAGACGCAGCTTGTACGTGCCGGCGGTGTCGTCGGCGTAGATCTTCGGGAGCTTCAGGATGCCGTCGGCGTCGGTCTTGAGGTCCGTGAGGGTACGGACCGGCTTGCCGGCCGCGTCCTTGAAGTACGGGCCCTTGTCGTTCTCGGCCGGCTCCGCGGCGTCGGTGATCATGGTTGCGGTTACGGCGACACCTGCGGCGATCGCGTCCTTGTAGGTGGCCTTGACCTCGACGGTGTCGGCGAACTCGGCGCCGGGCGCGGCGGTCAGCGCCTTGTCGTCGGTCCTGGCGATCGCGTCGGCCTGCCGGGCGGTGACGGTCGCGGTGTAGGTGACGGCGGGCAGCGAGCGGCCGGTGGCAGCGGCCCGAACCGTGAACTTCCCGGTCGTTTCGCCCGCCTGCAGAACGGGGGCGGTGACCGTGCCGTCGGCTCCGGTGACCAGGGTGACCGCGTTCTTCCCGCCGGCGAAGGTGGCGTCCGTGTCACCGGTGATGGTGAAGGTCACGGGCACCTTGGCGAGCGGGCCGCCGAGCTTGTTCTTGGCCCGCACCTTGATCCGCTCGGCGAAGTCGTCGCCCGCGGTGGCGGTGAGCGCTCCGGTGCCGGCGTTCTCCACACCCGCGAGGGTCTGGGACGGTGGGGGCGTGGGCGGGGTGGGCTTCGGAGTGGTCGGAGTGCCGCCGCCCGGCTTCTGCGGCTTCTGCGGCTTCTGCGGCTTCCGCGGCGGAGTCGGGGACGGCGAAGCGCCGGGAGTGCCTGGGTTCGGGCTCGGGCTCGGGCCCGTACCGCCACCGAGGCCCGGCGGGACCGCGCCGGTGCCGTCGGGGACCTCATGGGTGCCGCGCTTGTAGTAGTCGAACCAGGAGCGGACCGTACGGAGGTAGGCGTCCGAGTGGTTGTAGCTCAGGACCGCACGGTCGAGATCCGCGGCGATGGACAGATCGCGGGAGCCGGCGCAGAGATAGCGTCCGGCGGCGAGCGCCGCGTCGTAAATGTTGTTGGGGTCCTTGCGGCCGTCTCCGTTGCCGTCCTGGCCCCAGGTCGCCCAGGTGGACGGGATGAATTGCATCGGGCCGACGGCACGGTCGTGCGTCGAGTCCCCGTCGTACGCCCCGTTGTCGGTGTCCTTGATCATGGCGAAGCCCCGGCCGTCGAGGACCGGGCCGAGGATCGGCGAGAACGTGGTGCCGTTCGCGTCGACCCTGCCGCCGCGTGCCTGGCCGGACTCGACCTTGCCGATCGCGGCGAGCAGTTGCCACGGCAGCCGGCAGGCGGCGTCGCTGCCAGCGACGGTCTGTTCGGCCTTCTTGTATGCGGCCAGGATCGAAGCCGGTATGCCGGATTCCGCACTGCCGGTGATGGGCAGACCGGTTGTGGTTCCCGGCTTGTTGGGCGTGTTCAGCGGGGGCAGGTCCGTGTAGTACGGCGAGTTGCCGGTGGCCGCGCTGTCGTCGGGTGAAGGTGTCGTTCCGGCGGACTGCTGATCGCCGCTCCCGGTGGCCAGCGTTGCGCCAGGAGCACCTGAGGCGGAGAGTGCCGCCACGGCGACTGCGGCCACAGCGGTCGTGGTCGCCCCCTTGCGAAGTCGGCGACCGAATTGCGCTGCCATACCTGTGGCCCCTCCCCTTCGACGGCTGTCCGCGCTCCCCAGCGCCAGGACTCAGGCGACCCTACGGCAACTTGTGCCGCCGCAACACCGTGCACTGACCGGTTCTCACCTGTTTTTCACGTTCCGGACAGCAAGTTGTACGGCGGTCGTCGGGCAAGTGGCGGCGGCTCGCGCATACTTGCCGCCATGCCGTTCACACTCAGTCATGCCGCTGCCGTGTTGCCGGGTATGCGGCGGAACGGAACGGCGCGCGGGCCGCTTCTCGCCTCTGCCCTCGTCTCCGGTTCGTTCGCCCCCGACATGACGTACTACGCGGACACCGCGATCCCGGGTGCCATGGAGTTCGGTCGGGTCACCCACTCGGTGTGGGGCGTGTTCACTGTCGATGTGCTGATCACCGCGGCCGTGGTGGCGCTGTGGCTGCTGCTGCGCGAACCGTTGGTGGCGCTGCTTCCGAGGGCCTGGCAGGGGCGGGCGCATGCGTTCGTGCGAGGGCAGCGGCACGGATCCGGCCGGGGGGCTTGGGGTGTCCGGGACGGTGGGTGGTTCGTGCTGTCGGCGGTCATCGGGTCCGTCACCCATGTCGTCTGGGACGCCTTCACCCATCACGACCGGTGGGGTGTGCGGTTGGTGCCGGTGCTCGACGGGAACGTCGGAGGGCTTCCCGTGTTCCAGTTGGTGCAGTACGGCAGTTCGGCGGCGGCACTGGCCGTGCTCGCCTGGTTCACGGCTTCGGGACTGCGGCGGACCGGGGCACGCCCCACCCCGCCGTCCGTGCCGGTGCTGGGCCGCCGGGGGCGGTGGTCGGCAGGGGTCCTGCTGAGCGTCTGCGTCCTGCTCGGTGTCATGCACCGCTGCGCACGCTGGTATGCGTACTTCGGGCACATCGACACCCCGCTGGACATCATCCCGACCGCGTGCTTCGGCGCCGGGGCGGGACTGGCGGCGGGCCTGGTGCTGTACGGGGCGTGGATGCGGCTGCGGCGGTCGCGCTCTTGCGTGCCCACGGCCGCCGGACGGGCCTGACTCGCCAGGAGTGTCCTGAGCGAGCCCCCTGACCCGTCCGGCGCCGCCGCGTCAGTGTGCTGCGGACTCCCAGTCCGTGCCGACACCCACCGAGACATCCAGCGGGGCGCGCAACTGCACGGCCGTGGACATCTCGTGGCGGACGATCTCCTCCACCTGTGCCCGCTCGCCCTCGGCGATCTCCAGAACGATTTCGTCATGGACCTGGAGCAGCATCCGGGACTTCAGATTCGCCTCGGTCAGCGCCCGGTCGACTTGGAGCATGGCGACCTTGACGATGTCCGCTGCTGTGCCCTGGATCGGTGCGTTGAGCGCCATCCGCTCGGCCATCTCGCGGCGCTGGCGGTTGTCGCTGTTGAGGTCGGGGAGGTAACGGCGGCGTCCGAAGACCGTCTCCGTGTAGCCGGTTGCCCTGGCCTCCTCCACCACACGGTGCAGATAGTCACGCACTCCGCCGAACCGCTCGAAGTAGGTGTCCATCAGGCCGCGCGCCTCACCCGCCTCGATGTTCAGCTGCTGGGAGAGGCCGAACGCGGACAGCCCGTACGCGAGTCCGTAGCTCATGGCCTTGATCTTGCGGCGCATCTCCGGGTCGACGGCCGATTTGCCGACGCCGAATACCTGCGAGGCGACAGTGGTGTGCAGGTCCTCGCCGGAGGTGAACGCCTCGATCAGGCCCGCGTCCTCGGAGAGGTGGGCCATCACCCGCAGTTCGATCTGGCTGTAGTCGGCCGTCATCAGCGTTTCGAAGCCCTCGCCGACGACGAAGCCCCGGCGGATGGCCCGGCCCTCGTCCGTACGGACCGGGATGTTCTGCAGGTTGGGGTCGGTGGAGGAGAGCCGCCCGGTCGCCGCCACTGTCTGGTTGAACGTGGTGTGGATACGGCCGTCCGCCGCGATCGTCTTGATCAGGCCCTCGACGGTGACCCGCAGCTTCGCCTGCTCACGGTGGCGCAGCATGATGACCGGCAGCTCGTGCTCGGTCTGTGCGGCGAGCCAGGCCAGGGCGTCGGCGTCCGTCGTGTACCCGGTCTTCGTCTTCTTCGTCCTGGGCAGGCCCAGCTCGCCGAAGAGAACTTCCTGGAGCTGCTTGGGCGAACCGAGGTTGAACTCACGGCCGACCGCGGCGTGCGCCTCCTTCACCGCCTGCTGCACCGCACCGGCGAACTGCTGCTCCATGCCTTCCAGATGGGCCCGGTCGGCCGCGATGCCGTGCCGTTCCAGACGGGCCAGCAGAGCGGACGTCGGCAGCTCCATGCCATGCAGCAGCTCGGCCGCGCCGACCTCTGCCAGCCGGGTGGTGAACGCATTGCCCAGATCCAGGACCGCACGGGCCTGTGTCATCAGGGCCTCGGCCTCGGCCCGGTCGTCCGCACCGAAGGCCAGCTGGCCGTCGGACGCCGCCGCGGGGGCCAGCTCCCGGCCCAGATACTCCACCGCCAGCGCGTCCAGCGCGAAGGAACGGCGGCCGGGCTTCACCAGATAGGCGGCGAGCGCGGTGTCCATCGTGACGCCGTCGACCTGCCAGCCGTGCTCGGGGAAGACCCGCATGGCGCTCTTCGCGTTGTGCATGACCTTCGGCCGCCGCGCGTCGGCGATCCAGGCGGCGAACGCCTGCTCGTCGCCCTCGTCGAGCTCGGCAGGGTCGAACCAGGCCGCCGCCCCGCCGGCCGCGGCGAGCGCGATCTCGGTGACCGTGCCACTGCCCACCGCCCAGGTGTCGACGGTGGCGACGCCGAGCGGCTGCCCGCCGTGCTCGGCGAGCCAGGGCGCCAGCTCGCCGGCGCCCAGCACCACGCCGTCCAGCTCGATGCCCGCGGCCGGAGCCGCGGGTTCGGCCTCGGCCGCGCCCGGGTCGACGGCCAGCAGCCGCTCGCGCAGGCTCGGGTTACGGATCTCCAGAACGTCCAGCACGCCTGTCACCGCAGTGCGGTCGTACGGTGCGCGCTCCAGGTCCTGCGGAGTCTTCGGCAGCTCCACATCGCGGACCATCTCGGTCAGCCTGCGATTGAGCCGCACCGTATCCAGGCGGTCCCGGAAATTCTGACCTGCCTTGCCCTTGACCTCATCGGCGCGCTCCACCAGATCGGCGAACGAACCGAACTGATTGATCCACTTCGCTGCCGTCTTCTCACCCACGCCGGGAATGCCCGGAAGGTTGTCCGACGGGTCACCGCGCAGTGCCGCGAAGTCCGGGTACTGCTGCGGCGTGAGCCCGTACTTCTCCTCGACCTTCGCCGGAGTGAAACGCGTCAGCTCCGAGACGCCCTTCGTCGGGTACAGCACGGTGACATTGTCCGTGATCAACTGGAACGAATCCCGGTCACCGGTCACGATCAGCACCTCGAAGCCCGCCGCCTCGGCCCGCGTGGCCAGCGTGGCGATGACATCGTCCGCCTCGAAGCCGTCGACCGCGAAACGGTCGGCGTGCATCGCGTCGAGCAGCTCGCCGATCAGCTCGACCTGGCCCCTGAACTCGTCCGGGGTCTTCGAACGGTTCGCCTTGTACTCGGGGAACTCCTCCGAACGCCAGGTCTTGCGGGAGACGTCGAACGCCACCGCGAAATGCGTCGGCGCCTCATCACGCAGCGTGTTCGCCAGCATCGACGCGAAACCGTACACCGCGTTCGTCGGCTGCCCCGACCCTGTCGTGAAATTCTCCGCAGGCAGCGCAAAGAACGCCCGGTACGCCAGGGAGTGCCCGTCCATCAGGAGCAGGCGCGGTCGGTTGTCTGCCGTCTTCTTCGATGCCGTCTCAGCCACGCCCTCGATCCTGCCACGGACCACCGACAATCCCGACCGGCCATGGCTCGCCGGACGCTCTGTCGGTACCTCATGACAGGATCGGCGAAGGAACACGCACCGCATCAACGCGTACAGCGCACTGCGCAGATTCGCTGTCGGCCCAGAGGGGAGCACGAAATGGCCACGAAGCCGCCCACAGGTGACCCGATCCAGGATGCGCCGCGGGTCGCAGCACAGCACGCCGCCGCCGGACTGCCGGCCGTCGCGCACAGCCTGCTCACCGCCCAGCAGCAGATGGGCCTGCGGCGCACCGCGCAGACCCTCCTCAAGGTCAACCAGAAAAACGGCTTCGACTGCCCCGGCTGCGCCTGGCCCGAGGGCGACCAACGACACACGGCGGAATTCTGCGAGAACGGTGCCAAGGCCGTCGCCGAAGAGGCGACGCTGCGCCGTGTCACCCCCGAATTCTTCGCCGCGCACCCGGTCGCCGACCTCGCCTCGCGCAGCGGGTACTGGCTGGGTCAGCAGGGGCGGATCACCCAGCCGATGTACCTCCCCGAGGGCGCCGAGCGATACGAGGCAGTGACCTGGGAACGCGCCTTCGGCATCATCGCCGAGGAACTGCGCGCGCTCGCCTCCCCCGACGAGGCCCTCTTCTACACCTCGGGACGCACCAGCAACGAGGCCGCGTTCCTGCTCCAGCTGTTCGCCCGCGAGTTCGGCACGAACAACCTCCCCGACTGCTCCAACATGTGCCACGAATCCTCCGGCTCGGCACTGACGGAAACCATCGGCATCGGCAAGGGCAGCGTCTCACTGAAGGATGTCCACCAGGCGGACCTGATCATCGTCGCCGGGCAGAATCCCGGCACGAACCATCCCCGGATGCTCTCCGCCCTGGAGAAGGCCAAGTCCGCAGGCGCGAAGATCATTTCGGTGAATCCGCTGCCCGAGGCCGGTCTGGAGCGGTTCAAGAACCCGCAGACCCCACTCGGCATGATCAAGGGCGCCGCGCTCAACGATCTCTTCCTGCAGATCCGTATCGGGGGCGACCAGGCCCTCTTCCGGCTCCTCAACAAAATGATCCTGGACACCGAGGGCGCCGTCGACGAAACCTTCGTACGGGAACACACCCATGGTTACGAGGAGTTCGCGGCCGCGGCCCGCGAAGCCGACTGGGAGCAGACCCTCGCCGCCACCGGCCTCGACCGCAGCGCCATCGAAGAGGCCCTCGCGATGGTCCTCGCCTCGAAGCGCACCATCGTGTGCTGGGCCATGGGCCTCACCCAGCACAAGCACTCCGTGCCGACCATCCGCGAAGTCGTCAACTTCCTCCTGCTGCGCGGCAACATCGGCCGCCCCGGCGCCGGAGTCTGCCCCGTCCGCGGCCACTCCAACGTCCAGGGCGACCGCACCATGGGCATCTTCGAACGGCCCGCACCCGAATTCCTCGACGCACTCGACAAGGAATTCTCCATCACCTCACCGCGCCACCACGGCTACGACGTCGTCCGCTCCATCCAGGCCCTGCGCGACGGCGACGCCAAAGTCTTCTTCGCCATGGGCGGCAACTTCGTCGCAGCCACCCCCGACACGGACGTCACCGAAGCCGCCATGCGCCGCGCCCGCCTCACCGTCCACGTCTCCACCAAGGTCAACCGCTCGCACGCCGTGACCGGCACCCGCGCGCTGATCCTGCCGACACTGGGCCGTACCGACAAGGACGTCCAGGCGAGCGGCAAGCAGTTCGTCACCGTCGAGGACTCCATGGGCATGGTCCACGCCTCACGCGGCAACCTCACCCCGGCCAGCCCCCATCTGCTCTCCGAGCCCGCCATCGTCGCCCGCCTCGCCCGCGCCGTCCTCGGCCCCGGATCCGCCACCCCCTGGGAAGAGTTCGAGAAGGACTACGCGACGATCCGCGACCGCATCTCCCGCGTCGTCCCCGGCTTCGAAAACTTCAACGCCCGCGTCGCACACCCCGGCGGCTTCACCCTCCCGCACGCCCCGCGCGACGAACGCCGCTTCCCCACCGCAACCGGCAGGGCCAACTTCACCGCCGCCCCCGTCGAGTACCCCGAACTCCCCGAAGGCAGGCTGCTGCTGCAGACCCTGCGCTCACACGATCAGTACAACACCACGGTCTACGGCCTCGACGACCGCTACCGCGGCATCAAGGGCGGCCGCCGCATCGTCCTGGTCAACCCCGACGACGCCCGCGCACTCGGCCTGGCCGACGGCGCCTACACCGACCTCGTCAGCGAATGGAAGGACGGGGTGGAGCGCCGCGCCCCCGGCTTCCGCATCGTCCACTACCCGACCGCCCGGGGCTGCGCCGCCGCCTACTACCCGGAGACCAATGTGCTGGTCCCCCTCGGCTCCACCGCCGACACCAGCAACACCCCCGCCAGCAAGTCCGTCGTCGTGCGCTTCGAGAACACCCAGGAACGGAACGTCCAGGAGCAGACCGCCCGGAGGTGATGCGTACCTCACAACCCGCTAAGCGTTCGCTCAGTCGTCTGATAAGAACGACGCACAGCAATAAAGCTATGAATCACGCAGACGATCGGAGCCGAACCCCATGGGCGAGCACACCGCACCCAAGTTCCCCCAGGAGATCATCGACGAATACGCCACCCTCGGCGTCGACCTGCCCGCACTCTTCTCCGCCGGCCACCTCGGCGAGCGCATGGGCGTCACCATCGTCGAAGCCTCCGCGGACCGCGTCGTCGGCACCATGCCCGTCGAGGGCAACACCCAACCGTACGGACTGCTCCACGGCGGCGCCTCCGCCGTCCTCGCCGAGACCCTCGGCTCCGTCGGCTCCATGCTCCACGGCGGCGCCACCAAGCTCGCTGTCGGTGTCGACCTGAACTGCACCCATCACCGAGGGGTGCGGAGCGGACTCGTCACGGGCGTCGCCACCCCCGTACACCGCGGCCGTTCCACCGCCACGTACGAGATCGTCATCACCGACGAGCACGACAAGCGCGTCTGCACCGCCCGCCTCACCTGCATGCTCCGCGACGCACCCCAGCCCAACGCCGCCTGACCGACCGCGCACGGGCCTACGGAGGCGTACCCGTTCGCTGGACGACACACAAATGGCGGCCGGAACAACTCATGGACCTGATCGAACAGGCTGGACTGCGCCCGGTCGCCGAACTTCGGCTCCCCACAAACGAACAAAGCGGGCCGGTGCTGGTCGTCACGGCCGAACAACCCGGCTGAGGATCAGGCGTCGCAAGCGGCACAGGGGCTCATGCCGGGCACGGCTCTGCCGGACGGTTGCGACGCCGGTCGAAGGTGCTGCTCCGGCGGGCAGCAGTCGGCGCGGCGCCCGCCGAACTGCCAGTTGTGCACCTCAATGTCGGCGTAACGGTCCGGGGTAAGGATGGCGCGTGCCGTGTCCGGGTCCGGCGCCCGGACCAGCGACGCGGTGCCCAGCCAAGTGACGCCGTCGTCGGACAGCAGTGGCCCGTAGGCGATCAGCTCGTCCAGGTCGGGCGGCACTGCGAGGTCGACGCCCTGCCCCGTGCCGAGGCCGACCACCAGATACCGGTTGCCGCCCATCCGGCCGCCGGGAAAGTCCCACATGGTGCGCCCCAGCGTGTTGCGCCACCGTCGCAGCAACACGTCCCGGTAGACGCCGGCCTGATAGTTCGGCTCGTCGAAGGCGAACGCACGGGCAGCGGCGGGATCGGGCAGGTCGACAATGTGCACGCTGCCGGTGGGTGTGCTGCCGTCGGCGGCGAGGGTCGGGCCCCGGGCGATCATCTCCTTCGCGTACCGGTCCATATAGGACCAATGCTTTTCCAGTAGCTCGTCGCGCAGCGGCAGCGAGCCGGACCGGTCGCGGTGGTAACAGAGAAATTCCATGCCCAAGGATCTCTTCACTGAGGTAGCCAGGTCGAGCGGGTTTCACACTGCGACGCCTCCTCGGCGGCCTGCTCCGGCAGAGCCCGCGCGCAGTCCGCGCAGCGCATCGCGGTCATTGCGTCGAGTTGCACAATTCAACCGGCCAACACCCTTGACCCTACGGCCCGTTGTGTGGCCAACTCGGCACCCCTGACAGACCCGACACGCACCCCGCGCACACAACACCGCGTCGACCATAACGACGCCGATGTAACAGTGCGTAACAAGCGTGCAGTGCGCAAACGTTTCCGCACAACACTCCGAACCCCACCCCCAGACGCCGGGCGACCCATCACGCCCTCACCAGGCCCTCTCCCCGCGACAGCAGCAAGATCACCTCAAGCCCCTTAGCAGAGCTGCGAGTTCACGCCATCCGGTCACTTCACCGACCAGTAGAAAAACCGTACATGTCGGCACAGCCACCTCAAGCCTTGCTCAAGGGCATAACAAGACAGTCACATCCTGCGGCGGACCCACCCCCGACCCCCACACCTACGCCTAGAGTCACCGCCAGTCACCGCGCCGCCGGGCGCGTCTGCAGCACGGCCCTGTACCAACCAGTACGGCCCGGCGAACGACACGGCACCTCAAGCAGAGGAGGCCGCGCCAGGGAAAGGACCTTTCGTGCGACACCGTTCGTTGCTCATCCTCACCACAGTGCTCACCACAGGAGCACTGACACTCACCGCCTGCGGGTCGCGCGACGACAGCAACAACAGCAGCAGCGGCGACACCCAGACCGTCGTCATCGGCGTCGACGCGCCCATCACAGGCGACCTGTCCGCCCTCGGCCTCGGCATCAAGAACTCCGCAGACCTCGCCGCCAAGACGGCCAACAAGGAAAAGACCGTCCCCGGCATCAAGTTCGAAGTCAAGCCGCTCGACGACCAGGCACAGCCCTCCGTCGGCCAGCAGAACGCCCAGAAATTCATCGACGACGACACCGTCGTCGGCGTCGTCGGCCCGCTCAACTCCGGCGTCTCCCAGTCGATGCAGAAGCCGCTCAACGACGCCGGCCTCACCCAGATCTCCCCCGCCAACACCGGCACCGAACTCACCCAGGGCGAGAACTGGAAGACCGGCGACAAGAAGCGCCCCTACAAGACCTACTTCCGCACCGCCACCACGGACCAGATCCAGGGCGCCTTCGCAGCGAAGTACCTCTTCAACGACGCGAAGATCAAGCAGGTCTACCTCATCGACGACCAGAAGCCCTACGGCGCCGGCCTCGCCGCCTCCTTCAAGAACACCTTCACCACCCTCGGCGGCAAGATCGTCGGCAACGACCACGTCAACCCCGACGACCGCGACTTCAACGCCGTAGTCACCAAGGTCAAGAAGTCCGGCGCCAAGGCCGTCTACTACGGCGGCGAGTACCCCGCCGGCGCACCTCTGAGCCAGCAGCTCAAGGACAGCGTCCAGATCCCCCTCATGGGCGGCGACGGCATGTACAGCGCCGACTTCATCAAGCTCAACAAGAAAGCCCAGGGCGACATCGCCACCTCCGTCGGCAAGCCCGTCGAGGAACTCGACTCCGCCAAGAAGTTCATCGCGGACTACAAGACGGCCGGATACAAGGACGCCTACGAGGCCTACGGCGGCGGCACCTACGACGCCACCTGGGCAATCATCGAGGCCGTCAAAATCGCCGTCGCCGAGAACAACGGCAAGCTCCCCGACGACGCCCGCGCCAAGGTCCTCGCAGCCATGGCCAAGGTCAAGTTCGACGGCGTCACCGGCCCCGTCTCCTTCGACGAGTACGGCGACACCACCAACACCATGATGACCGCCTACCAGGTCGACGGCGGCAAGTGGACCTCCAAGCTCAGCGAGGCCTACAAGCCGTAACAAGCTCCCGGGCCAGGCCTGACACCCACCCAGACCGCGCGGGAGCGCCACCAGCGCCCCGCGCGGTGCCATATCCGAACCACTCCACGGAGGCCCTGCGGTGAACGAACTGCCGCAACAGCTGGCCAATGGACTCATCCTCGGCGCGATGTACGGACTCATCGCGATCGGCTACACGATGGTCTACGGAATCATCCAGCTCATCAACTTCGCCCACGGCGAGATCTTCATGATCGGAGGCTTCGGAGCTCTCACCGTGTACCTCTGGATGCCGGCCGGCGTCTCCCTCCTCGCAATCATCCCACTCATGATCATCGGCGGCGTCATCTGCTCCGTCGCCGTCAGCGCAGCCGCCGAACGCTTCGCCTACCGGCCCCTGCGCAACGCCCCCCGACTGGCCCCCCTCATCACCGCCATCGGACTCTCCCTCGCCCTCCAGCAAGCCATCTGGAAGTGGTACCCCGACGCCAAGAAGGACCGCTCCTTCCCCCAGTTCAAGGGCGACGCCTTCGACATCCTCGGCGCCCACATCCAACGCGGTGACCTCTTCGTCCTCATCACCGCCCCCCTCTGCATGATCGCTCTCGGCCTCTTCGTCTCCAAGACCCGCACCGGCCGCGGCATGCAAGCCACCAGCCAGGACCCCGACACCGCAAAGCTCATGGGCATCAACACCGACCGCATCATCGTCATGGCCTTCGCCATCGGTGCCGCGTTCGCCGCCATCGCCGCCGTCGCCTACGGACTCAAGCAGGGCACGATCGGCTTCAGAATGGGCTTCCTCATGGGCCTCAAAGCCTTCACCGCAGCCGTGCTCGGCGGCATCGGCAACATCTACGGCGCCATGCTCGGCGGCATCGTACTCGGCGTCGCCGAGTCCCTCGCCACCGGCTACATGAACGACGTCCCCGGCATGGAACTCTTCGGCGGCGGCGCCTGGAAGGACGTATGGGCCTTCGTCCTCCTCATCGTCGTCCTGCTGATCCGACCCCAAGGTCTGCTCGGCGAACGCGTCGCGGATCGGGCGTGATACGGATGACAACCGACAACAACACCGAGATCACACCGGTCCTCCCCCTGCCCCAGGCAGCAGCCCGAGCGACCACCGCGATCGGCGCCGCGCTCACCATCGCCTCCACGTTCCTCGCATGGACCTGGACCTCAGAATTCCCCGGCGATCTCACCGTCACCGGCTACCCGGGCGGCCTCCAAGTCCTCACCCTCATCAGCGGAATCATCACCCTGGTCTTCGCCATCGCCGGCCACGGCATCCGAGGCCTCGGCTGGCTGAACCCCCTGGGCAGCAACAACGCCACGTTCTTCTTGGCCCTCGGCACCCTGGCCACCACCTGGTTCACTGTCATCGCCATCGCAGTGGACCTCGGCGGCCTCGCCAACCTAGAACCCGGCGGATACGTCGCCGCGGCAGCCACACTCATCGCCGTACTCGGCGCCCTGGGCCTGCCGCTGGACCGCAAGACCCGGGCGTCCATCCCGAAGATCCGGCTGAAGCTGCCACTCCTGATCCTCCTCGGCGTGCTCGTCGGCGCAGGCTCGGCCGCCCTGCTCGTCTGGCTCCACCGCCGCATCAGGCTCGGCAAGGTCGACCGCACCCTGCCGCGCGCCAAACCCCTCCCCGACTGGGCCGAAATCCTCATCATCGTCGCCTCGTTCGGCATCGGCCTCTACGTCTTCGCCTACGGCATCGACACCGACTACACCGAACTCTTCATCGGCTTCCTCATCACCGCCGGCTTCGCCTTCACCGCCCTCCACCGGGCCGGACTCGTCTCCCGCCTCACCGCACTGACCGCGAAGCACCGCAACATCACACTCGCCGCCGCCCTCGTCGCAGCCTTCTGCTTCCCGTTCACGCAGCAGAAAGAGCAATACGCGCTCATCGGCGCCAACATCCTCATCTTCGGCACCGTGGCACTCGGCCTCAACGTCGTCGTCGGCCTCGCCGGCCTCCTCGACCTCGGATACGTCGCCTTCCTCGGCGTCGGCGCCTACGCCGCCGCCCTGGTCTCCGGCTCCACCATGTCGGCCATCGGCGTCGAATTCCCCTTCTGGGCCGCCGTCCTGACCGGCGCCGGAGCCTCGCTCGTCTTCGGCGTACTCATCGGCGCACCCACACTCCGACTACGCGGCGACTATCTGGCCATCGTCACCCTCGGCTTCGGTGAAATCTTCCGCCTCACCGTCAACAACCTCAACGGCAACAGCGGACCCGACCTCACCAACGGCTCCCAGGGCATCCCGAGCATCCCCGACCTCAACTTCTTCGGATTCGACTTCGGGCTCAAGCACGACATCCTCGGCTTCACCCTCGGCAGGTCCGCCAACTACTACCTGCTGATGCTCGTCTTCACCGCCGTCGTCGTCCTCGTCTTCCGCCGCTCCGGAGAATCCCGCATCGGCCGCGCCTGGGTCGCCATCCGCGAAGACGAAACCGCAGCCACCGCCATGGGCATCAACGCCTTCCGGCTCAAACTGCTCGCCTTCGCCCTCGGCGCCACCCTCGCCGGCCTCGCCGGCACCGTCCAGGCACACGTCAACTACACAGTGACACCCGAGCAATACCAGTTCGCCGGCTCCGTACCACCCAACTCCGCCTTCCTCCTCGCCGCCGTCATCCTCGGCGGCATGGGAACCCTCAGCGGACCCCTCGTCGGCGCCGCACTGCTCTACCTCATCCCGGCCAAACTGCAGTTCATGCAGGACTACCAACTCTTCCTCTTCGGCGTCGCACTCATCCTCCTGATGCGCCTGCGCCCCGAAGGCCTGGTCGCCGACCGCAGGAAGCAGCTCGAATTCCACGAAACCGACCAGCTCGACGTACCGGAGCCACGACAGTCCGAAGAGACCGGCGTCGGCACCGCCAAGGCGGGGGCGTGACCACCATGACCACCACCACGAAAACCGCCACCACCGTCCTCGACGCCAGCGGCGTCACCATGCGCTTCGGCGGCCTCACCGCCGTACGCAAAGTCGACCTCACCGTCAACGCGGGCGAGATCGTCGGCCTCATCGGCCCCAACGGCGCCGGCAAGACCACCTTCTTCAACTGCCTCACCGGCCTGTACGTCCCCACCGAGGGCAAGGTCAGCTACAAGGGCACCGTCCTGCCGCCCAAGCCCCACCTCGTCACCCAGGCAGGCATCGCCCGCACCTTCCAGAACATCCGGCTCTTCGCCAACATGACCGTCCTGGAAAACGTCCTCGTCGGACGCCACACCAGGACCAAGGAAGGCCTCTGGTCCGCCCTCCTGCGACTCCCCGGCTTCACCAGGGCCGAGAACGCCAGCCGCGAACGAGCAATGGAACTCCTGGAGTTCATCGGCCTCCAGGACAAGGCCGACCACCTCGCACGCAACCTCCCCTACGGAGACCAGCGCAAGCTGGAAATCGCCCGCGCACTGGCCAGCGACCCCGGACTCCTGCTCCTCGACGAGCCCACCGCCGGCATGAACCCGCAGGAAACCCGCGTCACCGAAGAACTCATCTTCGCCATCCGTGACCAGGGCATCGCCGTCCTCGTCATCGAGCACGACATGCGGTTCATCTTCAACCTCTGCGACCGCGTCGCCGTCCTCGTCCAGGGCGAAAAACTCGTCGAAGGCACCTCCGACATCGTCCAGAGCGACGAACGCGTCGTCGCCGCCTACCTCGGCACCCCCTTCGAAGGCGCCCCCGGCGCCGAAGAAGTCGCCGAGGTCGAAGCCGCCGAAGCAGGCGCCACCCACACCGCCGACACCACCAGCACCGAGGAGGAGGACACCCGATGACCGCACTGCTAGAGGTCGAGGACCTCCGCGTCGCCTACGGCAAGATCGAAGCCGTCAAGGGCATCTCCTTCACCGTCGAAGCAGGCCAGGTCGTCACCCTCATCGGCACCAACGGCGCCGGCAAGACCACCACCCTGCGCACCCTCTCCGGGCTCCTCAAACCCGTCGGCGGCAGCATCACCTTCGACGGCAAACCGCTCAACAACATCCCCGCCCACAAGATCGTCTCCCTGGGCCTCGCCCACTCCCCCGAGGGACGCCACATCTTCCCCCGGCTGACGATCACCGAGAACCTCCAGCTCGGCGCCTACCTCCGCAACGACAAGGCAGGCATCGAGAAGGACATCCAGCGCGCCTACGACCTCTTCCCCATCCTCGGGGAACGCCGCAAACAGGCCGCCGGAACCCTCTCGGGCGGCGAACAGCAGATGCTCGCCATGGGCAGGGCCCTCATGTGCCAGCCCAAACTCCTGATGCTCGACGAACCCTCCATGGGCCTCTCCCCGATCATGATGCAGAAGATCATGGAGACCATCGCCGAACTCAAGGCCCAGGGCACCACCATCCTGCTCGTCGAACAGAACGCCCAAGCCGCGCTCTCCCTCGCCGACCACGGCCACGTCATGGAGGTCGGCAAGATCGTCCTCTCCGGCACCGGCGCAGACCTCCTCCACGACGAGTCCGTCCGCAAGGCCTACCTCGGCGAGGACTGAACCCCGCCCGACCGTACGAGTAAGGCCCGCACCCCGATCGATCCAGGCTGCGGGCCTTACTCGGATACGCGCGCCTACTGGTCGCCGTCCTTCGCCGCCCTCTTCTTCTCCTCGGCATCCTCGATCAACGCCTCAGCAAGCTGCTGCATCGACAGCCGACGGTCCATCGACGTCTTCTGGATCCACCGAAACGCGGCAGGCTCCGACAGCCCGTAATCCGTCTGCAGAATGCTCTTCGCCCGATCCACCAGCTTCCGCGTCTCCAGCCGCTGCGCAAGGTCGGCGACCTCGGTCTCCAGCGCCTTCAGCTCCGCGAACCGCGACACCGCCATCTCGATGGCCGGCACCACGTCGCTCTTGCTGAACGGCTTCACCAGATACGCCATCGCCCCCGCGTCCCGCGCCCGCTCGACGAGATCACGCTGCGAGAACGCGGTGAGCATCAGGACCGGCGCAATGGACTCCTCGGCGATCTTCTCCGCGGCGGAGATCCCGTCGAGGATCGGCATCTTCACATCGAGGATGACCAGGTCCGGCCGGTGCTCCCGGGCGAGCTCGACGGCCTTCTGCCCGTCGCCCGCCTCGCCCACGACCGCGTAGCCCTCTTCCTCCAGCATCTCTTTGAGGTCGAGACGGATGAGCGCCTCGTCCTCGGCGATGACGACGCGGGTCGTCAGCGGCGGAACGTGCGACTTGTCGTCGTCGGCTGCGGGCTGGGGCGGCTCGGGGGTGGTCACGGGGCTCCTCGTTCAGGGCATATGGCTCTCCACGAGCCTACCTAGCTACGGTATGGTGTCACTACGCAGGGCGCTTGCAGCCCTCCCTTTCTAAGGCCCCAGTACTCCAACTGGTTAGAGAGGCGGCTCTCAAACAGCCGAAAGTGTGGGTTCGAATCCCACCTGGGGCACTTTTCCTTAGATTCCAAGGTCGCGAGGAAACGGCACAGATTCACGTGATCGTGTGACTGCAGTGCCGTTTCCGCCCCAGAACACAACGATCCGTCCAGGCTCGGCCACGTGTACGACCTTGAAACGCGTCAGCATGCGCTGGCCCTCCTCGATCAGGGCTTCAGCCAGAACTCCGTAAGCAAAAAAACCGGAATTTCCCGAGCCGCCATCCGTTCCTGGCAGACGCGAATAGAGCCCCTCGGATACAACCGCGGCGCCGACTGCCCTCGGTGCATGGATACCCCAAGACCCCCCGATGCTCCCGACGCATACGCGTATCTGCTCGGCCTCTACCTCGGCGACGGCTGCATCAGTTCGAACAAACGGGGCGTGTACTCCCTCCGCATCGCATGCGCCGACGCCTGGCCGGGCCTCATCAACGCCTGCGTCGAAGCCGTACAGGTCACACGACCGGCCAACAAGGTGTGCCGGGTGTCAAGTCCGGGCTGCCAGTACGTGACTTGCTCCAGCAAGCACTGGCCTTGCCTCTTCCCCCAGCACGGCCCGGGAAAGAAACACAACCGCAAGATCACTCTCGCCCTTTGGCAGCAGGACATCGTGGATGCACACCCTTGGGAGTTCATCCGGGGCCTCATCCACTCGGACGGCTGCCGGATCATCAACTGGACGACTCGTCTCGTTGGAGGTGAGCGAAAGCGATACGAATACCCTCGGTACTTCTTTACCAACAAGTCGGATGACATTCGCAAGCTCTTCAGCGACACGCTGACTGCCGTCGGAGTCGAATGGACGACTCTCGCGCGCGGCAGCGATCCGTTCAACATCTCCGTCGCCCGACGGGCGTCCGTCGCGCTCATGGACGCCCACGTCGGGCCGAAGTACTGACGACCGGCCTACTTCGGACTGTCGTCCTCACCGATGTGGTGCACCCGGACCAGGTTCGTCGAGCCCGGGACTCCCGGCGGGGAGCCGGCCGTGATGACCACGATGTCGCCCTTCTCGCAGCGGCCGATCTTCAGCAGCTCCTCGTCGACCTGGGCCACCATCGCGTCCGTCGAGTCCACTTGCGGACCGAGGAAGGTCTCGACGCCCCAGGTGAGGTTCAGCTGGGAGCGGGTGGCCGGGGCTGGGGTGAAGGCCAGGAGCGGGATGGGTGAGCGGTAGCGGGAGAGGCGCCTGACCGTGTCGCCGCTCTGGGTGAAGGCGACCAGGAACTTGGCGCCCAGGAAGTCGCCCATCTCAGCCGCCGCGCGGGCCACCGCGCCGCCCTGGGTGCGGGGCTTGTTGCGGTCGGTCAGGGGCGGGAGGCCCTTGGCGAGGATGTCCTCCTCGGCGGCTTCGACGATGCGGGACATCGTGCGGACCGTCTCAATGGGGTACTTGCCCACGCTGGTCTCGCCGGAGAGCATCACCGCGTCCGTGCCGTCGATGACCGCGTTGGCGACGTCGGAGGCCTCGGCTCGGGTGGGGCGGGAGTTGTCGATCATCGAGTCGAGCATCTGGGTGGCGACGATGACCGGCTTGGCGTTGCGCTTGGCGAGTTTGATCGCGCGCTTCTGGACGATCGGCACCTGTTCCAGGGGCATTTCGACGCCGAGGTCGCCGCGGGCGACCATGATGCCGTCGAAGGCGGCGACGATGCCGTCGATGTTCTCGACGGCCTGGGGTTTCTCGATCTTGGCGATGACGGGGAGGCGGCGGCCTTCCTCGTCCATGATGCGGTGGACGTCCTCGATGTCGCGTCCGCTGCGTACGAAGGAGAGGGCGATGACGTCGGCGCCGGTGCGCAGGGCCCAGCGGAGGTCTTCGATGTCCTTGTCGGAGAGGGCGGGGACGGAGACTGCGACGCCGGGGAGGTTGAGGCCTTTGTGGTCGGAGACCATGCCGCCTTCGATGACGGTGGTGTGGACGCGGGGGCCGTCGACCTCGGTGACTTCGAGGGTGACGCGGCCGTCGTCGACGAGGATGCGTTCGCCTGTGGTGACGTCGGTGGCGAGGCCGTCGTAGGTGGTGCCGCAGGTGTGGCGGTCGCCTTCCATGGGTTCGACGGTGATGGTGAAGTTGTCGCCGCGTTCAAGGAGTACGGGGCCATCGCGGAAGCGTCCGAGGCGGATCTTCGGGCCTTGAAGGTCGACGAGGATGCCGACGCTGTGTCCGCTTTCGTCGGAGGCCTTGCGTACGTGGTGGTATCGCTCTTCGTGTTCGGCGTAGGTGCCGTGGCTGAGGTTGAGGCGGGCGATGTCCATTCCCGCTTCGACCAATGCCTGGATCTGGTCGTATGTGTCGGTGGCGGGGCCCAGGGTGCAAACGATTTTTGCTCGGCGCATGGTTTGAGCCTAGACCTTACCTGCGGGTAGCCGTTTGGCGCTGCGTGACTACTCAACATCCTTTGGATGAAAGGTTATTGACAAGTTTTGAATTGTGCGCCGGGGTGCTCGGATGAGCGTTCTCTTTATAGTTTTGGCGCTGACATGGTGAAGCGGACGTTGACCTGGGCGTGGACCGTCTGGCGTTGCGGTTCGAGGTCGAGGGCCGGGGTGCGTTCGAGGGCTGCGCCGCCGTATGTCGTGCGGCCTCGAATGCCGCCGGGGGGGGCGGGCATGGCTATGGTCGGGGTGGTGTTTTCCGCGCCGAGGTCGGCGAGTTCGGCCAGGGTGGTGGGGTGGGCGCCGAGGGCGTCTGGGTGGTCGGGGTGCCGTAGGGCGGCGGGGTGTCGGTCATGGGTCCACTCTCGGATCCGGGTGCGACAACGGGTGGTCATCAGATCGAAACCCGTAAGGGGTGTTGCCGGGTGTGGCTCCTGGGTCATCATCTACGCGCGTTGTGTACTGCGAGAACTGAGATGTGGGAGAACAAATGCCGCTGAACCGTAGGACGTTCCTGGGCACATCGGCGGCTGCCGGTGCCGGTGTGGCGATCGCTGGTGGCTCCGCCGTTCCTGCCGCCGCCGACAGTCATGGGGGCGGACACGGGCGTCCGCCGAAGCGGTACTCGTTCACGGTGATGGGCACTACCGATCTGCACGGGAATGTCTTCAACTGGGACTACTTCACTGACAAGGAGTTCGACGACAAGGCCCACAATGACGTCGGTCTGGCGAAGATCTCCACGCTGGTGGATCAGGTGCGCCGGGAGAAGGGCCGTCACAACACTCTGTTGATCGATGCGGGTGACACGATCCAGGGCACCCAGTTGTCGTACTACTACGCCAGGGTTGATCCGATCACGGCGAAGCGCGGCCCGGTGCACCCGATGGCGCAGGCGATGAACGCGATCGGCTATGACGCCGCGGCGCTCGGCAATCACGAGTTCAACTACGGTATCCCGGTGCTGCGGAAGTTCGAGGAGCAGTGCGACTTTCCGCTGCTGGGTGCGAACGCGCTGGACGCGAAGACGTTGCGGCCGGCGTTCGCCCCGTATGTCATCAAGAGGCTGCGTACCCCGCACGGTCGGGATGTGAAGGTCGCGATCCTGGGTTTGACCAACCCGGGTATCGCCATCTGGGACAAGGCGAATGTCAGCGGGAAGATGGTGTTCCCGGGGCTGGAGGAGCAGGCAGCGAAGTTCGTGCCGCGGCTGCGTTCCATGGGTGCGGATGTCGTGATTGTGTCGGCGCACTCGGGCCACAGTGGTACGTCGTCGTGGGGTGATCAGGTCCCGTATGTCGAGAATGCGGCGGGTCTGGTGGCTGAGCAGGTTCCGGGTATCGACGCGATTCTGGTCGGGCATGCGCATCTGGAGATTCCCGAGTATTTCGTGGAGAACAAGCAGACGGGCAAGAAGGTGGTGCTTTCGGAGCCGTTGAAGTGGGGGCAGCGGCTGACGCTGTTCGATTTCGATCTGGTGTGGGAGAAGGGCCGCTGGGTGGTGGAGAGGGCGGGTTCGCAGGTGTTGAACTCCAACACCGTGGAAGAGGATCCGGAGATCACGAAGTTGCTCATGGATGAGCACGAGAAGGTGGTGGGGTACGTCAATCAGGTCATCGGTACGTCCACGGCGGCGATGTCGACGGCGGAGGCGGCCTGGAAGGATGAGGCGATCATCGATCTGATCAATGTCGTCCAGGCGGAGACGGTGAAGGCGGCGTTGGCGGGTGGTGCGTATGCGGCGCTTCCCGTTCTCTCGCAGGCGTCTTGTTTCTCGCGTACGGCGCAGATCCCGGCGGGGAATGTGACGATCAAGGATGCGGCGGGTCTGTACCCGTTCGAGAACACCCTTGAGGCGCGGCTGCTGACCGGGGCGCAGATCGAGGATTATCTGGAGTTTTCTGCCCGGTACTACGTGCAGACGGCGGCGGGTGCTCCGGTGGATACGGCGAAGTTGACGAACGCGGACAACATTCCGGACTACAACTACGACGCGGTGTCGGGTCTGACGTATGAGATCGACATTGCGAAGCCGGTTGGTTCGCGGATTGTGAATCTGTCGTTCGGGGGGAAGCCGGTCGATCCGGCGGCGCAGTTCGTGCTGGCGGTGAACAACTATCGGGCGAGTGGTGGGGGTAATTTCCCGCATGTGGCGGGTGCGAAGCAGTTGTGGGCGAATTCGGAGGAGATTCGTAACACGATCATTGCGTGGGTGCAGGCGAAGGGTTCGGTGGACGGTGCGGAGTTCGCTTCGGTGGACTGGCGTTTGACGCGGGAGGGTGCGCCGGTGTTCTAGGCGTTCGCCCTTGGGGTGTGGGTCGGTGGCCGTCCTCTTCTTGCGGAGGGGGCGGCCGTTGTCTGTCTGTGGGGGGGGGGTGGGTGTCAGTTGCTTTGGGTGAGGGGGATGCGGTCGGGGTTCTGGGTGGGGATGGGTGTGTGTTGGGGGGTGAGGCCGAAGGTGGTGAAGGCGGTGCGTTCGGGGAGGTGGTAGGTGTTGGTGCCGGTGAGGTTGTTGAGGATGGTGGCGCTGCGCCAGGCGGCGAGTCCGAGGTCGGGGGCGCCGACGCCGTGGGTGTGGCGTTCGGCGTTCTGTACGTAGACGTTGCCGGTGATGGCGGGGTCGAGGACGAGGCGGAATTGGTTGTCGATGCGGGGGCGGGTGGAGGCGTCGCGTCGCATGTAGGGGTTGAGGCCGGTGAGGATGTGGTCGAGGGGGCGTTCGCGGTAGCCGGTGGCGAGGATGACGGCGTCGGTGGTGAGGCGGGAGCGGGTGTTCTGCTGGGTGTGTTCGAGGTGGAGTTCGATGCGGGTGTTGGCGACGCGTCCGGTGCTTACGGAGACTCCGGGTGTGAGGGTGGTGTCGGGCCAGCCGCCGTGGAGGGTGCGGCGGTAGAGCTCGTCGTGGATGGCGGCGATGGTGTCGGTGTCGATGCCTTTGTGGAGTTGCCATTGGTGGGGGACGAGTTCGTCGCGTACGGATTCGGGGAGGGCGTGGAAGTAGCGGCTGTAGTCGGGGGTGAAGTGTTCGAGGCCGAGTTTGGAGTACTCCATGGGTGCGAAGGCCTGGGTGCGGGCGAGCCAGTGGAGTTTTTCGTGACCTGCGGGGCGGGCGCGGAGGAGGTCGAGGAAGATTTCGGCGCCTGATTGTCCGGATCCGATGACGGTGATGTGTTCGGCGTTGAGGAGTGTTTTTCGGTGGTGGAGGTAGTCGGCGGAGTGGATGACGGGGATGGTTTCGGCTTCGGCGAGGGGTTTGAGGGGTTCGGGGATGTAGGGCTCGGTGCCGATGCCGAGGGCGATGTGGCGGGTGTGTGTGCGGCCGAGTGCTTGGGCTTCGCCGTCGGTGTCGAGTTGGGTGAAGTCGACTTCGAAGAGGTCTCGTTCGTTGTTCCAGCGGACGGCGTCGACTTGGTGGCTGAAGTGGAGGCCGGGGAGTTGGTTGCTCACCCAGCGGCAGTAGGCGTCGTATTCGGCGCGTTGGATGTGGAAGCGTTCGGCGAAGTAGAAGGGGAAGAGCCGGTCGCGGTTGCGTAGGTAGTTGAGGAAGGTCCAGGGGCTGGTGGGGTCGGCGAGGGTGACGAGGTCGGCGAGGAAGGGGACTTGGAGGCTGGCTCCGTCGATGAGGAGGCCGGGGTGCCAGTGGAAGGCGGGGCGTTGTTCGTAGAAGGCGGTGGCGAGGGGGTGGGGGTTGCCCGGGATGGCGTGGGCGAGTGCGGCGAGGGAGAGGTTGAAGGGGCCGATGCCGATGCCGAGGAGGTCGTGTGGCTGGTCGGTCTCGGGGGTGGGCAGGTGGGTCATCGGGGGGTGTTGCCTTCCGCGAGGTCGTTGGCGAGGTGGTTGACGAGGTCGAGGAGTGTGCGGAGGTCGTCGGGGGTGGTGTGGGGGTTGAGGAGGGTGGCTTTGAGCCAGAGGCGGTTGTCTGTGTGGGCGCGGCCGAGTACGGCGTGGCCTCGGGTGAGGAGGGTGCGGCGGATGGTGGCGACGGTGTTGTCGTCGGTGTTGGTGGGGCGGAAGAGGACGGTGCTGATGGTGGGGCGGTCGTAGAGGTCGAGGGTGGGGGTTTGGGCGATGAGGTCGGCGAGGTGGTGGGCGGTGGCGATGGTGCGGTCGATGAGGTCGGCGAGTCCGGTGCGGCCGAGGGCCTTGAGGGTGACGGCGATTTTGAGGGCGTCGGGGCGGCGGGTGGTGCGCAGGGAGCGGCCGAGGAGGTCGGGGAGGCCGGCTTGGGTGTCGTCGTCGGCGTTGAGGTAGGGGGCGTGGTGGTGGAGTGTGTGGAGGTGGGTGCGGTCGGGGACGGCGAGGATGCCTGCGGGTGCGGGTTGCCAGCCGAGTTTGTGCAGGTCGAGGGTGATGCTGTGGGCGCGGTCGAGGCCGTGGATCTTGCCTCGGTGGGTGGGGCTGAAGAGGAGGGGTCCGCCGTAGGCGGCGTCGATGTGGAGTTCGGCGCCGTGGGTGGTGCAGAGGTCGGCGATGTCGGCGAGTGGGTCGATCTGGCCGGTGTCGGTGGTGCCTGCGGTGGCGGTGACGAGGAGGGGGCGGTGGAGTTGGGTGAGGGCTTCGTGGAGTGCGGCGAGGTCCATGACTCCTGTGGGGGCGGGGATGACGACGGGTTCGGGGAGTCCGAGGAGCCAGGCGGCGCGGCTGATGCTGTGGTGGGCGTTGGTGGCGCAGATGGTTTGTACGGGGCCGTTGCGTTCGCGGGCGAGGAGTATGGCGAGTTGGTTGGCTTCGGTGCCGCCGGTGGTGACGAGTGCGTCGGGTGAGGGCTGGTGGGGGTAGATCTCGGTGGCGAGTGCGGTGGTGATGTCGGCTTCGAGGGTGGAGGCTGCGGGGGCCTGGTCCCAGGAGTCCATGGAGGGGTTGAGGGCGGAGGCGGCGAGGTCCGCGGCGGCGGCGAGGGCGAGGGGCGGGGTGTGGAGGTGGGCGGCGCAGAGCGGGTGTGCGGGGTCTGCGGTGCCTTCGGCGAGTGCGCTGACGAGGGTGTGCAGTGCGTCGTGGGGGCCGGTGCCGTGGTGGGGGATGACGGGGTGGGTGGCGGTGCGCATTCGGGGGGTGACGGCGTCGGGTCCTCCTGCGGGGAGGGGGCCGTCGCGTCGGTGGGTGCCGTCGTGGAGTGCGGTGAGGACGGTGTCGATGAGGGGGCGCAGGGCGGCGGGGCCGGTGGCTGATCCGGCGAGGGGTGGGGTGGGCATGGTGGTGGGGTCCTTCTGAGGGTGCGCTTGGTGTGCGGTCACCTCAGCCTGTACGGACTCCTTGCGATGTGCCCGGGGGGTGGAAGGTTCTCAACTCGAAAGTGGTACGGATGTGCTGAGAAGGATGGTTCAGTTGTCTGCTGCTGGTAGCGGGCGGGGAGGTCCTGGTGGTCGGGGGCTTGCGGGGGCATGGGCACTGTTCTGCCGGTTGGTTCAAGGCTTCTTGCTGGGGCACCCAGCCGTTTGCGGGGCTTCGCGTCACGCTCGGCCGAATGGCTCGTATCGCTTTGAGTGTGGCTGCGTATCTGTCGCGGCGCCGTCAATTTTCATTTGTTGAAATTGGTTGGCCTCCCGCAGTCACGTTCTCACTGCGGGAGGCCTGAGTTGGTGTAATGCTGCTGGTCAGCGAGTGCGTACGGCGAAGGCGCGGCGCAGGTCGTCGATCTGGTCGATGAGTTTGCGGCGCAGGGCCGGGATGAGGGCCTTGTCGTTCAGGGCCTGTTCGCCGAGGTGGAGGTTGTCGGCGTCGATGGCGTACGCGGGGAAGGCGTAGCGGCCGGTGGCTTCGGCGATGGCGGGGCCGCGGCGGGCGGCGAGCTGGGTGGCCTCGGGGTAGTAGCGGGGCACGTAGTCCTGTACGAGGTTGGCTTGTTCGGGCTGCCAGAAGCCTTGGGCGGTGGCGGTGAAGAGGTAGTTGGAGAGGTTGTCGTCGTTGAACAGGGTGTGCCAGGCGGTGGCCTTGGCCTCGGGGGTGGGGAGGGCGGCCCGGCAGCGGGCGGCGCCTTCCTGTCCGGTGGCGCTGGGGTCGTGTTCGAGTTCGGCGGCGATGGCGGTTTCGTCGGTGGCGCCGAGGACGGCGAGGCGGGTGAGGATGCGCCAGCGCAGTTCGGGGTCGAGTTCGGGTCCGCCGGGGACGGTGCCGTTGGTGAGCCAGTCCTGGATGGTGTCGGGCTGGGTGGCGGCGGTGATGAGGTGGCGTACGGCGACGAGGCGCAGGCCGGGGTTGTGGCCGTCCTCGGTGCGGCGGATGAGGTCGCGGCACAGGGCGGTGAGGGTGGCGAGGGCGGCGGGGCGGTCCTCGGGGGTGAGGTAGCGGCCGGCGATCTGGGTGTCGGCGAAGGCGAGTACGCCTTGGGTGAGGGCGAGGTCGGTTTCGTGGGGGAGGTGTGCGCGGGCTGCTTCGAGGTAGGTGGTGGGGGTGAGTTCGCCGTCGCGGACCATGTCGCGTGCGGTGTTCCAGATGACGGCGCGGGTCAGTGCGTCGGGGATGCCGGACAGGTCGCGTAGGACGGTGTCCCAGGATGTGGTGTCGAGGCGGACCTTGGCGTAGCTGAGGTCGCCGTCGTTGAGGACGATGAGAGCGGGGCGCCGGCCGGTCATCGTCTTGACCGTGTTGTTCTGGGGGACGTCGATCTCGAACCGGTCGCGCAGGACGAGCTGGTCGGGGCCGGAGTGGGCGTCGGGTGCGTGGTCGTATGCGCCGATGGCTATGCGGTGGGGGCGGCTGCCGTCGCGGTCGACGGTGAGGTGCCACATGCCGTCGGACTCTTCGACCTGGGGGGTGAGGGTGTCGACTCCGGTGGTGCGCAGCCAGGCGTCGGCCCAGGCGTGGACGTCGCGGTCGGTGGCTGATGCGAGGTTGTCGATGAAGTCGGCGAGGGTGGCGTTGGCGAACTTGTGGCGGGCGAAGTGGGTGTTGATGCCGGCCAGGAAGTCCTTCTCGCCGAGCCAGGCGACGAGTTGGCGCAGGGCGGATGCGCCCTTGGCGTAGGAGATGCCGTCGAAGTTGAGCATCGCGGATGCGGTGTCGGGGACGGCTGCCGGGTCGGGGGCGACGGGGTGGGTGGAGGGGCGCTGGTCGGCGTCGTATCCCCAGCCCTTGCGGGCGACGCCGAAGTCGACCCAGGTGTCGGTGAAGCGGGTGGCCTCGGCGAGGGTTTGGTAGCCCATGTACTCGGCGAAGGACTCGTTGAGCCAGATGTCGTCCCACCAGGCGAGGGTGACGAGGTCACCGAACCACATGTGGGCCATTTCGTGGGCGATGACCATGCCGCGGGTCTGGCGTTCGGTGTCGGTGACGGCGGAGCGGTAGACGAACTCGTCGCGGAAGGTGACGAGTCCGGGGTTTTCCATGGCGCCGGCGTTGAACTCGGGGACGAATGCCTGGTCGTAGGAGTCGAAGGGGTAGGGCTCGTCGAACTTTTCGTGGAAGCGGTCGAAGCAGGCGCGGGTGATGTCGAGGATCTCGTCGGCGTCCGCGTCGAGGTATGGGGCCAGCGAGCGGCGGCAGTGAATGCCGAAGGGCAGTCCGGCGTGTTCGGTGGTCACGGAGTGCCAGGGGCCTGCGGCGACGGCGACGAGGTAGGTGGAGATCAGCGGGGTGGCTGCCAGGGTCCACCGGCCGTCGCGCTGGTGCTCGGCGATGCCGTTGCCGAGGACGGTCCAGCTTTCGGGGGCGGTGACGGTGAGCTCGAAGACGGATTTGAGGTCGGGCTGGTCGAACGCGGCGAAGACGCGCTGGACGTCTTCCATGAACAGCTGGGTGTAGACGTACGTTTCGCCGTCGGTCGGGTCGGTGAAGCGGTGCATGCCTTCGCCGGTGCGGGAGTAGCGCATGGCGGCGTCGATGCGCAGTTCGTGTGCGCCGGCGGTGAGTGCGGTGAGCGGGAAGCGGTTCTCGGTGAGGTCGGCGGGGTCGAGGGGCTGTCCGTCGAGGCTGATCGAGCGCAGGGTGGCCGGCTTGAGTTCGACGAACGTGTCTCCGGCCGCGGCTGCGGTGAACTGGATGATGGTGTGGGAGTCGAAGGTTTCCTCCCCTGCGGTCAGATCGAGGTCGATCGTGTACCGGTGTACGTCGAGGAACTGGGCTCGGGTCTGCGCTTCGTCGCGCGTCAGTACGGACATGAACCCATGCTGCCGTACGGGGTGGGCGGGGCGCAGGCGGGTTCTCCCAGGGCTGATCGAAGGCCTGGCGGGAAGGGTCGGCGGGCCTTTCAGGGCTGGGGCCGGCCGGTGGACGGGAGTGGGAGGAGGAGCGGGGCCGGGTCTGCCCCGTTCACGACCCGGCGCCGGTCTCGCCGTTCGTCGCCGACTCCTCCGCGATCCGCTCGTGGTGGCGGATGACTTCCGCGACGATGAAATTCAGCAGTTTCTCCGCGAAGGCCGGATCCAGATGCGCGCTTTCCGCCAGCTGCCTCAGGCGGGCGATCTGTCGGCTCTCGCGGGCCGGGTCGGCCGGGGGGAGTTGGTGGGCGGCCTTGAGGTGGCCGACCTGCTGGGTGCATTTGAAGCGCTCGGCGAGCATGTGGACGACAGCGGCGTCGATGTTGTCGATGCTTTCGCGCAGCCGGTTCAGTTCCGTGCTCGCGGACTCGTCGATGTCCCTCGTGGTCATGGTCAGCGAGCTTACGGCCTCCCCCCGCGATAGTGAGTGGGCTCCCTGCTGTGGGAGGTCGCTAAGGGCTGTCCCGGAGGGGTGATCGTCGGTGGGTTTTCCGGGTCCGGGACCTGGTCGCTCCAGCCGCCGGGGACGGTGCGGCCCTGCTGATCGCGGAACCGGACGGGGGCGGTGCCGACCCGGCGGGCGAAGAGGCGGGAGAAGTATGCCGGGTCGTCGTAGCCCACGCGTCGGGCGACCGCGGCGACCGGCAGGTCGGTGGCGGCGAGGAGCTCCTTGGCGCGGCCGAGCCGGATGCCGAGGAGGTAGTCCTTCGGGCTGCAGCCCGCGCCCCGCCGTACCGCCGTGCGCAGTTCGGCGGGTGTCATGCCGTGCCGGGCCGCGTGCTCGGCGACGGTGAGCGGCTGGAAGGCGTCGCGGGCGAGGGACTGCAGAACCGGGTCGCCGGCGGGGCCGGTGTCGGCGCGGTCCCGGCGCAGGGCGACGAGGAGTTCATGGACGGCGGCGCCGGTCTCGACCTCCAGCAGCGGGTTGCCGCACCGTGCCGCCCGTACCATCCGTCCCACCGCTGCGCGGGCGCCCGCCGTGTCGGCGAGCGGGACGAGCGGGCGGTCGGGCTCGATGTAGCCGAGCTCGGTGTATGTGGTGGTGGCGGGGCCTGTGAAGTCGACGAAGCTCTCGTCCCAGCCGGTGCCCGGATCGGCGCCGTAGTGGTGCGGGGTGCCGGGGGTCAGCCAGATCAGGCTGGGTGCGACGACGGGCACCCGGCGGCCGTCCAAGCCGGTGAACCAGCCGCTGCCGGATTTGATGACGACGGCCACGTGGTGGTCCAGGGTGCGCGGGCCGACTGTCGGCAGGGCTCCGTGCTGCAGCCCTACGCCCAGGCAGACGAGGCCCAGCCGGTGGTGGAGTGGGCTGGGAGTGAAGAAGCGCATCCAGGTGTGGTACATCGGCCTTCCTTTCTCCCCCGTTCTTTCTTTGTGTTGGTCCGACATTTCGCGCCCGAATATTTCGCGTCCGAAGAATTGTGTCCAAACAGCAGTGATCTTTGTCCATGGACCGGCCGCACGCCAGGGGGCGAAGGTTGATCGCAACATTCCTCCCGGGTTCGCCCGCCGTGGTGCGTGGCGTCCGTGCGCCCCGGGGCGCGCCCCCGGGGGACCGCACGCACAGGAGAGTACGAGCACGATGGCTGACTTCACCGTGGGGGACGACCACTTCCGGCTCGACGGGAAGCCCGTACGGCTGCTGTCGGGGGCCCTGCACTACTTCCGGGTCCACGAGGCTCAGTGGGACCACCGGCTTTCGATGCTGCGCGCCATGGGTCTCAACTGTGTCGAGACGTATGTGCCGTGGAATCTCCATGAGCCGCAGCCCGGCCGCTTCCGGGACGTGGCGGTGCTGGGGCGGTTCCTGGACGCGGCGCAGCGGGCCGGGCTGTGGGCGATCGTCCGTCCGGGACCGTATATCTGTGCCGAGTGGGACAACGGCGGCCTGCCGGCCTGGGTGACGGGGCGGTTCGGGCGGCGGGTGCGGACGCGTGACGAGGGGTACCTGGGTGCTGTGGAGCGGTGGTTCACGGTGCTGCTGCCGCAGGTGGTGCAGCGGCAGATCGGACGCGGCGGCCCGGTGATCATGGTCCAGGTGGAGAACGAGTACGGGAGCTACGGCACGGATCGGGTCTATCTGCGGCGGGTGGCCGGGATGCTGCGGGAGCGCGGGCTGACCGTGCCGCTGTTCACTTCCGACGGGCCGGAGGACCACATGCTCTCCGGCGGCTCCGTGCCGGGGCTGCTCGCCACGGTGAACTTCGGGTCGGGTGCACCAGGGGCGTTCGAGGTGCTGCGCCGCCATCAGCCGAAGGGGCCGCTGATGTGTATGGAGTTCTGGTGCGGGTGGTTCGGGCACTGGGGTGCCGAGCCGGTCGTACGGGATCCGGCGCGGGCCGCCGACGCTTTGCGGGAGATCTTGGAGTGCGGGGCCTCGGTGAACATCTATATGGCGCACGGGGGGACGAACTTCGCCGGGTGGGCGGGTGCCAACCGGTCCGGTCCGCTGCAGGACCAGGATTTTCTGCCGACGGTGACGTCGTACGACTACGACGCGCCGATCGACGAGTACGGCCGTCCCACGGAGAAGTTCTGGCAGTTCCGCAAGGTGCTTGCCGAGTACGCGGACGGGCCGCTTCCGGAGCTCCCGTCCGAGCCTGCCGGTCTGGCCGCGCCGGTACGGGCGGAGCTGACCGACTGGGCTTCGCTGACCGCCGTGCTGGAGGCACTGGGTGACGAGGAATCGGCGCCTTCAGGCGTTCCGCCGACCTTCGAGGAGCTGGGTGTCGACCGGGGTCTGGTGCGTTATCAGGTTGGTGTTCCGGGTCCTCGTCGTCCGTATGCCTTGGGTGTGGCGGGGCTACGGGACCGGGCCGTGGTGTACGTGAACGGTGTCCGGGAGGGTGTGCTGAGCGACGAGAACGGCACGCTGAACGAGCCGGTGGCCGGGCCTGCGGAGGTCGAGCTGTGGGTGGAGTCGCTGGGCCGCGTCAATTACGGGCCGCGGCTCGGTGAGCCCAAGGGGATCACGGGCGGGCTGCTGCATGAGCGTCAGTTCCTGCACGGTGTACGGGCACGGGCGCTGCGGCTGGAGGCATTCGAGGAGCCGGACGCGGTGGCCAAGGTGGCCTTCGGTAGCGTCGAGGGGGCCGGGCGCACCGGGCTGTTCCGGGGGACGTTCGACGTCGCGGGGGTGGACGGGACCGGGCATGCGGGGATCGTGCTGCCGGGCTGGACACGCGGGTTCGTGTGGGTGAACGGCTTCTGCCTGGGGCGCTACTGGTCGGCGGGTCCGCAGCGGACGCTGTACGTGCCGGGGCCGGTGTTGCGGGAGCGCGTCAATGAGGTGTGGGTGCTGGAGCTGGAGGGTGCGGGCGCGCCGTATGCGGAGCTGGGCCCGGGGGTGCCCGTCCGGACGGGCACCCCCGGAGATGTTGAGGTGTGAATCAGACACTGGCTGTTGCGGTGGCTGAGTCAGAGCTTGGCCGCCGCGGAGGCGATGTCGGCGGCGAATGTCGAGACCTCGCTGTACACGCCCGGGTAGCCGGGCTCGGCGCAGCCCTGGCCCCAGCTGACGATGCCCACTTGGATCCAGGCGCCGGTGTTGTCCTTTCGGAACATGGGGCCGCCGGAGTCGCCCTGGCAGGTGTCCACGCCGCCCGTGTCGATCAGCCCGGCGCAGATCTCTTCGCCGGGGACGAGGTCGCTGCCGTACGCGCGCTGGCAGTCGGCGTCGGAGACGAACGGCACGGTGGCCTTCAGCAGATAGCGCTGCTGGCTTCCGCCCTCGGTGGCGGCGCCCCAGCCGGCGATGGTGAAGGTGCCGTTGTTGTACGTGGTGTTGGTGGCGGTCTTCAGAGTCGGCAGGTCGATGGGCTTGGCGAGCTTGATCAGCGCCCAGTCCTTGCCCACGCCCGTGTAGCCGGGGGCCTGCAGGACCTTGGTGGACTTGACCTTGATCGCGCTGGAGGACTGGAGGTCGACGACGCCCGCGGTGGCGGTGATGGAGGTGTTGTTGCCGGAGCCGTTCACGCAGTGCGCGGCGGTGAGGACGATGTTCTTGGCGTAGAGAGCGCCGCCGCAGCCCATCGACAGTCGGACCATGAACGGGAATTCACCCTGGGCGGCACGGGTTCCGCCGACGACCGGGGTGGGGGCCGCGGACGCTCCGGCGGGTTGGAGGCTGATGGCCGCGAGGATCACGGCGGCCATGACGGAGCATCTCTTCACGGCGCGCAGAAGCTGCTTCAACGGACTGCCTTCTTTCGTGGGGGGTTCTTGTGTGGGGGGTTCTTGTGTGGGGTGGTACGTGGGGATGCGTGCCCTTGCTCGGGGTCCTGGTCACGGGCAGCGAAGCCCATTCGTCATGTCCCCGACAAAGGCATTATTCGGATTATCGGAAAATGATCACGACCCCCGCAAGTTCACTTCTCGGCCAGATCACTCGCGTCGCTGCGGCTACAGTGGAAGCGGTCGAGCGTCGCCGATGGGGGCCGGACGTGACGGACAGCAGCCGGGAGAACAGCCAGGACCACGGCCGCCGCGGCGGCGGAAGTCCGGTCGTCCACGGCTTCCCTCATCTCGAAACCGTCCGGTCCGCGATCACGGCGCTGTACCGAAGGCTGTCGTACGACGGTGTCCGCGGTTACGCCACGAGCCTCGCCCCCGCCGACGCCGCCTTCTGCGACCAGGACGATCTGCACCTCGGCGCCCAGCGTGTGGCACGGGCCGTGGTCCAACATCTGCATCTGCCGGACGCCCGCATGATCGTCAGCTTCCGGACGATGGAACACGCCGCCGGTGTCGAGCTCGCCGCGGGGCCCGAGTACTTCATCGAACTCAACGACCGCTTCCGCACCCATCGCAGGGACATCGGCGCCGCGCTCTCGCACGAGATCATGCATGTGCTGTTGCACCGCCTCGGCCTGGAGTTCCCCGGCACGGACAACGAGATCCTCACGGACACCGCGACGACGTACCTGGGCGCGGGCTGGCTGCTGCTGGACGCCTTCCGCGAGGACGCCGTATCCAGCCAGAAGCTCGGCTATCTCACCCCGGAGGAGTTCGGATACGTCCTCGCCAAGCGGGCGTTCGCCTTCGACGAGGATCCCTCCCCGTGGTTCACGAGCCCGCAGGCGTACACGGCGTACACGAAGGGGCGCGCTCAGGCCCTCCAGGAGACCCGGCAGCCGCCCCTCACGGCGGCCGGCTGGGCGGGCCGTCACCGCTACGCCAAGGACCGGCGGTACGCCCAGGACCATCCGGGCGCGAAGGCGGCCCCGGGCCCCGACCCCCCGTACGCCTTCGAGAACGGCCCGCAGGGGCTCCGGGTCTCCTTCACCTGCCCCACCTGCCACCAGCGCATCCGCGTTCCGGTGCGCGGCCGGATACGGGCCCGGTGCGGGATGTGCCGGACGGTCCTGGAATGCAGCACCTGAGAGAGGCTGTCGGGTGGCCTCTGAGGCAGCCGGCGGCTCCGCCCCCCAGGGATGAAAAGTCAGCCTCGCCGGAGGCTGGATTTCGCCCCGTACACCGGCCGGGCCGGCTCCGCCTCCGCCAGCAGCTTCCGTGCCGCTTCCCCCGCCTCCGCCGGCGCCCACCGCGCCCCCCGGTCCGCGGTCGGGCCGGGGCGCCAGCCCTCCATGACCGTGATCCGGCCGCCCTCCGCCTCGAAGACCCGCCCGGTCACCCCGTCGCTCGCGGCCGAGCCGAGCCACACCACCAGCGGGGACACGTTCTGGGGGGCCATCGCGTCGAACTCCCCCTCCCCCGGCACCGCCATCGTCTGAGCGAACGTCTGCTCGGTCATCCGGGTCCGTGCCGCCGGGGCGATCGCGTTGACCTGGACCCCGTACCGCCCCATCTCCGCGGCCGCGACGAGCGTCAGGCCCACGATGCCCGCCTTCGCCGCGGAGTAATTGCCCTGTCCGACGCTCCCGAGCAGCCCCGCACCGGAGCTCGTGTTCACCACCCGGGCCACCGGCGTGCGACCCGCCTTCGCCTCGGCCCGCCAGTGCGCGGCCGCATGCTTCAGTGGCAGGAAGTGGCCCTTCAGATGGACCCGCATCACCGCGTCCCAGTCGTCCTCATCCAGATTCACCAGCATCCGGTCGCGCAGGAATCCGGCGTTGTTGACCAGAGTGTCCAGCCGTCCGAAGGTCTCCAGCGCGGCAGTGACCAGCGATGCCGCTCCCTCCGTCGTGGCGATGTCGCCCCCGTGGGCGACGGCTTCGCCGCCCGCCGCCACGATCTCGTCGACCACCTGCCGGGCCGGACCCGCCGAGCCCCCGTCGCCGTCGGGGCCGACGCCGAGATCGTTGACCACGACACTCGCCCCCTCGGCGGCGAAGGCGAGCGCGTGGGCGCGGCCCAGCCCGCGCCCGGCACCCGTCACGATCACCACACGGCCTGCGCAGAGCCCCGTGCCGTGTCCGTCACTGCTTGCGGTCATCACACATCTCCTTGTTGGCGATGCGGGGGCAGGCTGCTACCTTCCACACCTAACAAATGTTTGGTGGAAAGGTAGCTGATTCGCCCATGGGTGTCTCCACCGCACGTCCCGGCAAGGGCATCTGCCTCGTCACGGTCGACTACCCTCCCGTCAACGCGCTCCCCGTGCAGGGGTGGTACGACCTCGCCGACGCCCTCCGGGCCGCGGGGCGTGATCCCGAGGTCCGCTGTGTGGTGCTGGCCGCCACCGGGCGTGGATTCAACGCGGGTGTCGACATCAAGGAGATACAGCGCGACACCGGACATGACGCCCTGATCGGCGCCAACCGCGGCTGCTACGAGGCGTTTTCTGCCGTGTACGAGTGCGAGGTCCCGGTCGTCGCCGCGGTGAACGGCTTCTGCCTCGGCGGCGGCATCGGCCTCGTCGGCAACGCGGACGTGATCGTGGCGAGCGACGACGCGACATTCGGCCTGCCCGAGCTGGACCGGGGCGCGCTCGGTGCCGCCACCCATCTCGCCCGGCTCGTGCCACAGCACCTGATGCGCGCGCTGTACTACACCTCGCGCACCGCCACGGCCGCCGAACTGCACGCCCACGGTTCGGTCTGGAAGGTGGTCCCGCGCGCCGGACTCCACGACGCGGCACTGGAACTGGCGGGCGAGATCGCCGGTAAGGACGGGTATCTGGTCCGGCTCGCCAAGGCGGCCATCAACGGCATCGACCCGGTGGACGTCCGCCGCAGCTACCGCTTCGAGCAGGGCTTCACCTTCGAGGCCAACCTCAGCGGGGCCGCCGACCGCATCCGTAACACCTTCGGCAAGGAGGCATGACAGTGACCGACAAGACCATGACGGCCGACGAGGTCGTCTCCCGGCTCAGCAGCGGCATGACGATCGGCATCGGCGGCTGGGGCTCGCGCCGCAAGCCGATGGCACTGGTCCGGGCGCTGCTCCGTTCCCCGATCACCGATCTCACCGTGATCGCGTACGGCGGTCCCGACGTCGGCCTGCTCGCCGCCGCCGGCAAGATCCGCAAGCTGGTCGCGGCCTTTGCCACACTCGACTCGATCCCGCTCGAGCCCCACTTCAGGGCGGCCCGCCAGCGCGGCGCGTTCGAACTGATGGAGGTCGACGAGGCCATGTTCATGTGGGGGCTGCACGCCGCCGCGAACCGGCTGCCGTTCCTCCCCGTCCGAGCCGGTATCGGTTCGGACGTGATGCGGATCAATCCGGGCCTGCGTACGGTCACTTCGCCGTACGCGGACGGCGAGGAGTTCGTCGCGATGCCCGCCCTGCGGATGGACGCGGCACTGGTCCACATGAACCGCGCCGACCGGTTCGGCAACGGCCAGTACCTCGGCCCCGACCCGTACTTCGACGACCTGTTCTGCGAAGCCGCCGACACCGCGTACATCTCCTGCGAACGACTCGTGGAGACAGCCGAGTTGACCGGCAACGCCGCCCCGCAGACCCTCCTCGTCAAGCGGCATTCCGTCACCGGCGTCGTCGAGACGCCGAACGGTGCGCACTTCACCTCCTGCGTCCCCGACTACCCGCGCGACGAGGCGTTCCAGAAGGCATACGCCACCGCGGCCGCCGCACCCGACGCGTGGGCGGCCTTCAGCGACCGCTTCCTGCCCGCACAGGGCGACGAGAAGAGCTACCAGTTGGCCGTCCAGACCTGGCACGAGGAGCAGAAATGAGCGCCCAGAGCGTGTCCCGGGCCGAGTACTGCGTGATCGCCTGCGCCGATGCCTGGCGCGACAACGGGGAGGTGCTCGCCAGCCCGATGGGGCTCATCCCGTCCATCGGCGCCCGGCTCGCCAAGCGCACCTTCTCACCCGATCTGCTGCTCACCGACGGCGAGGCGCTGATCGTCGCCCCGGACGGCACGACGGAGGGCTGGCTGCCGTACCGTCAACACCTCACCATGGTCACGGGCGGCAGGCGTCACGTGATGATGGGGGCGAGCCAGATCGACCGGTTCGGCAACCAGAACATCTCCTGCATCGGCGACTGGGAACAGCCCGCCCGCCAGCTCCTGGGCGTGCGCGGCGCCCCGGTCAACACCCTGAACAACCCGGTCAGTTACTGGGTTCCCAGGCACTCCACCCGGGTCTTCGTCGAGCGCGTCGACATGATCTGCGGGGTCGGTTACGACAACGCCGCGGCGGCCGGTCCGTCGGCGACCCGCTACCACCGCATCCCGCGCGTCGTCACCGATCTCGGCGTCCTCGACTTCGCGACCCCGGACCGTTCGATGCGCCTCGCCTCGCTGCACCCCGGCGTCTGCGCCAGCGAGATCCGCGCGGCCACCGGCTTCGCCCTCACGATCGCGGACGACGTCCCGTGCACCCGGGAGCCGACCGCCGAGGAGCTGGGCCTGATCCGCGAGGTCATCGACCCGAAGGGCACCCGGAACCGCGAGGTCGGGGTCTGATGCGGACCGCGCTCACGGACCTCGTCGGCGTCCGCCACCCCATCGTCCAGACCGGCATGGGCTGGGTCGCGGGCCCCCGCCTGGTCTCCGCAACGGCCCGCGCCGGCGCGCTCGGCATCCTGGCCTCCGCGACGATGACCGTGGAGCAGCTGCGGGCAGCGGTACGGGAGGTCAAGTCCCGTACGGACGAACCGTTCGGCGTCAATCTGCGCGCCGACGCCGGGGATGCGCGCGAGCGGGTACGGATCATCATCGACGAGGGCGTGAAGGTGGCGTCCTTCGCGCTGGCCCCTTCGAAGGAGCTCATCGCCGAGCTGAAGGACGCGGGTGTGGTGGTGATCCCGTCGACAGGTGCCCGGCGCCATGCCGAGAAGGTCGCGGCGTGGGGCGCGGACGCGGTGATCGTGCAGGGCGGCGAGGGGGGCGGCCACACCGGTGATGTGGCGACCACCGTGCTGCTGCCCCAGGTTGTCGACGCGGTCGACATCCCGGTGATCGCGGCGGGAGGCTTCCACGACGGCCGGGGCCTGGTCGCCGCTCTGGCGTACGGGGCGGCAGGCATCGCGATGGGTACGCGGTTCCTGCTGACGTCGGACTCGACCGTGCCGGACGCGGTGAAGGCCCGCTATCTGGCGGCGGGCGTCAACGACATCACGGTCACCACGGCGGTGGACGGGCTCCCGCACCGGATGCTGCGTACGGAGATGGTCGCCGCGCTGGAGAACGCGGGCCGGGCCCGGGCATTGGCCCAGGCGGTGCGCAGGGCGGCGGGATTCAAGCGGATCTCCGGGACCGGCTGGTCCCGGATGGTGCGCGACGGTCTCGCGATGAAACACGGCAAGGACCTGTCCTGGAGCCAGGTCCTGCTGGCCGCCAACACCCCGATGCTGCTGAAGGCGTCCATGGTCGACGGCCGCACGGATCTGGGCGTGATGGCATCGGGTCAGGTGGCGGGCCTGATCGAGGACCTGCCCAGCTGTGCGGAGCTGGTGGAGCGGGTGATGGAGGAGGCCTGCGCGGCGCTGGGCACGGTATCGGGCGCGTTGGGCTCGTCCGACGATTGAGGAGCGGGGAGCGGGGCGTAAGAGGAGCTCACAAAATGGGCGCCCGGCCGCGGGCGATCGAGGACGGGCGGTGACCGGACGAATCCGGTCACCGCACAACATCCGTGTCGTTACGCGACCCTGCGGCCACGCCCCGCTGCTGCGCCACCGCGTCCCGCCCCGGACCCGGAACGCCCGGCCCCGGCACCGCGTGCAGCGCCATTGCCACGGCCGGCACCGGAACCGGCGCCACGGGCGGAGGAACCCCCCGAACCCCGGCCTTCACCGCCGCCGCCCTGCCCGGCACCACCGCGCCGGCCCCGGCCGCGGCTGCCCGAGCGGAAGCCCGGACCACCGGCCGCGGCCCCGCCGGACCGCGTGCGCGGCTTCGGCGGCGTCGGCTGCGGGACCTCGATGACGATCGCGATGCCGGACGGCTCACGGGCGCCGGTGATCCGGGTGAGTTCCTCGTCGCTGGACTTGATCCGGGTGGTCCGCGGAGCGATGCCCGCATCGGCCATCAGCCGGGTCATCTCCCGCTTCTCCTCGGGCAGCACCAGGGTGACGACGCTGCCGGACTCCCCGGCACGCGCCGTGCGCCCGCCGCGGTGGAGGTAGTCCTTGTGGTCGGTCGGCGGATCCACGTTCACGACCAGGTCGAGGTCGTCGACATGGATGCCGCGCGCCGCCACATTCGTCGCGACGAGCGCGGTGACTTGGCCGTTCTTGAACTGGTCCAACGTCCGGTTGCGCTGCGGCTGCGAACGCCCGCCGTGCAGGGCGGCGGCCCGTACACCGCTGGCGAGCAGCCGCTTGGCAAAGCGGTCGGCGGCGCGCTTGGTGTCCACGAACATGATCACCCGGCCGTCGCGGGCGGCGATCCTGGTGGCGACGGCCTTCTTGTCGGTCTCGTCGGCCACGTGCAGCACATGGTGCTCCATGGTGGTGACCGCGCCCGCGGACGGGTCGACCGAGTGCACCACGGGGTCGGTCAGGAACATCTTGACCAGCCGGTCGATGTTCTTGTCGAGCGTCGCGGAGAAGAGCATCCGCTGACCGTCCGACTCGACCTGCTTGAGCAGGGCGACGACCTGCGGCATGAAGCCCATGTCGGCCATCTGGTCGGCCTCGTCGAGGACGGTGATGGCGACCTGGTCGAGGCGGCAGTCGCCGCGCTCGATGAGGTCCTTCAGCCGTCCGGGCGTGGCGACGAGCACCTCGGCGCCGCGGCGCAGCGTGGCGGACTGCTTGCTGATCGACATGCCTCCGACGACGGTGGCCAGTCGCAGGTGGACGGACGTCGCATACGGCGTCAGCGCGTCGGTGACCTGCTGGGCGAGCTCACGGGTCGGGACGAGGACCAGTGCGAGCGGGGCGCGCGGCTCGGCGCGCCGTCCGCCGGTGCGGGCCAGCAGCGCGAGGCCGAAGGCGAGGGTCTTGCCGGAGCCGGTGCGGCCGCGGCCGAGGATGTCCCGGCCGGCGAGCGAGTTCGGCAGGGTGGCGCCCTGGATCGGGAACGGATCGGTGACGCCCTGTGCGGCAAGGGTCTTCAGCAGGGCGGCGGGCATGTCCAGCTCGGCGAACGCCTCGACTGCGGGCAGTGCGGGGGTCATGGTTTCGGGCAGGGCGAATTCGCCCTGGGGCGGCGTGGCCCTGCGACGGGGCGACGCCTTGCCGGATCCCTTGCCGGAACCCTTGGCGGTTGCCTTTGCCGGGGCCGTGCCGCGCCCCCTCGACGGGCGGTTGCGGGCGGTTCGGTCCTGGCGTTCGGAGCGGGTCATACGGAATTGCCCTCCTGGGGGATTCCTGAGGATTGCTTGGGATTCCTGGGAACTGCGTGGGACTTGCTGGGGCACTGTGGGGCGGCGCGCTGCTTCGTCATGTCCCCGGGACAGCACAAGCCGGGACCCGCACCTTCACGGTGCGGGCCCCGGCTGCGAGGTACGCGTCCGGCGATCAGGCCGGGACGATGTTCTCCGCCTGCGGGCCCTTCTGACCCTGCGTGACGTCGAAGGAGACCTTCTGGCCCTCCTGGAGCTCACGGAAGCCCGAGGTGGCGATGTTGGAGTAGTGGGCGAAGACGTCGGCGCCGCCGCCGTCCTGCTCGATGAAGCCGAAGCCCTTTTCCGAGTTGAACCACTTCACGGTTCCAGTAGCCATGTCATTCTCCTAAAAGAGGTGCAGTGCCGGAAATCCGCACTTTACGGATTCCAAGTCGCCGCATTGAGCCCCATCCGGAGAAAGCCGGAAAACAATAATGCGCCTGAGGAAGCATTCCCGTCAGGCGCACATAATGTTCATGGGTACCAAAACTGCAACTGGGCAACCGTAGCACGTTCTGCCGACCGGCGGTGGAGCACGCCACGCCGCCGGCCGACGGATTCTTCTGCCCGGGCCCTTGGGGCAACTGGCCTTCAGCGAGCTCAGGACTCTGCCGAAACTGTTCCCGGCGCCCTGCCGGAGCGCTTCGGTGACCTGGTCAGGAGCCGGGGCGGGGGTCAGAGCCGTTCGATGATCGTCACGTTCGCCTGGCCGCCGCCCTCGCACATGGTCTGCAGGCCGTAGCGGCCGCCGGTGCGCTCCAGCTCGTGCAGCAGCGTCGTCATCAATTTTGTACCGGTTGCGCCGAGCGGGTGACCCAGGGCAATCGCGCCACCGTTGACGTTGACTTTGTCCGGGTCGGCTCCGATCTCTTTCAGCCAGGCCAGGACGACCGGGGCGAATGCCTCGTTGATCTCGACCAGGTCGATCTCGTCGATGGCCATTCCGGCCTTTTTGAGCGCGTAAGCCGTGGCCGGTATCGGCGCCGAAAGCATGCGGATCGGGTCCTCGCCGCGCACCGACAGGTGATGGATGCGGGCGCGCGGAGTGAGGCCGTGCTCGGCCACGGCGCGCTCGGAGGCGATGAGCATGGCGGCGGCCCCGTCGGAGACCTGCGAGGAGCAGGCGGCGGTGATCGTGCCGCCGTCCAGGACCGGTTTGAGGCCCGCCATCTTCTCCAGGGTGGTGTCGCGGCGCGGCCCCTCGTCGGTGGTGACGTCACCGTAGGCGACGGTCTCTCGTGCGAAGCGGCCCTCGTCGATGGCGCGGATCGCACGCTGGTGGGAGCGCAGGGCGAACTCCTCCATGTCCGGGCGGCTGATGCCCCACTTCTCGGCGATCAGCTGGGCGCCGTGGAACTGGTTGACCGGTGCGTCGCCGTACCGGGCGCGCCAGCCCTCGCTGCCGGCGTAAGGGCCGTCCGCCAGGCCGAGGGGCTCGGCGGCCTGACGGGAGGCGAAAGCGATCGGGATCTGCGTCATGTTCTGGGTGCCGCCCGCGACGACGAGGTCCTGGGTGCCGGACAGGACGCCCTGGGCGGCGAAGTGCACGGCCTGCTGGGAGGAGCCGCACTGGCGGTCGACGGTGACGCCGGGGACCTCCTCGGGCAGTCCGGCCGCCAGCCAGCAGGTGCGGGCGATGTCACCGGCCTGCGGTCCGACGGTGTCGAGGCAGCCGAAGACCACGTCCTCGACGGCTGCCGGGTCGATTCCGGTCCGCTCGACGAGGGCCTTGATGACATGGGCGCCGAGGTCGGCGGGGTGGACCGAGCCGAGTCCTCCCCCCCGTCGGCCGACCGGAGTGCGTACCGCTTCGACGATGTATGCCTCGGCCATGACTTCTGCTCCTCGTAAGGCGTGAAGGGTCCGTGAGTGCGGGTTACGTACGCAGGGCGATGCCGTCCAGAACCATCGAGAGGTACTGGCGGGCGATCTCCTCGGGGCTGTGCTGTCCGCCCGGCCGGTACCAGGACGCCGCGACCCAGACGGTGTCGCGGACGAAGCGGTAGGTGAGGCGGATGTCGAGGTCGGCGCGGAAGGTCTTGTCGGCGACGCCGCGTTCCAGCGTGCCGAGCCAGGCCTTCTCGAACTTCTGCTGGGAGTCCACGAGGTACTGGAAGCGCGACTGGCCGGCCAGGTGCTTGGACTCCTTCTGGTAGATGGCGACGGCGGCGCGGTGCCGGTCGATCTCCCGGAAGGACTCGGTGACGAGAGCCTCGATGGTCTCCCGGGGCCCGAGTCCGGCGGCGAGCACCGCGTCGTACCCCTCCCAGAGTTCGGTGAGGAAGGTCGAGAGGATCTCGTCGACCATCGATTCCTTGGAATCGAAGTGGTAGTAGAGGCTGCCCGCGAGCATCCCGGCCGCGTCCGCGATCTTGCGGACGGTGGTGGCGTTGTATCCCTGCGCGGCGAACACCTCGGCGGCGGTGGCGAGCAGTTCGCGGCGGCGCTCGGGTGAGGGGGTCACCTGGGGCTTCTTCTTGGTAGGCACCCACCCATTCTCCGCCCGGCCGTCCTCCCGTCAGGCATGCCGGTTGCTGACGGAGACGACCTCGCCCGTCATGTACGAGGAGTAGCCGCTGGCGAGGAAGACGATGACGTTGGCGATCTCCCACGGCTCGGCATAGCGTCCGAATGCCTCCTTCTCGGTCAGTTCGTCGAGGAGTTCGGCGGAGGTGACCTTCACCAGGTGCGGATGCATGGCGAGGCTGGGGGCGACGGCGTTGACGCGTACGCCGTACTCGGCGGCCTCGATCGCGGCGCACCGGGTGAGCGCCATGACGCCGGCCTTGGCTGCGGCGTAGTGGGCCTGGCCGCTCTGGGCGCGCCAGCCGACGACGGAGGCGTTGTTGACGACGATGCCGCCGCGGCCGGCCGCCTTGAGCGAGCGCAGGGCGGCCCGGGTGCAGCGGAAAGTGCCGTTCAGGGTGACATCGAGGACCTTGGTCCACTGTTCGTCGGTCATCTCGGTGAGTTCGGCGGTGCCGCCGAGGCCGGCGTTGTTGACGACGATGTCGAGGCCGCCGTGGGCCTGTTCGGCGAACGCGAAGAGTGCCTGGACCTGGGTCTCGTCGGTGACGTCGCAGGGCAGTGACGCGACACGGTCCGCGCCGAACTCCTCGGCGAACGCCTGCTCGGTCTCCTTCAGCCGGCGGGCGTGCGCGTCCCCGATGACGATGCGGGCGCCCTCCTCAAGGAATTTTCGGGCGGTGGCGCCGCCGATTCCGGCGCCCGCGGCTGCGGTGACGACGGCGCTGCGGCCGGCCAGCAGACCGTGTCCGGGTACGTACTGCGGTGCGCTCACGCCCGCACCTCCTCGGTCTCGGCCCGCGGATCCTCGACGGTGCTCATGCTCGTACGTTAACCTACCAAACACTTGTTAGGGAAGGATGAGCCGATGCCCGCTGCCCACGACACATCTGCCGGTGACCTCCAGTCCGATCCCGTGCTGTACGAGCGCCGGGGCCCGGTCGCGTACGTGACGCTGAACCGCCCGCGCTACCGCAACGCCCAGAATTCGGCAATGACCTACGCCCTGGACGCCGCGTTCTACCGCGCCGCCGAGGACTCCGAGGTCAAGGTGGTCGTACTGGCGGGCGCCGGGGAGCACTTCTCGGCGGGCCACGACATCGGCACGCCCGGGCGCGATGCGCATCTGCCCTTCGAGCGCAGGGCCGGTCTGTGGTGGGACCACTCCGACAAGACCGGCGCGGAGAGCCGCTTCGCCCGCGAGTCGGAGGTCTATCTCGGCATGTGCAGGCGCTGGCGCGAGCTTCCGAAGCCGGTCGTCGCCTCCGTCCAGGGGGCGTGTGTGGCCGGCGGGCTGATGCTCGCCTGGATCTGCGATCTGATCGTGGCGAGCGAGGACGCCTTCTTCGCCGATCCGGTGGTGCGGATGGGCATCCCCGGCGTCGAATACTTCGCACACCCCTGGGTGATGCCGCCCCGGATCGCGAAGGAGTTCCTGTTCACCGGCGACCGGATGAGCGCCCGCCGGGCGTACGAGGTCGGCATGGTGAACAAGGTGGTGGAGCGCGGCGAACTCGCCGTACACACCCATGAATTGGCGTTGCGGATCGCCGGAATGCCGCGGCTGGGGCTCGCCCTCACCAAGCGCGCCGTCAATCAGGCCGAGGACCTTCAGGGGCTGCACACCGGCATGGACTCGGCCTTCGGGCTGCACCACCTCGCCCATGCGCACAACGCGGAAACGGCGGCGGACCCGCTCGGCGGCATGGACATCGCCTCGATGAAGAAGGCGGGTGCCTGATGGACCTGTCGTACACGGCCGAGGAGGAGAAATTCCGGGCGGAGGCGCGGCAGTGGCTGCGAGCCAACGTACCCGCCGAGCCGCTGCCGTCCCTGGAGACCGCCGAGGGCTTCGCCGCGCACCGGGAGTGGGAGGCACAGCTGCACGCGGACCGCTGGTCGGTCGTCTCCTGGCCGGCCGAGTACGGCGGCCGGGGCGTCGACATATTCCGGTGGCTGATCTTCGAGGAGGAGTACTACGCGGCGGGCGGCCCCGGCAGGGTCTCGCAGAACGGCATCAGCCTTCTCGCCCCGACACTCTTCGACCACGCCACCAACGAGCAGCGGGCCCGGCTGCTGCCGTCGATGGCGAGCGGCGAGGTGATCTGGGCGCAGGCCTGGTCCGAGCCGGAGTCGGGCTCGGACCTGGCGTCGCTGCGCTCGCGTGCGGTGCGCGTGGAGGGCGGCTGGCTGCTCTCGGGGCAGAAGACCTGGTCCTCGCGGGCCGCGTTCGCGGACCGGGCGTTCGGCATCTTCCGTACGGATCCGGAGGCCGCGAAGCCGCACCACGGGCTGACGTATCTGATGTTCGACCTGTCGGCGCCGGGAGTGTCGGTCCGGCCGATCGGGCGGCTCGACGGCAAGCCCGCCTTCGCCGAGCTGTTCCTGGACGAGGTGTTCGTACCGGACGAGGACATCATCGGTGAGCCCGGACAGGGCTGGCGCATCGCCATGTCGACAACGGGCAACGAGCGTGGACTGACGCTCCGCTCCCCCGGCCGCTTCCTGGCCGCCGCGGACCGGCTGGCCGAACTGTGGCGCACCCATGGCGACCCGTCGGACACGGCGCTGCGGGACCGGGTGGCGGACGCGCTGATCGGGGCGCGCGCGTATCAGCTCTTCACCTGCACCAACGCCGCACGCTTCGCGGCGGGCGCGGACATCGGCGCGGAGTCCAGCCTGAACAAGGTGTTCTGGTCCGAGTACGACATCGCACTGCACGAGACGGCTCTCGACCTGCTGGGCCCGGACGCGGAGCTGGCGGAGTCCGAGTGGGCCGAGGGGTACGTCTTCTCCCTCGCGGGCCCCATCTACGCCGGTACGAACGAGATCCAGCGCGACATCATCGCCGAGCGGCTGCTCGGCCTGCCGAAGGGACGGCGCTGATGCGTTTCCTCCTCGACGACGAGCAGCGGGAGTTCGCCCGCTCGCTGGACGCGATGCTGACCGCCTCGGACACCCCTGCGGTGGTACGCGCCTGGGCCGCCGGTGACCACGGACCGGGCAGGTCCCTGTGGGCGCGGCTGGCGCAGGCGGGGGTGTTCGCCCTCGCGATACCGGAGGCGTACGAGGGTGTCGGGCCCCGGCCGGTCGAACTCGCGGTTGCCTTCACCGAGTTGGGGCGGCATGCGGTGCCGGGGCCGGTGGTGGAGACGGTCGCGGCAGGGGTGCTGCTGGAAGGTGTGGGCGGAGCGGTGGCCAAGGAGTGGCTGCCGCGACTGGCGTCCGGTGCTGCATCGGTGACGCTCCGGACGGACGGGTACGGGCCGTATGCGCTGGACGCGGATGCCGTGGACGCGGTGTTCACGGTGACCGGTGACGAGTTGCGACTCGCACCCGGACCCGGTGTGCTCAGCGTGTCGTCCGACCCGGCCCGGCGGCTGTGGTGTCCCGAGCCGGGCGGGGACTTGCCGGCATCAGGGCCCCGGGTGGCCGAGGCAGCGGCGCGGGCCGCTCGGTGGGCGGCGTTCGCGACGGCCGCGCAGGCACTCGGTACGGGCGAGGCGCTGCTGCGGGCCACGGTCGCGTATGTGAAGCAGCGCACCCAGTTCGGTACGGCCATCGGCTCCTTCCAGGCAGTCAAGCACCGGCTTGCGGACGTGCTGATCGGGCTGGAGTTCGCCCGTCCGCTGCTGTACGGGGCGGCACTCGCGCTCGCCGGGGACGCGCCGGGCGCCGGCGCCGAGGTGGCGGCGGCCAAGGTGGCGGCGGGCGAGGCGGGGTACGCGGCGGCGCGGGCGGCGCTGCAGCTGCACGGCGCGGTGGGGTACACGCAGGAGCTGGATCTGTCGCTGTGGCTGCGCAAGGCACGCCCCCTGCGGGATGCGTGGGGGGCGCCGGGGGCGTGCCGGGCGCGGGTGCTCGCCGACGGGCCGGCCGCGCCTGCCGCCCGGCCCCCCGTGTCAGAAGGTTTCGCTCAGTGAGCCGTCGTCGTTGCCCCTGCGGAAGGTGCGCAGCGGGCGACCGGGGCGCCATACCTGGATGAGCAAGGTGTCGCCGCCTTCGAGACCGGTGCGTACCACCTCGGTAAGCTCCACCCGGAAGAGGTGGAAGGGCTCCGGCGGCTTCACCTCCTCGATGAAGCGGGCCAGTACGGCGGGGTCGGTCACCTCCACCGCGCGGCCGGAGATCCGGACGTCCCCGTCGGCCATCTCGGCGTCCGGCCCGGGGTTGGCCTGCACCGCGAACCGCGGATCGCGCAGCAGGTCCAGCGCCTTGCGCGAGTTCGGCATCATGCCGAGGAACGGCTCACCCAGCCGGAAATCCACTTCGAGGCCGGTCACGCGCGGCGATCCGTCCTTGCGCAGGGTCGCCAGGACGTGGTGCTTGTACTGCTGGAAGCGGGTCCGGACGGTGTCGGCGAAGGCCGGCTGCGCCGACTGGAACTCTTCCCAGGAACTCGATGTCATGCGTCCATGGAACCCTGGAATCCCGACATCTTCTGTCTGCATTTCCCGGCCGCGTCCGATCGGCCGCACGGCTGCCGGGCTTCCGCCATCCGCCGGGTGCGAACGCGCCACGGCGCCTGCCGAGATTGTCCGGTCGGGGACGGGCAGGCGCCGTGCTCAGTTCCGTACGCCTTTGTACGGGACATCCTGTGTGCCGTGATCAGACCGTCAGGGCACGGTCCGTCGGGCGGATCGGGGCCGGCAGGGCGCTGGCTCCGGTCAGGAAGCAGTCCACGCCGCGCGCCGCGGAGCGGCCCTCGGCGATGGCCCACACGATGAGGGACTGACCGCGGCCCGCGTCACCGGCGACGAAGACGCCGTCGACGTTGGTGGCGTAGTCCGCGTCGCGCGCGACATTGCCGCGCTCGTCGAGCTCCAGGCCGAACTGCTGGACCAGGCCGTTGGACTGGTCGGTGCCCGTGAAGCCCATGGCCAGGGTGACCAGCTGCGCGGGGATTGTCCGCTCGGTGCCGGGCTTCTGTGCCGGCTTGCCGTCCTTGAACTCCACCTCGGCCAGGTGCAGGGCCTGGACGTTGCCGTCCTCGTCGCCCTCGAAGTGGGTGGTGGAGACGGAGTAGACCCTCTCACCGCCCTCCTCGTGCGCGGAGGTGACCTTGTAGAGCATCGGGAAGGTCGGCCAGGGCTGGTTGGCGTTACGGTCCTCGCCCGGTCGGGGCATGATCTCCAGCTGGGTGACGGAGAGCGCGCCCTGGCGGTGGGCCGTGCCGACGCAGTCGGCGCCGGTGTCGCCGCCGCCGATGACGACGACGTGCTTGCCCTCGGCTGTGATCGGGGAGACCGTCAGGTCGCCCTCCTGCACCTTGTTGGCGAGCGGCAGGTACTCCATGGCGAAGTGCACGCCGTTCAGCTCGCGGCCCGGGACGGGCAGGTCACGGGAGACGGTGGCACCGGCGGCGATGACGACCGCGTCGTAGCGGCGGCGGAGCCCCGCGGCATCGATGTCCTTGCCGATCTCCACCTCGGTACGGAACTTGGTGCCTTCCGCGCGCATCTGCTCGATGCGGCGGTTGATGTGCGACTTCTCCATCTTGAACTGGGGGATGCCGTACCGGAGAAGACCTCCGATGCGGTCCGCGCGCTCGAAGACGGCGACCGTGTGGCCGGCCCGGGTCAGCTGCTGGGCCGCGGCGAGACCCGCCGGGCCCGAGCCGATGACGGCGACGGTCTTGCCCGAGAGCCGCTCGGGCGGCTGCGGGGTGACGTCGCCGCTGCTCCACGCCTTGTCGATGATGGAGACTTCGACGTTCTTGATGGTGACGGCCGGCTGGTTGATGCCGAGCACGCACGCCGACTCGCACGGCGCCGGGCAGAGCCGCCCGGTGAACTCCGGGAAGTTGTTCGTGGCGTGCAGGCGCTCGGACGCCGCCGCCCAGTCCTCGCGGTAGGCGTAGTCGTTCCACTCGGGGATGAGGTTTCCGAGCGGGCAGCCGTTGTGGCAGAACGGGATGCCGCAGTCCATGCAGCGGCCGGCCTGCTTGCTGATGATCGGGAGCAGCGAGCCCGGAACGTAGACCTCGTTCCAGTCCTTGACGCGCTCGCTGACGGGGCGGGTCTCGGCGACCTCGCGCCCGGTGGTCAGGAAGCCCTTGGGGTCAGCCATTGGTCGCCGCCTCCATCATCTTCTCGGTGGTCTCCTGTTCGGAGAGACCGGCGAGCTCAGCGGCGTCCTTGGCGGCGAGCACTGCCTTGTAGGTGGACGGGATGATCTTGCTGAAGCGGGTCACCGCGGTGTCCCACTCGGCAAGCAGCTTCTCGGCGACCGTGGAACCGGTCTCCTCCTGGTGGCGGCGCACCACATCGTGCAGCCACTGCTTGTCGGTGTCGGAGAGGACCTCGATCGCGCCGAGGTTGCCGACGTTGACGTTGTCGCGGTCCAGGTCGATGGCGTATGCGACACCGCCCGACATTCCTGCGGCGAAGTTGCGTCCGGTCTCGCCGAGTACGACGGCGTGACCGCCGGTCATGTACTCGCAGCCGTGGTCGCCCACGCCTTCCGAGACGACCGTCGCGCCGGAGTTGCGGACGCAGAACCGCTCGCCGGTCCGGCCACGCAGGAACAGCTCGCCGCTGGTGGCGCCGTAGGCGATGGTGTTGCCCGCGATGGTGGAGTACTCGGCGAGGTGGTCGGCGCCACGGTCCGGGCGGACGATGACGCGGCCGCCGGACAGGCCCTTGCCGACGTAGTCGTTGGCGTCGCCCTCCAGGCGCAGCGTCACACCGCTCGGCACGAACGCGCCGAAGGACTGGCCGGCGGAGCCGGTGAACGTGATGTCGATGGTGTCCTGCGGCAGACCGGCGCCGCCGAACTTCTTGGTCACCTCGTGGCCGAGCATGGTGCCGACGGTCCGGTTGATGTTCCGGATCGCGATCCGGGCCCGGACGGGCTGGGCGGCCTCGGCGCTCTCCGCGTTCAGGGTGTCGGCGGCAAGCTTGATCAGCTCGTTGTCGAGGGCCTTGGCGAGACCGTGGTCCTGCCCGACCAGCTGGTGCCGGACGGTGCCTTCGGGCAGCTCCGGGACGTGGAACAGCGGCTCCAGGTCGAGGCCCTGCGCCTTCCAGTGCGTGATCGCACGGTCGGTGTCGAGCAGCTCGGCGTGGCCGACAGCCTCCGCGATCGTGCGGAAACCCAGCTCGGCGAGGAGCTCACGGACTTCCTGGGCGATGAATTCGAAGAAGTTGACGACGTACTCGGCCTTGCCGGAGAACCGGTCGCGGAGGACCGGATTCTGGGTGGCGATGCCGACCGGGCAGGTGTCCAGGTGACAGACGCGCATCATGACGCAGCCGGAGACGACGAGCGGCGCGGTCGCGAAACCGAACTCCTCGGCGCCCAGCAGCGCGGCGATGATGACGTCGCGGCCGGTCTTCAGCTGGCCGTCGGTCTGCACGACGATACGGTCGCGCAGGCCGTTGAGCAGCAGGGTCTGCTGGGTCTCGGCGAGGCCGAGCTCCCAGGGGCCGCCCGCGTGCTTCAGCGAGGTGAGCGGGGAGGCGCCCGTTCCGCCGTCGTGGCCGGAGATCAGGACGACGTCCGCGTGCGCCTTGGAGACTCCCGCGGCGACCGTGCCGACACCGACCTCGGAGACCAGCTTCACATGGATGCGGGCCGCCGGGTTGGCGTTCTTGAGGTCGTGGATCAGCTGCGCCAGGTCCTCGATGGAGTAGATGTCGTGGTGCGGTGGCGGCGAGATCAGACCGACACCCGGGGTGGAGTGGCGGGTCTTGGCGACCCACGGGTAGACCTTGTGGCCGGGCAGCTGGCCGCCCTCGCCGGGCTTGGCACCCTGCGCCATCTTGATCTGGATGTCGTCCGCGTTGACCAGGTACTCGCTGGTCACACCGAAGCGGCCGGAGGCGACCTGCTTGATGGACGAGCGGCGCGCCGGGTCGTAGAGCCGGTCGGCGTCCTCGCCGCCCTCACCGGTGTTGGACTTGCCGCCCAGCCGGTTCATGGCGATGGCGAGGGTCTCGTGCGCCTCGCGGGAGATCGAACCGTACGACATGGCGCCGGTGGAGAAGCGCTTGACGATGTCGGAGACGGACTCGACCTCGTCGACCGGGATCGGCTCACGGTCGCTCTTGCCGTTCTCATGTGTCTTCAGAGCGAACAGACCCCGGAGCGTCATCAGGCGCTCGGACTGCTCGTTCACCCGGTCCGTGTACTTCTTGAAGATGTCGTACCGCTTGTTGCGCGTGGCGTGCTGGAGGCGGAAGACCGTCTCCGGGTCGAACAGGTGCGGCTCGCCCTCGCGGCGCCACTGGTACTCGCCGCCGATCTCCAGCGCGCGGTGCGAGGCGGAGATGCCGGAGGCGGGGTAGCCCTTGGCGTGCCGGGCGGCGACCTCCTTGGCGACGACGTCGAGTCCGGCGCCGCCGATCTTGGTGGCGGTGCCGTGGAAGTACTTCGTGACGAAGTCCTCGTTCAGGCCGACGGCCTCGAAGACCTGGGCGCCGCGGTAGGAGGCGACCGTCGAGATGCCCATCTTGGACATGACCTTCAGGACGCCCTTGCCGAGCGCGTGGATCAGGTTGCGGATGGCGTTCTCGGGCTCGATGCCCTCGATGAACGTGCCGGCGCGGACCAGGTCCTCGACGGACTCCATCGCCAGGTACGGGTTGACCGCGGCGGCGCCGTAACCGATCAGCAGCGCGACGTGGTGGACCTCGCGGACGTCTCCGGCCTCGACCAGCAGGCCCACCTGGGTGCGCTGCTTGGTGCGGATGAGGTGGTGGTGGACGGCCGAGGTGAGCAGCAGCGACGGGATCGGCGCGTGCTCGGCGTCGGAATGCCGGTCGGACAGGACGACGAGACGGGCGCCGCCCTCTATGGCGGCGTCGACCTCGGTGCAGATCTGCTCGATCCGCGCCGCGAGGGCATCGCCGCCGCCGCCGACCCGGTAGAGACCGGACAGCGTGACGGCCTTCATGCCCGGCATGTCGCCGTCTGCATTGATGTGTATCAGCTTGGCCAGCTCGTCGTTGTCGATCACCGGGAACGGCAGCGTGACGCTGCGGCACGACGCGGCGGTCGGCTCCAGCAGGTTGCCCTGCGGGCCGAGCGTGGAGCGCAGCGAGGTGACGAGCTCCTCGCGGATGGCGTCCAGCGGCGGGTTGGTGACCTGTGCGAACAGCTGGGTGAAGTAGTCGAAGAGCAGTCGCGGGCGCTCGGACAGGGCGGCGATCGGCGAGTCGGTGCCCATGGAGCCGAGAGGCTCGCCGGCGGTGCGGGCCATCGGCGCGAGGATGACGCGGAGCTCTTCCTCGGTGTAGCCGAAGGTCTGCTGGCGGCGGGTGACGGAGGCGTGCGTGTGCACGATGTGCTCCCGCTCGGGGAGGTCCTCCAGCTCGATCTCGCCGGCCTCCAGCCACTCCTCGTACGGCTGCTCCGCGGCAAGGGATGCCTTGATCTCGTCGTCCTCGATGATGCGGCCCTCGGCCGTGTCGACGAGAAACATCCTGCCGGGCTGGAGGCGGCCCTTGCGAACGACCTTCGCGGGGTCGATGTCCAGGACACCTACTTCGGAGGAGAGCACGACGAGGCCGTCGTCGGTGACCCAGTAGCGGCCGGGGCGCAGACCGTTGCGGTCGAGGACCGCGCCGACCTGGGTGCCGTCGGTGAAGGTGACACAGGCCGGGCCGTCCCAGGGCTCCATCATCGTGGAGTGGTACTGGTAGAAGGCGCGGCGGGCCGGGTCCATGGAGGTGTGGTTCTCCCACGCCTCGGGGACCATCATCAGCACCGAGTGGGGCAGCGAGCGGCCGCCGAGGTGGAGCAGCTCCAGGACCTCGTCGAAGGAGGCGGAGTCGGAGGCGTCCGGGGTGCAGACGGGGAAGATCCGGTCCAGCTGCGCAGCCCCGAAGAGGCTGGAGGCGAGCTGCGACTCGCGGGCCTTCATCCAGTTGCGGTTGCCCTTGACCGTGTTGATCTCGCCGTTGTGCGCGACGAAGCGGTACGGGTGGGCGAGCGGCCAGCTCGGGAAGGTGTTGGTGGAGAAGCGCGAGTGCACCAGTGCGACCGCGGTGGCGAAGCGGCGGTCGGAGAGATCCGGGAAGAACGGCTCCAGCTGCCCCGTGGTGAGCATGCCCTTGTAGACGATCGTGCGGGCGGACAGCGAGGGGAAGTACACTCCGGCCTCCCGCTCGGCGCGCTTGCGCAGGACGAACGCCTTGCGGTCGAGTGCGATGCCGGTGCTCTCGCCATCCGCGACGAAGAGCTGGCGGAACTCGGGCATGGTGGCGCGGGCGCCGTGGCCGAGGATGTCCGGGCCGACCGGGACCTCGCGCCAGCCGAGGACCTTGAGGCCCTCCTCGGCGGAGATCTTCTCCAGCTTCCGGACGGCTTCGGTGGAGTCGGCCGCGGGCAGGAAGGCGATTCCGACGGCGTAGGCACCGGCCTCGGGGAGGTCGAAGGCGACCTCGTCGCGGAGGAAGGCGTCCGGGACCTGGAGGAGGATTCCGGCGCCGTCGCCGGAGTCGGGCTCGGATCCGGTGGCACCGCGGTGTTCGAGGTTGCGCAGTACGGTCAGCGCCTGCTCGACCAGCTCATGGGTGGCCACACCGGTCAGAGTGGCCACGAACCCGACGCCACAGGCGTCGTGCTCGTTACGGGGGTCGTACATCCCCTGCTGGGCGGGGCGACCATCCATGGGCGACCAGGCGTCGGTACGCATCGGCTCTCCCGTCGTCGTCGTGGCATATGCAGTGCCGAGGGACGACGTTGGCCCTCTGCGAAATTTCGTGCAGGCTACATGATGGGGTGCTTCTCAAGAAGCGGATAGCTTGTTCCAACATGCGGACACCGCGTGAAGCGTTGGGAGTGGGTCGCAGTCGGAGGATCGGCGCCCGGGGGAAACCACAGAGAGCAGGCGTCGTTGCCCGCGGTGTCTACGCCTCATGCCCGGCGGCGAAGAAAATGAAACCGCCAGGTAACGGCTAAATATGCGCAGCCCTGTATAGAGACTCATTTTACGCCGGGTGAAGCCGTCCGCCCAGAGGCCGGCGCCAAGACGTACGTCACACGGATGGCGGCCTGAAGCGTCCGGCTTTGAGGACCAAGCCTCTCAGCCGGACGGCCCATGTCACGCCCCGACGGCCACACCGAACAGCGTGCCCAGACCGTAGGTGATCGCCGCCGCTGCCCCGCCCAGCATCAGCTGACGCAGCCCGCTGTACAGCCAGCTGCGCGCCGTCACCCTGGCCACCACCGCACCGCAGGCGAACAACCCGACCAGCGCAAGCAGCACGGCCGGCCACAGCGCACTCGCACCGAGCAGATACGGCAGTACGGGCAGCAGGGCCCCCAACGCGAACGCGCCGAACGACGACACGGCGGCGACGAGCGGCGAAGGCAGATCGCCCGGATCGACGCCGAGCTCCTCGCGGGCGTGGATCTCCAAGGCCTGCTCCGGGTCGCGCGACAACTGCCGTGCGACCTCGCGGGCGAGTTGGGGCGCGACGCCACGGGACTCGTAGAGCTTGGCGAGCTCCCGCTCCTCGTCCTTGGGATGCTTGCGCAACTCGCGACGCTCGACATCGAGTTCGGCCTCCACGAGCTCGCGCTGCGAGGCGACGGAGGTGTATTCGCCGGCCGCCATGGAGAACGCACCGGCGGCCAGGCCCGCCAGACCGGTGATCACAATCGTCCGCTGGGAGACGGCACCGCCCGCGACGCCGGTCATCAGTGCGAGGTTGGAGACCAGCCCGTCCATGGCACCGAACACCGCCGGGCGCAGCCAGCCGCCGTTCACATCGCGGTGGGTGTGATTGTCGCGGTGCGCCTCGTGCAGTACGGCGTCGGTCTCGATCATGGACACAGTTCTCCCCTTCTCCGGCAGCGGCTTTCACACGCCCCACCCCCGCCCAACACCATCGAAAGTACGCACGAAAAAGGCCCCCCCGCCAGCAAGGCAGGCCGTACTTACCTGCCACTTGACCAGGTAAGTACGGCCTGCCTTGCTGCCTCTGAGCTGTCATCCGACTGGCCCTTTTGTTGCGATTACCGGCCTCTGTCGGGGCTCCGCGTGGCACAGATCGAGCAGGTAAGAGAACTGGCTCGGTGTGAGCGAAGGGTCGACACGATGGAGTTGATCGCAGGAAATCCGGCAGAGCCACGGACGGGCGGCAAGGAGACGGCGGTACGGGGCGGCACGGGCCGGGGCGAGGAGTCGCGGGGAGACCTGGGCGACCGGGCCCGGGGCTCCCTGCTCGGTCTCGCGGTCGGTGACGCGCTGGGCGCACCGGCGGAGAATCTGCGGCCGTCCGAGATCCGTCGTCGCTGGGGCCGGATCGAGGGCTTCGTGAGCGACGACCCCGCGGGTACGGACGACACGGAGTACGCGATCTTCTCCGGGCTGCTGCTCGCCCGGCACGGTTCGGCGCTGACCGTCACCCATGTGGAGCGCGCCTGGCATCTGTGGATCGCCGACCTGGACGAAGGGCCGTTCCGCGGCGCCGGGTTCAGTGAGCGGGGCACGCTGGAGAATCTGCGCCGGGGCCTCGCCGCCCCGATCTCCGCCCAGCACCGGCACGCCTGGAGCGACGGCCTGGCAATGCGGGCGGCGCCGTTCGGCGTCTTCGCGGCGGGCCGGCCGGACGAGGCGGCGCGGCTGGTCGCGGTGGACGGGCGGGTCAGCCATGACGGAGAGGGCATCTACGGCGGCCAGGCGGTGGCCGCCGGGGTGGCCGCTGCGATGGTGGGTGCCGGGGTCGCGTCGGTGATCGCCGCCGCGCTGTCCGTCGTTCCCATGGACTCCTGGACGGCGCGCTCGCTGCGGCGCGCGGTGGCGGCCGCACAGCACACGTACCCCGACCGACTCACCAGGGAACGCGCGGTGCGCTCCGCGGTGGTCGTCGGCGGCTATCCATGGACGGACCTGGCGCCCGAGGCGGTCGGCCTGGCCTTCGGTGCTTTCGCGGCGGCGCGCGGCGAATTCCGTACGGCGGTGCTGACCGCGGTCAACATGGGCCGCGACGCGGACACGACGGCCGCGGTGGCGGGTGCCCTGGCCGGTGCCCTGCACGGGGCGTCCGCGATTCCCCGGCACTGGGGGGAGGCGATCGGCCCGGTCCGGGGCAGCTGCCTGCCGTCGATACGGGGCTACCACGTCCTGGACATCGCGGAGTTGCTCACCCTGGAGGACGCGGACGAGGCGTACGAGGGTGCGCGGGGTGACACCGGTACGCCGGCGGGCGGCCCGGCACGGGACACCGGCACCGGGTACGCGCAGCCCGGCGCCCCTTCCGCAACCTCCTCCACCACAGGCGGAACGCTGGTGGGGACCGCCGCGCGCGGCAATCAGCACGAACCCCGCCGGGACGCCCCCCGCGCCCCCGACTCCCCGGCCGCTCGTCTCCGTGCCCGTCCCGACCCCGGCCACCGGGCCCGGATCGAGGGGCTGTTGCTCGGGCTCGCCGCCGGGGATGCTGCCGGGTGGCCGGCCGCGCGGCACCGGGCCAGCCGGATGCCCGAGTGGACCCGGCGCCTCACCCGGGAGCTCGATACCTTCGCCGAGCAGAACGCCACGACCACGCTGCCCGTCCCCATCGCGCTCAACCAGCCGCCCGAACCCCTGCGGCTCGGGCCGTCCGACGACGCCGAATGGGCGGCGTTCGCCGCCCAGGCCGTGCTCGCCTCGGCAGCCGGTCCGCTGCACGGGCTGTCCCCCGAACACCGGGTGCGGGCCGCCATCGACGTCGCCTGGAACGCCCTGGCAGCCGAGGTCGCCGCGGCTGCCGCCCGTGCCCCCGAGGTCGAGTCCGCGGTGCTCCCCCTGCGCGCACGGATCTCGGTGCGGGCCGGGCTCGGCAATCTCGCCGCCGGCTTGCGCCCGCCCGCCACCGGTCACGACAACCCGCACTACTTCGACGACGCGGCCTGCGTACGGGCCGCCGTGCTCGCCGTCGTCCACCCCGCAGACCCCACCGCAGCCGCCGACCTCGCCGAGTTCGACGCCCGCTACACCCAGGACGGCGACGGCGTGCACGGTGCCCGCGCGATGGCGGCCGCGATCGCCGAGGCGCTGGGCGGTGCGGACGTGGACACCGCAGTGAACGCCGCGCTCGCCCAGCTCCCCGACGGCACGGAGATCGCCCGCAACGCCGCCCACGCCGTCCGGATCGCCCGTGATTTCGTCGGCGAGGCGGCGGGCGCGTTCGCCCTCGTGCCGGTACTGGAGCATCAGATCGTCGACCACGTCTACAGCTACGGGATCGCCGCGGCCGAGACCGTCCCGGTCGCGCTCGCCCTGGCCACCGCGGCCCGCGGCCAGATCGCCCAGGCCATTCCCGCGGCGGCGTGCCTTTCGCGGGTGGCCGACTCGGCGCCCGCCCTGGCCGGCGCACTGACCGGCGCACTCGGCGGCATGGGCGCCGTACCGGGCGGCTGGCGCGAGGCCTGCCGCACCCTGGCGGGGTGTGCGCTGCCCCGGCTCGCGGGGACCGATCTCATCGAACTCGCCGGGCTGCTGGCAGACACGGAACCGAAGCCCACAGATGGGCAATTCGGGGAGCATGTCCTGTGACGGCGACGGTCCCCCTCACCCTGCTGTACGTTCCCGCAGACCGGCCCGAGGTGGTGCGCAAGGCGCGCGACTCAGGAGCGGATGCGGTGATCGTCGATCTGGAGGACGCGGTCGCACCGGACCGCAAGGAGTACGCACGGTCCGCCACCACCGAGCTTCTGTCCGAGGCGGTCGAGGAGACGGCCGTGCCGATCCATGTCCGGGTCCACACCGAGGCGGACGTCCTCGCCCTGGCCGGGCTGCCGGGCCTCGCCGAGCTCCGGCTGCCGAAGATCACACACGCGGCGTCCGTCCATCACATCGCGGCTGTGGCACCGGGGGTCGCGCTCTGTCCGCTGCTGGAATCGGCGCTCGGCATCGAGCACGCGTACACGGTCGCCGCCGCCCATCCCCAGGTCCGCTCCATCGCCCTCGGCGAGGCGGACCTCCGGGCCGATCTGGGGGTACAGGAGGACGCCGGGCTCGACTGGTCGCGCAGCCGGGTCGTGGTGGCCGCCCGCGCGGCCGGGCTCGCGCCACCCACCCAGTCCGTGTACCCGGACGTACGGGACCTGGACGGCCTGTGGGCGTCCTGCGCGCACGGCCGGGCGCTGGGTTTCCTGGGCCGGGCGGCGATCCATCCCCGGCAGCTCCCGGTCATCGAGCGGGCTTTCCGCCCGACGGCACAGGAGGTCGAGGCGGCGGAGGAGATCGTGGCGGCGGCCGTGACGGACGAGGGCGCACTGGCTCTCCCCGACGGCCGGTTGGTCGACTCGGCAGTGGTGGCATCGGCCCGCCGCACGCTGGCGCTGGCGCGGAAGGCAAGGTGACGGGTGACGGGGCGGGATCCGGTGCGGGCCCACCGGCTGACCGGTTCGTCATCGATCGCCGACGACACGCACGGCCGCAGGTCGGCGTAAAGCGTGGGGCCCCGAACCAGACCGGTTCGGGGCCCCACCTGTCAGGCGCACACGGCTCAGCCGTTCTTCGCCGCTTCCACGGTGTCGTTCTTCTCCGGCGCATCCGTGGCACTGCCCTTGGCGCGCCCGGCCTCGCTGTCCGCGTCAGGGACCGCATCCGCGTCGGACGCGACGTCGTGGTCCGCGTCACCAGCGGCAGCACCGGCCGCGTCAGCCGCGGCGTCAGCGCCCTTCGCGCCCTCGCCGCCTTCGTCGTCCGTCGCGCCCGGTTCCACGATCTCCTCGCGCCCCGGCCGTACCTTCGCCGAGATCACCATGTACGTCACCGCCAGTACGAACACGATGCCCGCGGTCCACACGTTGAGCCGTACGCCCAGGATGTGGTGGGCCTCGTCGACCCGCATGTACTCGATCCAGGCCCGCCCGGAGCAGTACGAGGCGACGTACAGCGCGAACGCCCGGCCGTGTCCGAGCTTGAAGCGGCGGTCCGCCCAGACCACCAGCACGGCGACACCGACGCACCACAGCGACTCGTACAGGAACGTCGGGTGGTACGTACCGGCGACACGGTTGGGTCCGTCGCTGATCTCCAGCGCCCACGGCAGATCGGTCGGCTTGCCGTACAGCTCCTGGTTGAACCAGTTGCCCCAGCGACCGCAGGCCTGGGCCAGGGCGATACCGGGGGCGAGCGCGTCGGCGAAGGCGGGCAGCGGGATCCCGCGGCGGCGGCAGCCGATCCAGGCGCCGACGGCACCGAGCGCGATCGCACCCCAGATACCGAGGCCGCCCTCCCAGATCTTGAAGGCGTCGACCCAGTTCTTGCCCTCGCCGAAGTACAGCTGGTAGTCGGTGATGACGTGGTAGAGGCGACCGCCGACGAGGCCGAAGGGCACGGCCCAGACGGCGATGTCGGCAACGGTGCCGGCTCTGCCGCCGCGGGCGATCCAGCGCTTGTTGCTGAACCAGACGGCAACGAAGACACCGATGATGATGCAGAGCGCGTAGCCGCGAAGCGGGATCGGTCCGAGATAGATCACGCCGGTCGACGGGCTGGGAATGAAGGCAAGGTCCATGGCAGGGTCGACGCTACCCTGCCGAGTGGGGCGTACCGCAACCCACACGACAACTTCTGGGTAACGGGCTGGTCATCTGTTCCCCCTGTCGGCCATCCGGCAGCCTCTCAGGAGCCCGACGGCGCCGGGGTGACCGTGCCCGGTTTCTTGCCCTTGTTGGCCTCGGCGACCCACTTCTTCAGGTTCGCCGAGGTGATCTGTTCGCTCCCCTTCTTCGGGAAGATCGAATCGCCATTGAGCAGCGCGGTCGGCGTGCCCTCGAATCCGCTCTTCAGGAACACCTCGTCGGACTTCCGGACCCAGCCGTCGTGCTTGCCGTCCTCCACGCAGCTGCGGAAGGCGGTGGTGTCGAGTCCTGGGACCTTCCCGGAGAGCTCGATCAGCTTGGCGTTGTCGCCGAAGGCGTCGTCGGTCTCCTGCGGCTGGTTGCGGTAGAGGACGTCGTGGTACGCGGCGAACTTGCCGACGTCCTGTGCGCAGGCCGCGGCGTTGGCCGCACGGAGCGAGCCGCTGCCGCCGAGGTTGCCGTCGATGATCGTGGCGAGGCGGTACTCGGTCTTGATCTGTCCTGTGCTCTCCAGCTGGTGGATGGTGTCCCGGAAAGCGTTCTCGAACTGGGCGCAGACCGGGCAGCGGAAGTCCTCCCAGATGGTGAGCGTGGACGGGGCGTTGTCCGCGCCGGCCTGGATGACCAGGCTGTCCTTGCCGGTCGCACCGGACGGCGCGACGAGGGGGCCCGCCGTCTTGCTCTTGTCGCCCGTGTTCGCGGCGATCACGCCGACAACGGCGGCCAGTGCCAGCACACCCACCAGGCCGCCGCCGACGATCAGCCTGCGCCTGCGGCGCTCGCGCGCCTTCTGACGCTCCCGCTGCTGGACGAGCCGGTCTCGCGCGGCCCTTTTTCCCTGTTCGTTCTTCTCGCTCACACCCGCAGCAACGACCCGGGGAGGCACGTGCGCGCCTCCCCGGGCCCAGGTCCACCCGTTTGGATTAGACCGACCGGCAAATGGGGGGCGGCGTCGCGGGGCTGGGCACGCGCATCTGCCGCGTTGTCGTCAATCACCAACGCGCCGCGTTGGCTCAATCCTCCGCCTTGCAGCTGCACGCACCCAGCCCCGCTCCTTCTCCCACCCCCCATGTGCAGGTCGGTCTACACGAGTCTCAGCGCTTTCGAACGCCTTCGGCGAGTTCGCCCGCCAGGGAGCGAACCGTAGCCAGGCCCGCCTCCTCGTCGGGCGCTTCGAGCATGCCCTTGACGAAGGCGGAGCCGACGATCACCCCGTCGGCGAAGCCCGCGACCTCGGCGGCCTGTCGGGCGTTGGAGACGCCGAGGCCGACGCAGACCGGGAGGGACGTCGTGGCGCGGGTGCGCGCGACCAGGCCCTGAGCCTGCTCGCCCACGGACTCGCGGGTGCCGGTGACGCCCATCAGCGAGGCCGCGTACACGAAGCCGGAGCCGGCCGCGGTGATGGTGGCGAGGCGCTCGTCCTTGCTGCTCGGCGCGACGACGAAGACGGTCGCGAGACCGTGCTTGTCGGCGTGTTCGCGCCACAGTTCGGACTCCTGCACCGGCAGGTCGGGCAGGATGCACCCGGCGCCGCCCGCCTCGGCGAGCTCGGCCGTGAAGCGCTCGACGCCGTACCGGTCGATCGGGTTCCAGTACGTCATGACGAGGATCGGGACGCCGGTCGCCGCGTACGCCTCGCGGACCGTACGCATCACGTCGGCGATCTTCACACCACCACGCAGGGCGATGTCGTCGGCAGTCTGGATGACCGGGCCGTCAAGCACCGGGTCGCTGTGCGGCAGCCCCACCTCGACGATGTCCGCACCGCCCGCCACGACCGCCTTCACGGCGGCGATCGCGCCGTCGACGGTCGGGAAGCCGGCTGGGAGATACGCGATGAGCGCGGCCCTGTTCTCCGCTTTCGCCTGTGCGAGGGAAGAGCTCAACAACTCCACATTGCCGCTCACTTGGTGACCTCCTCTTCCCCGTCGGCCACATCGGCCTCGACGACCCCGTCGGTCCCGTCGTACAGCCCGAAGTAGCGGGCTGCCGTGTCCATGTCCTTGTCGCCGCGGCCGGACAGATTGACCACGAGGAGTCCGTCCTTGCCGAGCTCCTTCCCGACCTCCAGGGCACCGGCCAGCGCGTGGGCGCTCTCGATGGCCGGAATGATCCCTTCGGTACGGGAGAGAAGACGCAGCGACTCCATGGCGGCGTCATCGGTGACCGCGCGGTACTCGCCGCGGCCGATGTCCTTGAGGTACGCGTGCTCCGGGCCGATGCCCGGGTAGTCGAGGCCGGCCGAGATGGAGTACGGCTCGGTGATCTGGCCCTCGTCGTCCTGGAGGACGTAGCTGCGCGAGCCGTGCAGGATTCCGGGCTCGCCCGCGGTCAGGGTCGCCGCGTGCTCGCCGGTCTCCACACCGTGTCCGGCGGGCTCGCAGCCGATCAGTCGGACATGGGCGTCCGGGATGAAGGCGTGGAAGAGGCCGATGGCGTTGGAGCCGCCGCCGACACAGGCGATGGCGGCGTCCGGCAGGCGGCCGGTCCGCTCCAGGACCTGGCGGCGGGCCTCGACGCCGATGACGCGGTGGAAGTCGCGGACCATGGCGGGGAAGGGGTGCGGTCCCGCGACGGTCCCGAAGAGGTAGTGCGTATGGTCCACATTGGCGACCCAGTCGCGGAACGCCTCGTTGATGGCGTCCTTCAGGGTCCTGGAGCCGGACCGCACGGCGATGACCTCGGCGCCGAGCATCCGCATCCGCGCCACGTTCAGCGCCTGCCGCTCGGTGTCGATCTCACCCATGTAGATGGTGCATTCGAGGCCGAAGAGCGCGCAGGCGGTCGCGGTGGCGACGCCGTGCTGGCCGGCGCCGGTCTCGGCGATGACCCGGGTCTTGCCCATGCGCTTGGTGAGCAGCGCCTGGCCCAGCACATTGTTGATCTTGTGCGAGCCGGTGTGGTTCAGGTCCTCGCGCTTGAGGAAGATCCGGGCGCCGCCCGCGTGCTCGGCGAAACGCGGGACCTCGGTCAGCGCGCTGGGACGGCCGGTGTAGTTGATCATGAGCTCGTTGAGCTCGGCGGCGAAGGCCGGGTCGGCCTTGGCCTTGTCGTACTCGACGGCGACCTCGTCCACGGCGGCGACGAGCGCCTCCGGGATGAACTTGCCGCCGAACGCACCGAAGTACCCCTCGGCGCTGGGGATCAGACCTTCCGGGTCCGGGATGAAGAAGTCAGATGACATCCGACGTGCTCCTCGACATCGCAATGGGGGGTTCACCGTATGCGCCGTGAGCGGAGCGCCGCCGCGACCGAGGACGGTCGGACGGTGCGGTCGTACGTACGACAGGAGTGGTGCAGGTACGTCGGCCGGGGCTCGCTACAGCGCGGACCCCGTGCGCCATCGCATGCCGTTGACCTGGCCGGGCTCGTCGCCGATCACGTACCGCACCCGCCGTCCGTGCACGCGGCGCGCGGGGGCCCGGCAGCCGCGGGGGCGGCAGCCGCGCGCCAGTGGCGCGTGCGGGTCCCGGGCAGCCGTCACCACGGCCAGGCGCGGCCGGGTGCGGGGCACGGGACGGGCTGCGGACATGGTGCGGGTCAGCCCCGTCCGTGCCGGAGGGCCGGGTGGGCGCCGGCGGCGACCAGGTCGGCGACGGCGGCCCGCGGGTCACGGCCGGTGACCAGGGACTCGCCTACGAGCACCGCGTCGGCGCCCGCGTTGGCGTACGCGATCAGGTCGTGCGGGCCGCGGACGCCGGACTCGGCGACCTTGACGATGTGGTCCGGGATCTCGGGGGCGACGCGCTCGAAGGTGGAGCGGTCGACCTTGAGGTCCTTCAGGTTGCGCGCGTTGACACCGATGATCTTCGCTCCGGCGTCGACTGCGCGTTCCACCTCTTCCTCGTCGTGCGCCTCGACCAGCGGCGTCAGGCCGATGGACTCGGCGCGCTCGATCAGGGAGACGAGGGCCTCCTGGTCGAGGGCGGCGACGATCAGCAGGGCGAGGTCGGCGCCGTAGGCGCGGGCCTCCCAGAGCTGGTACGAGGTGACGATGAAGTCCTTGCGCAGGACCGGGATGTCGACCTTGGCGCGGACGGCCTCCAGGTCGGCGAGGGAACCGCCGAAGCGGCGCTCCTCGGTGAGGACCGAGATGACGGACGCGCCGCCCGCCTCGTAGTCCGCGGCGAGCGCGGCCGGGTCGGCGATCGCGGCAAGTGCCCCCTTGGAAGGGCTTGAGCGCTTGACCTCGCAGATGACGTTCACGCCCTCGCCGCGCAGGGCGGCGACTCCGTTCCTGGCCTCAGGAGCGCGCGCCGCGCGTTCCTTCAGCTCGTCGAGGCTGACACGCGCCTGCCGCTCTGCGAGGTCGGCGCGTACGCCTTCGATGATCTCGTCGAGCACACTCACGCGAGCGGCCCCCTTCCGGGAGGGTGATGAGGGAACAGGATCGGCCATGTCAATGCTATCCGCAGGAGGCCGAAGGGCCCGAATCCAGTCGACGAATGTCCCACTACCTGGGCGTTCAAGGCGCCAGCGCTGATCCGAACGGCAGATTCCGGACGACCGAGAAGATCAGCAGCACGGCGCCGATCCCCCACCAGACGACGGGCTTCGCGGCGATGGTCATGGGCTTCCCCCGAAAGGCGCGGGCCATCCAGACCACCCAGAGGACGGCGAAGATCCCGTAGCCGACGACGGCGAGGGCATTGGAGCCGAGGGCGGCGGCGATGTCGCCGTGCGCGACGGCGTGGGCACTGCGCAGACCGCCGCAGCCCGGGCAGTACAGGCCGGTGAACCGGAGCAGCGGGCAGGCCGGGTAGTGGCCCGGCTGATTGGGATCGACGGCCCCGACGTAGCCGAACGCCCCGATGACGGCGGCCATGACTCCCACCGGGGTGGCGAGCCGCCGGATACGCGAGACGGGAACGGGGGCCGGAGGGAAGACCGGCGGGGACGGCTGCCGGCCGGACGTCAGGGGATATCCGGACATCGACGGCGGGCCGGGGGCGGGCCGGGAGCCCGGCGCCGACGACGCGGCGGCTGGAGTAGGCGATGCGTCCACCCGGTGATTGTCCCCCGCTGATACGGAAAGGCGCAGCCCGGGCCGGGCTGCGCCTCGCATGCGTACGGGTGGTGCGTGCGTCAGGAGACCTGGGCCTGCGCGGCGCGGGCCCTGGCCGCGGCCATCTCCGGCGACTCCTTCGGCATGCCGAGGCCTGCCATCTTCATCGCGAGGCCGACGATCCCGCCGAGGAAGACGACGGCGATACTGGCCCAGAAGCCGATCGGCTCGGCCGCGACCATGAAAACGCCTGCGGCGCAGAAGCCGATGAAGGAGATGATGACACCGGTCCAGGCGGCCGGGGTGTGTCCGTGGCTGCTGCCCGCCATGAGTTGCTCCTTGTTGGTGATGCGCTGTTGGTATCGCTGTACGCAAAGCTGGTGCCGCTGTTGGTGCCGCTGTGCAGAAAGCTCGGCTTCATTGTCCCGTACGTGCGGGTGGGACGTGAGCTGGGGGGTCATGCCTCGCGCGTCGGGTCCTCGCCGCGGTCCAGGGCCTTCCACAGGTCCTCGGGCCGGTCGGGGTCCAAAGCGGTGCGGGGGGCCTTGCGGGGGCGGGGGGTGCCGTCGCGTTCGTACCGTCCCGACATGCTGGGCCAGCGCTTTCCGTACCGCAGGGCGAGCAGCCCGGCGAGGAGGATCAGCAGGCCGCCGGCTGCGGCGACATAGGGCCATGCGGTGTGGCTGAGCGCATCAATGGTCGCCGAGGCGTCGCCGGTGGTCTCGGCGGCCTTCTCGTCGAGCGCCGAACTGTCGGAGGCGCCGAGGCAGGCGCTCAGCCCGGCACCGAGGCCGCTGAGGGCGAGGAGCCCGGCAACGACCAGCCGCCCGCCGCTGCGGACGGCGAAGACGGCGACGAGGGCGGCCAGGCCGACTATGGCGAGGGCCGCCGGAAGACCGGTGACGTCCTGGCCGTCGGCGCTCAGCGGCAGGGTGCCGCCACCGACGGCCGCCCGGCCCTCGGCCCAGGTCTGGCCGGAAGCGAGCAGGACGACGGCGGCGCCGACCGCCCCGAGGAACAGGCCGGCGGCCAGGCTGCGGCGGCTTCCCGGGGCGTCGGACGCGGTGGCGGCTCGGGCACGGGGCTGGGGTACGGGGACAGCACTCACGTACCCCACTATCCCTTACCGCTTCACGCTCCGTGGAGCCGGTTGGCCGTATGCACCGCGCGGAGCACCGCGGCGGCCTTGTTGCGGCACTCGGTGTCCTCGGAGACCGGATCGGAGTCGGCGACGACGCCCGCTCCGGCCTGGACGTACGCCGTGCCGTCGCGGAGCAGGGCGGTCCGGATCGCGATGGCGGTGTCGGAGTCCCCGGCGAAGTCGAGGTAGCCGACGCAGCCTCCGTACAGTCCGCGGCGGGTGGGTTCGAGCTCCTCGATGATCTGCATCGCGCGGGGCTTGGGGGCGCCGGAGAGGGTGCCCGCGGGGAAGCACGCGGTGAGGACGTCGAAGGCGGTGCGGCCCTCGGCGACGCGGCCGGTGACGGTGGAGACGATGTGCATCACGTGCGAGTACCGCTCGATCGACATGAAGTCGACGACCTCGACGCTGCCGGGTTCGCAGACCCGCCCCAGGTCGTTGCGGCCGAGGTCGACGAGCATCAGGTGCTCGGCGCGTTCCTTCGGGTCGGCGAGGAGTTCGTCGGCGAGCGCCTGGTCCTCCTGCGGGGTGGCGCCGCGGTGCCTGGTCCCGGCGATCGGGTGGACCATGGCGCGTCCGTTCTCGACCTTGACGAGGGCTTCCGGGCTGGAGCCCGCCACATCGAAGCCGTCGAAGCGGAGGAGGTACATGTACGGCGACGGGTTGGTGGCGCGCAACACCCGGTAGACGTCCAACGCGCTTGCCGTGCACGGGGTTTCGAAGCGCTGGGAGGGGACGACCTGGAAGGCCTCGCCGGCCCTGATGCGCTCCTTCACGTCCTCGACGGCGTCCTGGTACGCCTTGCCGCCCCACTGCGCGCTGTACGGGGGGAGCTCGGACGGGGGGAGGGTGGCGGGGGCGTTCTCGACCGGCCGCGAGAGGTCCCGCTCCATGGCGTCGAGACGGGCGACGGCGTCCGCGTACGCCTCGTCGACGCCGGTCGCGAGGTCGTTGTGGTTGATCGCGTTGGCGATCAGCAGGACGCTGCCGTCCCAGTGGTCGAGTACGGCCAGGTCCGAGGTGAGCAGCATCGTCAGCTCGGGAAGGTGGAGGTCGTCCTCGACGCTGTCGCCGATCCTTTCCAGGCGGCGGACGATGTCGTAGCCCAGGTAGCCGACCATGCCGCCGGTGAACGGGGGCAGTCCGTCGTCGACGACCAGGTCGTGCGGGGTGTGCAGGGTCTCGATGGTGGCGCGCAGGGCCTGCAGCGGGTCGCCGTCGAGGGGGACGCCGACGGGCGGGGTGCCCAGCCAGTGGGCCTGTCCGTCGCGTGTGGTGAGGGTGGCGGCGCTGCGTACCCCGATGAAGGAGTAGCGCGACCAGCTGCGCCCGTTCTCCGCGGATTCGAGGAGGAAGGTGCCGGTGCGCTCACCTGCGAGCTTGCGGTAGAGGCCGACCGGGGTGTCGCCGTCCGCGAGGAGCCGGCGGCTGACGGGGATGACGCGCCGGTCGACGGCCAGCTTGCGGAAGGTATCGAGATCCATGGCGGCTGACCCTACTGGGTGAGTGGGAGGACGTCGGCGTCGAAGCAGGTGCGGTCGCCGGTGTGGCAGGCGGCACCCGTCTGGTCGACCTTGACGAGCACGGTGTCGGCGTCGCAGTCGAGGGCGACGGACTTGACCTGCTGGATGTGGCCCGAGGTGTCGCCCTTGACCCAGTACTCCTGGCGGCTGCGGGACCAGTAGGTGCAGCGGCCGGTGGTGAGGGTGCGGTGCAGGGCCTCGTCGTCCATCCAGCCGAGCATCAGCACCTCGCCGGTGTCGTACTGCTGGGCGATGGCCGGGACGAGGCCGTCGGCGCCGCGCTTGAGGCGGGCGGCGATGGCCGGGTCGAGGTTGCCGGTCGGCGGTGGAGTGCTGGGCGTGGGCGCACTGGTCATGCGCCCATTGTGCCGTGGCCGCGGGGGAGGCCTCCTGCGACGTCCACTGGGCGGACCGCGTGCGACGGTCGTACGCTGGCGGGCATGTCGACCCATGCGAAGCGTGAACGACTTCTGCTCGCCGACCTGTTGGAGGCGGCGGGACCGGAAGCACCGACCCTGTGCCACGGCTGGACGACACGGGACCTGGCCGCCCATGTGGTGGTCCGCGAGCGCCGGCCGGACGCGGCGGGGGGTGTGCTGCTGGGCGTGCTGAAGAACCGCCTCGAACGGGTGCAGGCGGAGTACTCGGCCAAGCCGTACGAGGAGCTGATCCAGCTGATCCGTACCGGACCGCCGCGGATGTCCCCGTTCGGTCTGAAGCCGATCGACGAGGCCGCCAACACCGTCGAGTTCTACGTCCATGCGGAGGATGTGCGCCGGGCCCAGCCGGACTGGTCACGGCGGGAGCTGGACCCGGTCTTCGCCGATGTGCTGTGGTCGCGCGCCGAGCGGACGGCCCGGCTGCTGGGCCGCAAATCTCCGGTGGGGCTGGTGCTGCGCCGCCCGGACGGGCAGACGGTGGTGGCGCACAAGGGCACCCCGGTGGTGACGGTCACCGGCGAGCCGGGCGAACTGCTGCTCTTCGCGTTCGGCCGGCAGGAGGCGGCGACGGTGGAACTTGAGGGCGACAAGGACGCGGTGGCCCGGCTGCATTCGGCGGAGCTGGGGATGTAGGGCGTTCGCAGGGCGCCGGTCGCCGGGCAGAGCCGGAAAATCGGCTCCGCCCGGCGATCGATGAGTGCCGCGGTCAGCGCACCGGGTGCCCGGCCTCCCGGAGAGCGCCCTTGACCTCGGAGATCCGCAGGTCGCCGAAGTGGAAGACGGACGCCGCGAGCACCGCGTCGGCACCCGCCGCGATGGCCGGCGCGAAGTCCGCGAGCCGGCCCGCGCCGCCGGAGGCGATGACGGGGACGGTCACGTGCTCCCGCACTGCCGCAATCATCTCGGTGTCGTAGCCGTCCTTGGTGCCGTCCGCGTCCATCGAGTTGAGCAGGATCTCGCCCGCGCCCAGCTCGGCGGCCCGGTGCGCCCACTCGACGGCGTCGATGCCGGTGCCCTTGCGGCCGCCGTGCGTGGTGACCTCGAAGGTGCCCGCGGGCGTACGCCGGGCGTCCACGGAGAGCACCAGGACCTGGCGGCCGAAGCGCTCGGCGATCTCCCGGATGAGGTCCGGGCGTGCGATGGCCGCGGTGTTGACGCCGACCTTGTCCGCACCGGCCCGCAGCAGCTTGTCGACGTCGTCGGCGGTACGGACACCGCCGCCGACCGTGAGCGGGATGAAGACCTGCTCGGCGGTGCGTCGCACCACGTCGTAGGTGGTCTCCCGGTCGCCGCTGGAGGCGGTGATGTCCAGGAAGGTCAGCTCGTCGGCGCCCTCGGCGTCGTACAGCTTCGCCATCTCGACGGGGTCGCCCGCATCGCGCAGGTTCTGGAAGTTGACGCCCTTGACGACCCGGCCGTTGTCGACGTCCAGGCACGGAATGACGCGTACCGCGAGAGTCACCGCGCACCTGCCCGGTATGCCTCGACCTCGACCTCGACGACCAGGCTCGGGTCCACGAAACCGGACACGATGATCATCGACGCGGCGGGGCGGACGTCGTCGAACAGCTCCTTGTGGGCGCGGCCGACCTCGTCCACGTCCCGGGCGTGCGTGATGTACATCCGGGTGCGGACGACGTCCTCACGGCCCAGACCGACCTGCTTCAGCGCGTCGAAGGCGACTTTGAAGGAGGTGACGGCCTGCTCGTAGGGGCCGCCGGCGGAGATCTGCCCGTTGACCACCGACGTGCAACCGGCGACCAGGACAAGGCCGTTGGACAGCTCGACCGCGCGGGAGTAGCCGAACTTGTCCTCCCAGGGGGCGCCGGAGGAGATGCGGTTGACGGAGTCGTTCATCCGGAGACCACCTGCAGTGCTTCTTCGAGGGTGAACGCCTTCGCGTACAGCGCCTTGCCGACGATCGCGCCCTCGACGCCGTCCGGGACGAGCGAGGAGATGGCCCGCAGGTCGTCCAGCGAGGAGACACCGCCGGAGGCGACGACGGGCTTGTCGGTGGCGGCGCAGACGTTCTTCAGGAGTTCCAGGTTGGGGCCCTGGAGCGTGCCGTCCTTGGCGATGTCGGTGACGACGTAGCGGGCGCAGCCCTCGGAGTCGAGGCGGGCGAGCGTCTCGTAGAGGTCGCCGCCGTCGCGGGTCCAGCCGCGGCCGCGCAGCGTCGTGCCGCGGACGTCGAGGCCGACGGCGATCTTGTCACCGTGCTCGGCGATGACCTTGGCGACCCACTGAGGGGTCTCCAGGGCAGCGGTGCCGAGGTTGACCCTGGTGCAGCCGGTGGTGAGGGCGGCGGCGAGCGAGGCGTCGTCGCGGATGCCGCCGGAGAGCTCGACCTTGATGCCCATGGAGCGGGCGACCTCGGCGATCTGCACCCGGTTGTCACCGGTGCCGAACGCGGCGTCCAGGTCGACGAGATGCAGCCATTCGGCGCCCGCCTGCTGCCAGGCGAGGGCGGCCTGCAGCGGGTCACCGTAGGAGGTCTCGGAGCCGGACTCGCCGTGCACGAGGCGGACGGCCTGGCCGTCGCGGACGTCGACGGCGGGGAGGAGTTCAAGCTTCGGCATTACAGCGTCTCAATCCAGTTGGTCAGCAGCTGGGCGCCGGCATCGCCGGACTTCTCGGGGTGGAACTGGGTGGCCCACAGTGCGCCGTTCTCCACGGCCGCGACGAACGGACCGCCGTGGGTGGCCCAGGTGACCCGGGGCGCGCGGATCCTGGCGTTGGTGACCTCCAGGTTCCAGTCGTGGACGGCGTAGGAGTGCACGAAGTAGAACCGGGCCTCGTGGTCGAGACCCGCGAAGAGCTGGGAGTCCTCGGGGGAGCGCACGGTGTTCCAGCCCATGTGCGGGACGATCGGGGCGTTCAGCGGGGCGACGGTGCCGGGCCATTCGCCCAGCCCCTCCGTCTCCACGCCGTGCTCGATGCCGCGCTCGAAGAGGATCTGCATACCGACGCAGATGCCCATGACGGGGCGGCCGCCGGAGAGCCTGCGTCCGATGATCCATTCACCGCGGGCCTTCTTCAGCCCCTCCATGCAGGCGGAGAACGCACCGACGCCGGGCACCAGCAGCCCGTCGGCGTTCATCGCCTTGTCGAAGTCGCGGGTGATCTCGACGTCCGCGCCGGCACGGGCGAGGGCGCGCTCGGCCGAACGGACGTTGCCGAAGCCGTAGTCGAAGACGACGACCTTCTTCCGGTCACTCACAGGTCGCTCCCTCAGTCCCAGAGTCCCTCGATCCGCAAAATGCCTGCGGCCAGGCACATCACGGAGCCGATCCCGAGCAGCACTATGACGCCCGTGGGCATCTTCTGCTTCGAGAAGGAGTAGACGCCGCCGGCCAGGAAGAGGCCGACGACGATCAGAATGGTGTTGAGGCCGGTCACAGCGCACCCTTCGTGGAGGGGAGGATTCCGGCAGCGCGCGGGTCGTGCTCGCAGGCGTACCGCAGGGCGCGGGCGAGCGCCTTGAACTGGCACTCCACGATGTGGTGGGCGTTGCGCCCGTACGGCACATGGACGTGCAGGGCGATCTGCGCCTGGGCGACGAAGGACTCCAGGATGTGCCGGGTCATCGTCGTGTCGTACGCGCCGATCATGGGCGCCATGTTCTCGGGCTCCGTGTGCACCAGGTACGGGCGGCCGGACAGGTCGACCGTGACCTGTGCGAGGGACTCGTCCAGCGGGACGGTGCAGTTGCCGAAGCGGTAGATCCCGACCTTGTCTCCGAGGGCCTGCTTGAACGCGGCGCCGAGTGCGAGGGCGGTGTCCTCGATGGTGTGGTGCGAGTCGATGTGCAGGTCGCCGTCGGTCTTGACCGTGAGGTCGAAGAGCCCGTGCCGGCCGAGCTGGTCGAGCATGTGGTCGAAGAATCCGACCCCGGTCGACACATCGGCCTTGCCGGTGCCGTCGAGGTTTATCTCGACGAGCACCGAGGTTTCCTTGGTGGTGCGTTGCACACGGCCAACGCGGGGGCTCATGCGTCGTGCTCCTTCTTGGCGATCTCATTTACAAGCGTGCGTACCGCATCGAGGAACGCGTCGTTCTCTGCCGGGGTGCCCGCGGAGACCCGCAGCCATCCCGGTACGCCGTTGTCCCTGACCAGGACGCCCCGGTCGAGGATTTGCTGCCAGGCGGTGTGGCTGTCGGCGAAGCGGCCGAACTGGACGAAGTTGGCGTCCGAATCGGTGACGTCGTAGCCGAGTGCGCGCAGCCGGGTGACGATCCGGTCGCGTTCGCTCTTGAGCTGTGCGACGTATCCGAGCAGCGTATCGGTGTGCTCCAGGGCGGCGAGCGCGGTGGCCTGGGTGACGGAGGACAGGTGGTACGGCAGTCGCACCAGCTGGACCGCGTCGACGACGGCCGGGGCGGCGGCGAGGTAGCCGAGACGCAGTCCGGCGGCGCCGAACGCCTTCGACATGGTGCGCGAGAGCACCATGTTCGGCCGGCCCTCGATCAGCGGGAGCAGCGAGGCGTGGTGGCTGAACTCGCCGTACGCCTCGTCGACGACGACCATCGACGGCTTGGCCGCCTGGGCCGCCTCGTACAGCGCGAGTACGGTCCCGGCGTCGACGGCGGTGCCGGTGGGGTTGTTGGGCGAGGTGATGAAGACGACGTCGGGCCGGTGCTCGGCGATGGCCTTCCGGGCGGCCTCGACGTCGATGGTGAAGTCCTCGTTGCGCGGTCCGGAGATCCAGCCGGTGCCGGTGGAGCGGGCGATGAGGGCGTGCATGGAGTACGAGGGCTCGAAGCCGATCGCGGTACGCCCCGGGCCGCCGAAGGTCTGCAGCAGTTGCTGGAGCACCTCGTTGGAGCCGTTGGCCGCCCAGACGTTGGCGAGCGTGACCTGGTGCCCGGCGGTGCGGCTGAGGTAGCGGGCCAGCTCTGTACGGAGCTCGACGGCGTCCCGGTCGGGGTAGCGGTTGAGGCCGCGGGCGGCCTCGCGGACGCGCTCGGCGATCCGGTCGACGAGCGCCTCGGGCAGCGGGTAGGGGTTCTCGTTGGTGTTCAGCCGCACGGGTACGTCGAGCTGCGGCGCCCCGTACGGGGACTTGCCGCGCAGTTCGTCGCGGATCGGGAGATCGTCGATCCGCGTCGTCGGGGTGGTGTCGCTGTTCGTCACTGCTGCGGAACCTCTCCGCCGAACCTGGCCTTGAGCGCGGCGCCGTGGGCGGGGAGGTCCTCCGCCTCGGCAAGGGTCACGACATGGTGGGCGACCTCGGCGAGCGCGTCGCGCGTGTAGTCGACGATGTGGATGCCGCGCAGGAAGGACTGCACGGACAGGCCCGAGGAGTGGCAGGCGCAGCCGCCGGTCGGCAGGACGTGGTTGGAGCCGGCACAGTAGTCGCCGAGCGAGACCGGGGCCCACGGGCCGACGAAGACCGCCCCGGCGTTGCGGACCCGGTCGGCGAGCGCGGCGGCGTCGGCGGTCTGGATCTCCAGGTGCTCGGCGGCGTACGCGTCGACGACCTTGAGGCCGTCCTCCAGGTCGTTCACCAGGACGATCGCGGACTGGCGGCCGGCCAGTGCGGGCTCGATCCGGTCGGTGATGTGCTTGGTCGCGGCCACCTGTGGCTTCAGCTCGGCCTCGGTGGCGGCGGCCAGTTCCTCGGAGTCGGTGACGAGGACGGCGGCGGCCATCGGGTCGTGCTCGGCCTGGCTGATCAGGTCGGCGGCGACGTGCACCGGGTCGGCGGTGGAGTCGGCGAGGATCGCGATCTCGGTGGGGCCTGCCTCGGCGTCGATACCGATGCGTCCCTTGAGGAGGCGCTTGGCGGCGGCGACGTAGATGTTGCCGGGCCCGGTGACGAGGTTCACCGGAAGACATTCGGCCGTACCGTACGCGAACATCGCAACGGCCTGGGCGCCGCCGGCCGCGTACACCTCGTCGACGCCGAGCAGGGCGCAGGCGGCGAGGATGGTGGGGTGCGGCAGACCGTCGAAGTCCTGCTGCGGCGGGGACGCGACGGCGATGCCCTGGACGCCCGCCTCCTGGGCCGGTACGACGTTCATGACGACCGACGACGGGTAGACGGAGCGCCCGCCCGGCACGTACAGCCCCACACGCTCGACCGGCACCCACTTCTCGGTGACGGTCCCGCCGGGGACGACCTGGGTGGTGTGTGTATCGCGGCGCTGCTCGCGGTGGACGAGGCGGGCGCGGCGGATCGACTCCTCGAGGGCGGCCCGTACGGCGGGGTCGAGTCGCTCCAGCGCCGCGGCGATCGCCGCGGCCGGAACGCGGACCGAGTCGATCCGTACGCCGTCGAATTTCTCCCCCCACTCGATCACTGCCGCCGAGCCACGATGGCGTACGTCCTCACAGATGGGCCGCACCGTCTCCAGGGCGGCTTCCACGTCGAACTCGGCACGGGGCAGCAGGTCACGCAGGGCTCCACCCTCGGGGAGGGCCTCGCCGCGCAGATCGATTCGAGAGATCACACCGCAATTCTCGCAGACCGCCACCGGCGTCCGGGCGCCCGTATCACTGGCTGATACATCTCCCGGGCGTCACTGCTGACCAATAGCGTTCATATCGTCACTCAGAGGGAAGAACAGCTCCGAGCGGAAGGGGCACCCGTGACCGAACCGCACGACGGCGATATTCCGGACGGTCTCAGCGCGGCCGAGCTGGGCATGTGGCAGGCCTTCCGGAACGGCAGCACCTACGATCTGCGGACCCGCGACCCGGCGCGGGACGATCCGTTCGCGCCGCGCGTCTGGGGACCGGAACGCAGTGTGGACGGGCGCGTCGTCGCCCGGCTGCTGCTGTCCGGGCCGCCACCGCGGCCCGGCCGGGTCGCCGCACTGAAGCTCCGGGGTGTACGGATCACCGGGGCACTTGATCTCGCGGGCGGGCGCGTCGCGCCGTACGTCGAGCTGACCGGCTGTCGCTTCGAGAGCGAGGTGGCACTGCCCGAATGCCACTTCACGACGTTGCGGATGGTCGGCTGCGCGATGCCGCGGCTGGAGGCGGCCCGCCTGCGCACCGAGGGTGATCTGCATCTGCCGCGCTGCCGTATCAAGCGCGGAATCCGGCTCACCGACGCACAGATCGGCACCGATCTGCTGATCAACCAGGTCGAGATCGGCCCCGACCGCAACGGGCGAGCCCTGGCCGGTGACGGGCTGGCGGTCGGCCAGGACCTGCAGGCGGAGATGGTCGAGGCCCGCGGCGAGCTGAGTCTGCGCGGGGCGAAGGTCGGCGGTTCGCTGAGTCTGCGCGGGAGCCGGCTGCGGGGCAGGGAAGGACGGCGCGCGCTGAACGCCCCTCAGCTGACCGTGGAGCGGACGCTGTACATGAGCGAGGCGTGGGTGAGCGTCGACACCGGGAACCTGGGCACCACTCCCCCGTACGGCATCGTCATGGCGCCGACCCCGGCGCGCGGTACGCGTTCGCAGATCTTCGCGTGCCGCGGCGGGGTGCGCCTGGACGACGGACGTTTCGGCGACGCGGTCGATCTGCACAAGGCACGGTTCGTACTGGCCCGGCACGAGGAGCTGTCGCTGCGCCGGATCGTCACCCCGGAGCTGCGGTTCAACGCGGAGCGGCCGGAGGAGGGCCGGGTCGTGCTGAACGGCGCGAAGATCGTCACGCTGATCGATGTGTCGACCAGCTGGCCGGGCCCCGGCGGTCTGGCGATGAGCGGATTCGTGTACGAGAACCTCGTCCCGTACGGACACTTCCCGCTCTCCCGGCGCCTGGAGTGGGTGGCGGCGGCGACCCCGGAGTACGTGCCGGAGCCGTACGAACGCCTCGCCACGGTGCTGCGCAACTGCGGAGAGGACGCGGACGCCCGCGAAGTGCTGCTGGCCAAACAGCGGCGGCGCCGCGAGACGCTGCCGCCCGCCGCGAAGCTCTGGGGCTTCCTCCAGGACTGGACGGTGGCGTACGGCTACCGGCCGGGGCGGGCCGCGGTGTGGATGGCGGTGCTGTGGGCGGCGGGTGTGCTGGCGTTCTCCCAGCACGTTCCGGCGGCGATCAAACAGGATGAGCATCCGCAGTGGAACCCGGCGCTGTACGCACTCGATCTGCTGGTTCCGGTCATCAATCTGGGCCAGGACGGTTACTGGCGGATGGAGGGCGGCTGGCAGTGGGCGGCGGCCGTGCTCGTCCTGCTGGGTTGGATACTGGCCACGACGGTCGCGGCTGGTGCCTCACGGCTGCTGCGCCGGGGCTGAGCGGAATTCGGCCACGGCCGTCCGGACGACCGCCCGGACGGCCGTGCCGGAGCTTCTCTGCCCAGTGGCCGTCACGGTGGCCGGAGGCCATGGTCGAACGACCTGCCGAGCCACGGCCGAAGCGTCGAAGATCGATGCCCGGATCAGTAGAAACAAGCCAGATTCCCCACTTTCCTTTACCTTCTATTGACACCGCTCGCTACAACCCATTCAGTCGGCACCAAAGCTTCACAGCACCCCCCTGGCGCCACCCCGACCAGCGCTTTTCAATGGTCTGCACCATGCCATTCCTTCGCACTCTGCTCCGTACCGCGCGCTTGATCCGGCACTCCCCACAGGGGTCCGCCGGGCTGCCGGCGGACGACGCGGTGCTGCTCGACGCCCCCGACGAGCGGCTCTCCCCGGCGCTCGTCGCCGCCGCCCTCGGGGAGTACGAACCGGCCGCGAAACTCCTCGCCACCACCCGGGACGGCGCCGAGTGGGAGAACCGGGACCGCTACCTCAGCCGGCTCGTCACGTTCGCCCGCAGCCGCGACGGATGGCTGACCGACTGGCTCGCCGCCGCGCCGCACGACCCGGACGCGCTGCTCGTCAAGGCCGAGCTGGCGGTCCGCCGGGCCTGGGAGTCGCCCGTCCGGGCAGAGCAGCTGCGCGAGGTGGGGCCGCTGATCACCGCAGCGGCCGAGAGCGATCCCCGCGACCCGGTGCCGTGGCGGCTCGCGCTCGACCATGCACGCGGCACCCATGCCACGCACACCATGTTCGAGGCGCTGTGGGAACAAGCGATCCAGCGCTCCTCGCACCACTTCGGCTGCCATGTCGCGGCGCTTCGATACCTCTCCGCCGCCTGGCACGGCTCGCACCGCGAGTGCTTCGACTTCGCCGAGCGGGCCGCCGAGGACTCACTGCCCAGCTCGCTGGTGCAGGCGCTGCCGCTGCGGGCCGCCTTCACCCTGCTGATCGAGGGACCGGACGTACGGACCACCTCGGTGCAGGAGGAACGGATCGACGCCGCGGCGGATCTGGCGATCACGCTGTCCGCCTCGTTCGCACCCGGCGATCCGTGGCCCGCCGAGGTCCGCAACCTGCTGGCGTACGTGCTGGTCGCGCGGGGCCGCTGGGGCGAGGCGCTGGAACAGTTCCGGCAGATCGGACCCCATGCGGCGTCGTTCCCGTGGTCGTCGGTCTCCGACGATCCGCTCGGCCGGTTCCTCGACGCGAGGAGCGACGCGCGGCTCCGGGTGGCCTGCGCGACGCCCGGGCCGGGCCGGGCCGACCGGCACCGGCCCCGCGGCCATTACGCTTGACCGTTGTGACCACCGCTCGCCTGCCTCTGTTCCCGCTGAACGCGGTGCTGTTCCCCGGCCTCGTACTGCCGCTGAACGCCTTCGAAGAGCGTTATCGCGCCATGATGCGCGAGCTGCTGAAGACCGACGCCGACGAACCCCGCCGCTTCGCCGTGGTCGCGATCCGCGACGGCCGCGAGATCGCCCCGACGGCCGCCGGAATGCCGCAGGCGGTGAGCACACCCGCCGAGCGTGGTCCCGCCGACGGCTTCGGCCCCGACCCGATCCAGACCTTCCACCGGGTCGGCTGCATCGCCGACGCGGCGAAGATCCGGGAACGGCCGGACGGCAGCTTCGATGTCCTGGCGACCGGCACCACCCGGGTCAAGCTGCTCTCCGTCGAGGCGGGCGGCCCCTATCTGACGGCCGAAGTCGAAGAGCTGGACGAGAAACCCGGCGAGGAGGCCGGCGCACTCGCCGAGGGCGTCCTGCGGGCATTCCGCAGCTACCAGAAGCGGCTGGCCGGGGCGAGCGAACGGTCCCTGACGACGGGTGCGGACCTGCCCGACGACCCCTCCGTGGTCTCCTACCTGGTCGCGGCGGCGGCCGTACTAGACATCCCGTGCAAGCAGCGGCTGCTCCAGGCACCCGACACCGCGACCCGGCTGCGCGAGGAACTGACGCTGCTGCGCTCCGAGACCGCCGTCATCCGGCATCTGCCGTCCCTGCCCGCGGTGGACCTGACGCGTGCCCCGACCCACCCCAACTGACTGACGACCGAACGACCCGAGGAACCTCCCCCGTGGCGAAGAAGCCGAAGAAGCAGCAGCAGTCCGGCGGTACCCCGGCAACGGTCGCGCTGACCGCGGCCGGCACGGCGTTCACCGTCCATTCCTACGACCACGACCCGGCGTCGGCCTCCTCCTACGGCGAGGAGGCGGCCGAGGCCCTGGGCGTCTCCCCCGACCGGGTCTTCAAGACCCTGGTCGCGGACGTCGACGGCACACTCACCGTGGCGGTCGTTCCGGTGGCCGGCTCCCTGGACCTCAAGGCCCTGGCCTCCACGGTGGGCGGCAAACGAGCCGCCATGGCCGACCCGGCGGCAGCAGAACGCACCACCGGCTACGTACGGGGCGGCATCTCCCCCCTGGGCCAGCGGAAGCGGCTGCGTACGGTGGTGGACGCGTCGGCACAGTCCCACGAAACAATCTGCGTCTCGGCAGGCCGCCGCGGCCTGGAGGTCGAACTGTCCCCCATGGATCTGGCGTCCCTGACGGGGGCGGTGTTCGCGGTGATCGGCCGGGGATAGCGGTGATCGGCCGGGGATAGGGCACAAGCCCCCGCGCAGCGGCCCACCCGGCACCGGCACCGCCTAAGACTCAGCTGGCGGCACAGGCGGCGCATCCCCACCCGCGGGCGACCCCGCCCCCGGCACAGGCCCACCCGCAGCCCACCCCGGAAACACACCCGACTCCTGCTCCGGGTCCCGCGGCGCGAACAACGCCGTCAACCCGAGATGAACCGCCATCGCTACCAGCGGCCATACCAGCAACGCCCCCTTCGCTCGCAGCTGAAGCGGCGCATCGAAGACCACGCCCTTGCCGACCGCTCGCGCGTGCGCGACCACGTCCTGGTCCGGCCCGAGCCACACCCCCAGCCGCCAGGCCAGCAGCGAACCGAGCAGTGCGCCCAGCGCCAGCCCCACCACCAGGGCGATTCCGCCGCGCCGCTGGAACAAGAAGACCAGTACCGCGGAGAGCGCACCGAATGCCAGCGCCAGCAGCACGAACGTACCGTCGGCGCCGATCGCCTCCTCGCCCTCGCTGTCGCTGAGGAAGACGGCCGTGCCGTCGGAGATCAGCGGAACCCGCGGCGCCAGCCACAGCCAGAGAAGTCCGAGCCCGATGCCCGCGGCGGTCACGAGAGCGGTGACGGCAGCGGCCCGCAGCAGATCCGACCGGAGATTCCAGTCCTCCTGCGACTCCGGCGCGCTGCCGGAGTGGGAGCCGGCCGGACCGCCGGAACCACCCTGACCACCCCATTTCGGCGGGGTCTGCCAGGGGCCGTTGGACGAGGGCTGGTCGGGCGGAGTCAGAGGTGCGGTCACCGTGCCATCGTGCCAGGCGTCCCTGTGCCGCGCCTCACCGGACCGCTGCCCTGCGGTACGCCCAGGTGGCCGCGGCCAGCGAGAGGACGCCGACGACGGCGCAGACCCCGAGATCCAGTGCGACGACGGCCCAGTCGGGGTGGGCGTCGAAGGACCGGGAGAGCGCCTCGACACCGTACGTCGACGGCAGCAGATCGCGGGCCCAGTCGACCGGCCCGGGAAGCTGGTCGGCCGGCAGGACGCCGAGCAACAACGCCGCCGACATGCCCAGCTGCCCGAGCAGCGTGGCCAGCTCCTGCCGGGGCGCGAGCAGCCCCATCGCGGCACCGAGCCCGGAGAGCGCCGCCCCGGAGAGCGGGATGACGGCGACGAGCACCCACAGATGCGTCAGCGGCAGCCCGAACAGCACGCTCCCCACCACTGCCGTGACGACCGTGCCGGGCACGGTGAAGGAGGCGTATGCCCCGGCCGCACCGAGCACCACCGCGGCGGGCGGCACCGGCAGTGTGGCGTAGTGGTCGAGCCCGCCGCCGGCCCGCAGCTGCCCGAAGTACTGGGCGAGCAGGTTGAGCGCGACGAAGGCCACCACGAGGACGCTGGATCCGGAGACGACGGCGCGCGCCTCCAAGCCGCCGTCGACGACCCCGCGCATCAGCACCATGATCCCGACGGACTGGAAGGTCGCGACGAAGAGCAGCGGGATACGGGCGACCCTGGCCCTGGACAGCTGGGCACGGTAGACGGCCACGAGCGAGGGGAACAGGCGGGCCTGCGGCGCGAGCGGCGCAGGAGCCGCCTCCTCATCACCGGCACGGCTGTCGTCGGCGGTCCGGACCGGTCCGGTCACCGCCTGCGCGGGAACGATGTTCGTCACCTGGTGCTGCTCCTGTTCGCTCCCTGCCCGGTCACGCATGCGCCCCGGTCGCCCCGCCCGCCCCGGTCATGACTTCTCCAGCCCCTTGGTCGCGTCCCCGCCGAGCGCGAGATAGACGTCCTCCAGGCTGGGCCTCGCCAGCGTGAAGTCGTCGAGTGCGGCAAAGGCCGCGCCGCCGGTCACCGCGGCGACCGCCGCCCGTGCCTCGTCCGGGCCGAGCCGCAGCACCCAGCGCCGCCCGGACTCCTGGGCCGAACCGCGCAGCGCGACCACCTCGGGCACATCCAGGGGCGCCGCTTCGCGCCACACCAGCTCGACTCGGACCTCGCCCGCGACACATTCCTTGAGCCCGGTAGGCGTGTCGCAGGCAATGACCCTGCCTCGTTCGATCACGGCGACCCGGTCGAGGACCGTCTCGGCCTCGATGACGTTGTGGGTGACGAGCAGCACCGTCGTGCCGCGTTCGGCCCTGCGCCGGTCGACGGCGGCCCAGACGGCGCGCCGCGCGACGGGGTCCATGCCGGTCGTCGGCTCGTCCAGCACCAGCACCGGCCGCTCGCCGACCAGCGCGGCCGCGAAGCAGGCGAGCCGCCGCTGTCCGCCGGAGAGCTTCTTCAGGGGACGTCCCGCGATCTCGGTGAGGCCGAGTTCGTCGAGTACGGCGTCGCGCTCGGCTCGGGCATCCCGTGCCGCGAGGCCGCGCAGCCGTCCGGTGGTCTCGGCGGCGAGCGAGACGGTCAGCTCGTCGAGTGCGGTGGACTCCTGCCCGAGGTACCCGATCAGCCGGGAGGCCCGCTCGGGGTGGCGTACGAGGTCGTGGCCCAGCACGGTGACGCTGCCGGAGTCGGGCCGCATCAGGCCGGTGAGCTGTCGTACCAGGGTCGACTTTCCGGCGCCGTTGGGGCCGAGAAGTCCGAAGATCTCGCCGCGCCGCACATCCAGGCTGATCCCGTCGGTGGCGCGCACCTCGGGTGTGGGGGGTGCACCGCGGCGGCCGCGGGCGGCGGGATAGGTCTTGACCAGGTCACGCACCGCGCACACGGTCCCGGTCGCCGTATGCGCCTGTGCTGTGCCCGTACTCACGAGGTACGAGAGTACGGGGTCGGATGCCCCGTATTGCGCCCGGGGGCATGCCGGCCGGGCGCCGACGCCGCAGTCGCCGGCCGGGGTGCCCGACCGCGGGCCGGTTGTGCCGTCAGTCTCCGGACGGGCTCGTCCGCTCCACCGCCGGGGCGTGTTCCGCCGCGGCCCGTACATCGATCTCCCGCCAGAACCCGGCCCGGATCGCGTAGCGGTCGTGTTCGTCGATCTGGTCGTCCTTGTGGGCGAGCAGGCCGAACCGTGCCGCGTACCGCAGCAGTTCGCCGTCGATGCGGTGCGGGATGCGCGGATACATGGTCGACAGCTTCTGGAGATGAGCGGTATCCGGCAGCCGCTCCATCCAGCGCCGGGCGAAGACCTGTCCGACCTCGAAAGGGTCGCCGCCGACGGTGGTGATGTCCTCCTCGCGGTCCGCCCAGCGTTGCTCGGCGCTGGTGAGCTGGGCCAGCGTCGGGAGGGAAGCGGTTTCGGCGGGCTCGCCCAGCGGTCCGCCGCGCTCCATCCAGCCCTTGTCGGAGGACCAGCGCAGGGTGGCGTTGGCGGGCGACGGCTGGGCAGGCTGGGTGCCGGGGCCGCGCAGGCTGCCCGCCAGGTCCTTCGGGGTGGGGACGCCCTTGGCACCGTGGCCGGGCCGGTCGGCGGTGGGACTCTCCTCGGGCGGCGGGGCCGAAGTGTTGCGGTCGGCCGCCGCCTGGGCCTCCGATGCCCGCTCGGCGGAGGCGGCCAGGGCTGCCTCGGGCAGCGGTGCGGAGAGGATCGCGGCGATCTCCGGCCGTGGCACGGGCGGCGGGGCGCAGACGCCGCCGGTCTCCTTGGCCCGTACGGCCTGGGTGATCCAGGCCCGGTCGAGCACCCTTCGTTCGTCGGCCTCGGCGACGAGGTCCTCGGACTGGTTGTAGTCGCCGTCGGCGGCCTGGACGGCCCACAGATGGACGGCGACGCCGTGTTCCTTGGCGGACATCAGGCCGGGCAGCAGATCGCCGTCACCGGTCACCAGCACCACGTCGGAGCAGGCCCGGTTCCTGGCGAGTTCGGTGAGCTCGGCGTGCATCGCGGCGTCGACCCCCTTCTGCGCCCAGCGCCCGTCACTGCGGGTGAGGGCGCCGAGCCGGACGGTGACCCGGGGCATCACGCGGAGTCTGCGGTGCTCGGGCTGCGGTACGCGGTCGGGGGCGCCGTCGAACCAGTAGATCCGCAGCAGCGGCTGCTGCGTATCGGCCTCCGCCAGCTCACGCAGGCCCCGGATGAGGGCCGCGTGGTCGACGGTGATGCGGGAACGGGCGGGCTCCCCGGCCAGCAGACTCGCGGCTGCGCCCAGCAGGTAGCCGGCGTCCACCAGGACGACGCAACGGTCCACGGGTTCCACCCTCTTCCAGAAGTTCGGGTGTGGTCTTTGCCAAGGGTTTCCTTCGAGTCTGCCCGAACGCACAGGGGTTGACGGCGGGAACTCGATCATCGGCGTGGCGGATCCGGAAAACGGCGCATGATACCCCCTCACTACGCACGGTAATGATCCAACATGCACGGTTTATCCCGTCATGTGAATCTGAACGCGGTCCTGGCCCCGAGAGTCCCCGTAGGAGGAACACCATGGCCAAGAACAAGAACCGCAAGCAGAGCAGCCGGCAGAACCGCGCGTCCGGTGCGCAACGCGGTGCGGAAGAGGCCCAGTCGCCTGCTTACGAGTCGCAGATACAGCCGCAGGCGCAAGGCCAGGGCAGCCCTGCTGATGTGGCCCGTAAGCACCAGCGGCGCTTCGGCCACAACTGACCGGGCAGGTCTCCGGTCCGGCCGGGTGGCCGGGTGGGGCGCTCCCGCATGCGCGGGGCGCCCCTCTTCTCGCACGCCGACCGTGAAGCGGCTCAGAGGCTGTCGGGTGGCCTCTCAGCCAGCCAGGCAGGACGGTCCGAGCAGCACTTTCAGGTCACCGAAGAGCGCCGGGTCGGGCTTCACCCGGTGCCGGTCGAGCCGGAGAACCGTGGTCTTGCGGGGGCCCTGGAGCTTGATCCGCACCTCTGTGTCGCCCCGGTGGTTGCTGAGGACCTCGCCGAGGCGGCTGACCATCGGCGGGGTGATCTTGACCGTGGGGATGGTCAGGACCACGGGGGCGTTGGTGCCGGCCGACGAGATGTCGGGGACCTGCATCTCCATGGCGACGAGCCGGGGCACGTCCTCCCGCTTGTCGAGGCGTCCCTTGACGAAGACGACGGTGTCCTCGACGAGCTGGGTGGAGACCAGTTGGTAGGTGGCGGGGAAGAACATGCACTCGATGGATCCGGCCAGGTCCTCGACCGTGGCGATGGCCCAGGCGTTGCCCTGCTTGGTCATCTTGCGCTGCAGGCCGGAGATGATGCCTCCGACGGTGACGATGGCACCGTCGGCGTGCTCCCCGCCGGTCAGCTGGGAGATCGAGGAGTCGGCCTTGTCGGACAGCACGTGTTCCAGACCGAAGAGCGGGTGGTCGGAGACGTACAGGCCGAGCATCTCGCGCTCCTGGGCCAGCAGGTAGGACTTCTCCCACTCGATGTCGGAGAACTCCACGTCGAGCCCGAAGCCCGGCTCGTCACTCTCCTCCTCGCCCATGCCGCCGAAGAGGTCGAACTGCCCCTCGGCCTCCTTGCGCTTGACCTGCACCACGTTGTCGATCATCGGCTCGTGGTGGGCGACCAGGCCCTTACGGGTGTGGCCCATCTCGTCGAAGGCGCCGGCCTTGATCAGCGATTCGACGGTGCGCTTGTTGCAGACGACCGCCTCGACCTTGTCCAGGAAGTCGGGGAAGCTGCTGTACTTTCCCTTCGCCTTGCGGCATCGGATGATCGAGTCGACGACGTTCTGGCCCACGTTCCGGACGGCCGTGAGGCCGAAGAGGATCACGTCGTCACCCTGCGCGGCGAAGTTCGACAGGGACTCGTTCACATTGGGCGGCAGCACCTTGATGCCCATGCGACGGCACTCGTTGAGATAGACCGCCGACTTGTCCTTGTCGTCCTTGACCGAGGTCAGCAGCGCCGCCATGTACTCGGCGGGGTAGTTCGCCTTCAGGTACGCGGTCCAGTAGGTGACCAGGCCGTACGCGGAGGAGTGCGCCTTGTTGAACGCGTACCCGGCGAACGGGACCAGCACGTCCCACAGGGCCTGGATCGCGGCGTCGGAGAAGCCCTTCTTCTTGGCGCCCGCCTGGAAGAGGACGAAGTTCTTCTCCAGTTCCTCGGGCTTCTTCTTGCCCATCACGCGGCGCAGGATGTCAGCCTCGCCGAGCGAGTATCCGGCGATGATCTGGGCAGCCTTCTGCACCTGCTCCTGGTAGACGATCAGGCCGTAGGTCAGGCCAAGCGTCTCCTTGAGCGGCTCCTCCAGCTCCGGGTGGATCGGGGTGATCTCCTGGCGGCCGTTCTTGCGCTCGGCGTAGTTCGTGTGCGAGTTCATGCCCATCGGGCCCGGCCGGTAGAGGGCCGAGACGGCGGAGATGTCCTCGAAGTTGTCAGGCTGCATCTGGCGCAGCAGGGAGCGCATCGGGCCACCGTCGAACTGGAACACACCGAGCGTGTCACCGCGGCAGAGCATGTCGTACGTCTTCGGGTCGTCCAGCGGGAGGCCGAGCAGGTCCAGCTTGACGCCCTTGTTGCTCTCCACCATTTTGACGGCGTCGTCCATGATGGTGAGGTTGCGCAGGCCGAGGAAGTCCATCTTCAGCAGGCCGAGCGACTCGCACTGCGGGTAGTCCCACTGCGTGATGGTGACGCCGTCGGTGTGCCGCACCCAGACCGGGGCGTGATCGACGATGGGCTCGCTGGACATGATCACGCCTGCGGCGTGCACACCCATCTGCCGGACCAGGCCCTCGACACCCTTCGCGGTGTCGATGACCTTCTTCACGTCCGGCTCGTTCTCGTACATCCCCCGGATCTCGCCCGCCTCGCTGTAGCGCGGGTGCTTGGGGTCGGTGATGCCGTTGAGGTCGATGCCCTTGCCGAGGACATCGGCGGGCATGGCCTTGGTGAGCCGGTCGCCCATCGCGTACGGGTAGCCGAGGACACGGGCGGAGTCCTTGATGGCGTTCTTCGCCTTGATCTTGCCGTATGTGCCGATCATGGCGACCTTGTCGGCGCCGTACTTCTCCGTCACGTACCTGATCACTTCGACGCGCCGACGCTCGTCGAAGTCGATGTCGACATCGGGCATGGAGACACGCTCGGGGTTGAGGAACCGCTCGAAGATCAGTCCGTGCTCGATCGGGTCGAGGTCGGTGATGCCCATCGCGTACGCCACGATCGAGCCGGCCGCGGAGCCTCGGCCGGGGCCGACCGCGATGCCGTTGTTCTTCGCCCACATGATGAAGTCGGCGACCACCAGGAAGTACCCCGGGAACCCCATCTGGATGATGACGTCCATCTCGTACTCGGCCTGCTTCTGCCGGTCCTCGGGGACACCGCCCGGGAAGCGGCGGTTCATCCCGACCCGGACCTCCTCCTGGAACCAGGTGATCTCCGTGTAGCCGTCCGGGATGTCGAACTTCGGCATCAGGTCGCGCTTCTCGAACATCCCGCTGGTGTCGATCTGCTCGGCGACCAGCAGCGTGTTGGCGCACCCCTCCTGCCAGGCGTCGGAGGAGTCGACGCCGTACATCTCCTCAGTCGTCTTGAGGTAGTAGCCGGTGCCGTCGAAGCGGAAGCGGTCCGGGTCGGAGAGGTTCTTGCCGGTCTGGATGCACAGCAGCGCGTCGTGGGCGGTGGCCTCGTGCGCGTAGGTGTAGTGCGAGTCGTTGGTCACCAGCGGCGGGATGTTCAGCTTCCTGCCGATTTCGAGGAGCCCGTCACGGACCCGGCGCTCGATCTCGATGCCGTGGTCCATCAGCTCCAGGAAGTACTTGCCCTCGCCGAAGATGTCCTTGTAGTCGGAGGCCGCCTGGACCGCCTCGTCGAACTGGCCGAGCCGCAGTCGTGTCTGCACCTCGCCCGAGGGGCAGCCGGTCGAGGCGATCAGGCCCTCGGACCACTGGGCGATGGTCTCCTTGTCCATACGGGGCCACTTCTGCAGCCAGCCCTCCGCGTACGCGTCCGAGGACAGCCGGAAGAGGTTGTGCAGCCCCGTCGCGTTCGACGCCCAGATCGTCTTGTGGGTGTAACCACCGGAACCGGAGACGTCGTCCCGCTTCTGGTGCGGCTGACCCCACTGGATCTTCCGCTTGTGCTTGCGCGACTCCGGAGCGACGTACGCCTCGATCCCGATGATCGGCGTGACGCCCGCCTTCTGCGCCGAATGGAAGAAGTCGTACGCCCCGTGCAGGTTGCCGTGATCCGTCATCGCGATGTGCGACATGCCCATCTCATTGCAGGCAGCGAACATGTCCTTGAGCCGCGCGGCACCGTCCAGCAGCGAGTACTGGGTGTGGACGTGAAGGTGCGTAAAGGGCGCCTTGGTCACGACGTCGGGCCTCCGGGAAAACTGGCGATGACGGACTGGGGGGACAGCGTGGAAGTCTACGTCTGCGAGGTGACAGTCGAAGGGCACTCCCAGGTCCGGTCGCGCGTTGAAGCGGCTGAGAAGCCCGTCCCATTCGTGATGCAAGCCCGTCCCATTTTCATGCAGGTCAGGTACCAGGAGGCACCCAGAGATGTCGGAAGCGCAGACCGGCGCAGCGCAGCGCGGGGAGCAGATTCTTGAGGTTTTCGACACCGCGTTCGGGGAGCTGCTGGCCGCCGATCCGGCTGCCTTCCGGGTCAAGTTCCGCAAGATGGCGGGCTCGGCGTTCGCCTTCTACCGCGGCACGGCATGCCTGTTCTACAACGACCTGGAGCGGGAGCGGCACGGCGGCCCGTACCTGGACGAGCGGACCGGCCGGGTATGGATCCACGGCGATCTGCACGCGGAGAACTTCGGTACGTACATGGACGCCAACGGTCGGCTGATCTTCAACGTGAACGACTTCGACGAGGCGTATGTCGGCCCGTTCACCTGGGACCTCAAGCGGTTCGCCGCCTCCGTCGCGCTGATCGGGTACGCGAAGGCGCTGGGTGACGACCAGATCACCGATCTGGTCCGGGTCTACGCGACGGCCTACCGTGAGCGGATCCACGCACTGGCGACGGGCGCGAAGAACGGCGACATGGCGGAGCTGCCGCCCTTCACGCTGGACACCGCTGAGGGCCCGCTGCTGGACGCGCTGCGCGACGCCCGGTCTCTGACCCGGTTCTCGCTGCTGGACTCGATGACGGAGATCCGGGACTTCGAGCGCCGGTTCGCGGCCGGCGGTGGCTCGGTCGATCTGGACGCGGCGACGCGCTACAAGGTGCTGTCCGCCTTCGACGGCTATCTGGAGACGCTGCCGGAGTCGAGCCTGGCCCGCCCCGACTCGTACCGGGTGAAGGATGTCGTCGGCCGTCGCGGCATCGGCATCGGTTCGGCCGGACTGCCCTCGTACAACATCCTTCTGGAGGGCAACAGCGACGCCTTGGAGAACGATGTGGTGATCTATCTCAAGCAGGCGCAGACCCCCGCGGTCTCACGGCACATCACCGACGCGGCCGTTCGCGAATACTTCCAGCACGAGGGTCACCGCACGGTCATCTCGCAGCGCGCCCTGCAGGCGCACGCCGACCCGTGGCTCGGCTGGACCGAGCTGGACGGGGCCGGACAACTGGTCGCCGAGGTATCTCCGTACGCGGTCGATCTGGACTGGTCCGACATCGATGAGCTGGAGGAGATCGCCGCGGTCGTCGCCGACCTCGGCCGGGCGACGGCGACGATGCACTCCGCGGCGGACGACGAGAGCGGCCACTCGCTGGTGCCGTTCTCCACGGAGCGGGCGATCGACGCGGCGATCGCGGCGAACGAGGAGGGCTTCGCCGAGCTGCTGGTGGACTTCGCCCACAGCTACGGCGCCCGGGCCCGCGCCGACCACCAGATCTTTGTGGACCTCTTCCGCAACGGCCGCATTCCGGGGCTGTAGGTCCCCGCGCAGGCCCACGCGTGCCCTTCAGAGGCTGTCGGGTAGCCTCCGATCGGAAAGCGGACGCGGTCTGGTGCGTGCGATTCCAAGGCGCCGGGATGTCCTCGGATGAGGTCTCCCCTGCTCCTTGCGAGCTTGGGGAAGGCGCTACGAGGACATTTCGGCAACGCGGGAAGCGTGCGTGCCAGGGCGTGGCCGCCCGATCAGAGGCCACCCGACAGCCTCTCAGGCGGCGCATACAGGTTCGCATGCGACACTCCTCCACGATGGACATCTCCGGGACGCAGTTCAGAGTCGTTCGCGCGGCGCTTTTCACAGCGCTCGTCGTGACGCTCTCCGCTGCGTCCCATGTGCTGCTCTCCCAGGTCCCGCTGCCACTGAACATCGTCGCCCTGCTGGCCGGCGTGGTCTTCGCCGTGGCGTACGCGCTGGCCGGCCAGGAGCGCGGCTTCGGGGCGATCGCCGGACTGCTGGTTCCGATGGAGCTGGCCGCCGACACCGTCTTCACCACCGGGCAGCACCTGTGTTACGGCGCGGCAGGCGGCCCGATCGCCGGGCCGCTGCGCTCGGTCGGCGTCGATGTGCTGTGCGACGGCGGTGACATCGGCGCCGGTGCGCACCAGGCCGGTGACGTCGGCACCCCGCTCGCCTCGGTGGCCGGTGCGGGACACACGACAGCCGCGCTGCTGGCCTCCCCCGGCCCTGCGGTGCCGTGGCTGCTGCTCGCCGCACATGTGACGGTCGGTCTGCTCGCCGCGGCCTGGCTCCGGCGCGGCGAGTCCGCGCTCGTCGGTCTGCTGGGCGCGGTCGCAGTTCTGGCGTTCCGTCCTCTGCTGATCGCGGTCGCCGTGGCGGGTACGGCCCGCCGCTCGGTGCGCCGCAGGGTGCGCCCCGCCGGACACGGCCCGCACCTGCTCGTACACGCCCGTCTGCTCGTGCACTCCGTGGGACGGAGGGGACCGCCGCGCTCGGCCTGTGCCATCGCCTGAGCACGCACATCCCTGACGACGTACCAGCCACACCATGGAGAAAACGAACATGAGCAAGCGCAACAGCCAGGCCAGCAAGTCGGCAGCCCGTGAGCGTCTGCGCGCCGAGCGCGAGCGCCAGGCCAAGAAGGACAAGACCCGCAGGCAGATCCTCGTGGGCGTCTCGATCGTCGCCGTGCTGGCGCTCGCCGGCGGTGTCGGCTGGGGAGTCATGCAGCTGAACAAGCCCAGCCACTGGGAGGCGGCGAAGGACGCGAAGGACGTCACTGCGCCGAAGAACACGTCGGGCCCCGACGGCACGACCGTCATCCTCGGCAAGCCGACCGCCAAGAAGACCCTGGAGATCTACGAGGACCCGCGCTGCCCGATCTGCGCCACGCTCGAGCAGAACGTCGGCGAGACGTTGCAGAAGGACCTCGACGCCGGAAAGTACAAGATCAAGTACATCGGCGCCACGTTCCTCGACGATGTCATCCCCGGCGAGGGCTCGAAGAACGCCATGAGCGCGCTGGGCGCCGCCCTCAATGTCAGCCCGCAGGCCTTCCTGGACTACAAGTCCACGCTCTTCTCCGCGAAGTACCACCCGGAGGAGACCGACGACAAGCTCAAGGACGACGCCTACCTGCTCGAGATCGCCGACTCGGTCGACGCCCTGAAGAACAACAAGACGTTCCAGAAGGACGTCGAGGACGGGACATACGACAACTGGGCGGTGAAGATGGGCGAGGCGTTCGGAAAGAGCGGCGTGCAGGGCACTCCGACGCTGAAGATGGACGGCAAGACGCTCACCGGCCCGGACGGTAAGAACGCTCCGATGACGGTGGCCGACTTCAACACCGCGGTCAACGCAGCGCTGAAGGACTAGCCGAACGGCGAATCCCCAGCGGCGGCTCTCCGACGGGCAGGCGAACTTCCTTCATTCGCCTGCCCGTTCGCTATACCGGTCAGTAGGGTGCTCCTCCGTGAGCAGACGAATCCTTTCTTCGCCCATATCCGCCCCCAGCCGCCGCACAATCGTCAAGGCTGCTGCCGCCACCGCCGTCGCCGCCCCCGTGCTGGGTGCCACCACCGCGCGTGCCGCGGACGGGCCGGCCTTCCTGCACGGCGTCGCCTCCGGCGATCCCCTCCCCGACGGCGTACTCCTGTGGACCCGCGTCACCCCGACCCCCGACGCCGTGCCCGGTTCCGGCCGTGGCGCCGATACGGCGGTGCGCTGGGAGGTCGCCGAGGACAAGGAGTTCGCCCGGGTCGTCGCACAGGGCTCCACCGTCGCGAGGGCCGCTTCCGACCACACCGTCAAGGCCGATGTGCGGGGGCTGAGCCCGGCCACCGCGTACTGGTTCCGCTTCTCGGCGGGCGACGGTACGGAGATACTCTCGCCGACGGGCCGCACCCGTACCGCGCCCGCGGCCCGAGCTGTCACGCCCGGTGTGCGCTTCGGGGTGGTGTCGTGCGCCAACTGGGAGTCCGGGTTCTTCTCCCCGTACCGGCATCTCGCCGCCCGCGCCGATCTCGACGCGGTGCTGCATCTCGGCGACTACATCTACGAGTACGCGTCGGGCAGTTTCCCGGACGCGAAGTACGTCGTACGGCCGCACGAGCCGAAGCACGAGATCCTCACCCTCGCCGATTACCGCACCCGGCACGGCAATTACAAGACGGACCCCGACCTCCAGACCCTGCACGCCACCCACCCGGTGATCGCGATCTGGGACGACCACGAGTTCGCCAACGACGCCTGGTCGGGCGGGGCCGAGAACCACACGCCGGACACGGAGGGTTCCTGGGCCGACCGGGCGGCGGGCGCCAAGCAGGCGTACTTCGAGTGGATGCCGGTCCGCGCCTCCACCGAGGGCACCGTCTACCGGCGGCTGCGCTTCGGCAACCTGGCCGATCTCCACCTCCTCGATCTGCGCACCTTCCGCTCCCAGCAGTCGACGATCGGCAACGGCTCGATCGACGACCCGGATCGCACGATCACCGGCCGGGCGCAGTTGGACTGGCTGAAGTCGGGCCTGGCCGGCTCGGACGCCACCTGGAAGCTGGTCGGTACGTCGGTGATGATCTCGCCGGTCGCGTTCGGTTCCGTACCCGCGCATCTGCTGAAGCCGCTGGCCGAGTTGCTGGGGCTGCCCGCGGAGGGTCTTGCCGTCAATGTCGACCAGTGGGACGGCTACACGGACGACCGCAAGGAGCTGATCGCGCATCTGCAGGACCGGTCGATCACCAACACGGTCTTCCTGACCGGCGACATCCACATGGCGTGGGCCAATGACGTACCGGTGAAGGCGGCAACGTATCCGCTCTCGGCGTCGGCCGCCACCGAGTTCGTGGTGACGTCGGTGACGTCGGACAATCTCGACGACGTCCTGCACGTCGCGCCGCAGACCGTCTCGGTGGTCGCAGCCGCGGCAGTCAAGGCCACCAACCGCCATGTGAAGTGGGTGGATATGGACTCGCACGGCTACGGCATCCTCGATGTGACCGCCGAGCGCTCGCAGATGGACTACTACGCCGTCTCCGACAAGACGAAGCGGGACGCGACCTCCGCCTGGACACGTTCGTACCGGACGCTCAGCGGGACGCAGAAGGTCGAGCGGGTGGACCGCCCGGTTCACTAGGGCCCGCCCTTCGGGCACCCGTCCGAAGGGCCCCGCACGGTGCGGGGCCCTTCGCGCGGTCACAGCGTGGCGAGGAAGCCGAGTGCGACCTTCCAGGCCGCCTCGGCCGAGGCCGCGTCGTGGTCCGGCAGTTCGGGGTCCGTGAAGAGATGACCCGCACCCGGATAGCGGTAGACCTCGACATCGGCACCGGCCCGCCGCATCTGCAGATACCAGGAGTTCAGCCAGTCGTGCGTCTCGAACGGGTCCGGGTCCGCGACATGCAGCTGTACGGGCAGCTCGTCCACCGAGGCGTTCTCGGCGATGTCCGAGGTGCCGTGGAACAGCAGCAGACCACGCGCCTTCTCATCACCGAGCGCCAGGGTCTGCGCGGTGGACGCCCCGAAGGAGAAACCCGCGTACACCAGGCCCCGGTCGGAGTAGGGCGCAGCAGCCAGCACGGCACGCCTGAGCAGCTCGTCCTTGCCCACCTCTTCCTTGAAGGCCATGCCATCCTCGACGGTTTCGAAAGTGTGCCCCTCGAAGAGATCGGGCACGTGCACCACGTGCCCGGCGGCGCGCAGCCGGTCGGCGGCCACGTGCACCGCGGGGCGCATGCCGTACGTCGAGTGGAAAAGCATGATGTTCATGAGGCCAATGGTGCCAGCTACGGTCGGAAGCATGGAGAACGACCACCAGCAAACCGTTCGAGAACCGGTCGCGCGGCAGCACCCAGATGACCGGCTCGGCGTGGACGCGCTGGGGCCTGCCACCCGGACGTATGCAGGGGTGCCCGCTCGCTCCGTACGGCCGGGGCGGCGCTCGGCACTCGTCCGCTCGCTACAGAGCGCGGCGCATCGCCCGGTGGGCGATCCCGGCGTCCGGGAATTCGGGGCCGTACACCGCATACCCGAGCCGCTCGTAGAAGCCGAGCGCATGGGTCTGGGCGTGCAGATCGACGGCGGCCAGACCGAGCTCGCGGGCCGCGTCCTCAATGGCCCGGACCAGCGCCACGCCGACGCCGAGACCGCGCGCCTCCTTGGTCACCGCCAGCCGGCCGAGCGAGCCCACGGTGAGGTCGCCGCCGGTCTTGGCGAGGGCGGCCGGACCGTGCAGCAGTCGCCCGGTACCGAGCGGGGAGCCGTCCGCCGCGACGGCGATCACATGCACCGCGTCAGCGTCGTAGGCGTCGTACTCGATCTCCTCGGGCACGTTCTGCTCCCCGACGAAGACGTCCTTACGGACCTGGAAACAGGCGGCGCGGTCCTGCTCGTCGACGACGGTACGGGTGGTGTACGGAGCGGACCTGCCGGTCATTCGCTCTCCGCCGCGATCATGTCCAGGGCCTGCTGGAGGTCGTCCGGGTAGTTGCTGGAGAACTCCACCCAGCCGCCGTCGGAAGGGTGCTCGAAGCCGAGCCGGACGGCGTGCAGCCACTGCCTCGTCAGGCCGAGGCGCTTGGCCATCGTCGGATCGGCACCGTAGGTGACGTCACCGACGCAGGGGTGGCGGTGGGCCGACATGTGCACCCGGATCTGGTGCGTACGGCCCGTCTCCAGCTTGATGTCCAGGAGACTGGCGGCGCGGTAGGCCTCGATGAGGTCGTAGTGCGTCACGGAGGGCTTGCCCTCGGACGTGACGGCCCACTTGTAGTCGTGGTTGGGGTGGCGCCCGATGGGGGCGTCGATGGTGCCGCTCATCGGGTCCGGGTGGCCCTGCACCAGCGCGTGGTACCTCTTCTCGACGACCCGGTCGCGAAACTGCGCCTTCAGCAGGGTGTAGGCCCGCTCGGACTTTGCGACGACCATCAGGCCGGAGGTGCCGACATCGAGGCGGTGGACGATGCCCTGGCGCTCGGCGGCGCCGGACGTCGAGATCCGGTACCCGGCTGCGGCAAGACCGCCGATGACGGTCGTGCCGGTCCAGCCGGGGCTCGGGTGGGCGGCGACCCCGACCGGCTTCACGATCACGACGATGTCGTCGTCGTCGTGCACGATCTCCATACCCTCTACGGGCTCGGCGACGATCTGCACCGGAGCGGGTGCCTGCGGCATCTCCACTTCCAGCCAGGCGCCGCCCCGTACCCGCTCGGACTTGCCGACCACCGCGCCGTCCACCTGCACCTTCCCGGAAGCTGCCAGGTCGGCGGCCTTGGTGCGGGAGAAACCGAACATCCGGGAAATGGCGGCGTCGACACGCTCGCCCTCCAGACCGTCGGGTACGGGCAGGGTGCGGACCTCGGGATACGTACTCACCTGTCGAGTATGCCTTGCGCCCACTAGTCCTTGTGCACGGTGCCGTCGGGGTCCAGGCCCTTGAAGGAAAGGATCACGATCAGGATGCCGCCGCAGACAATCGCGGAGTCGGCGAGGTTGAAGACGGCGAAGTGCGCGGGTGCGATGAAGTCCACCACCGCGCCCTGGAAGGCGCCGGGAGCGCGGAAGATGCGGTCCGTGAGATTGCCGAGCGCACCGCCGAGCAGCAGGCCGAGCGCAATGGCCCACGGCAGGCTGTAGAGCTTGCGGCCGAGGCGGATGATGACGACGATGATGGCCGCCGCGATGAAGGTGAAGATGATCGTGTAGGCCTCACCGAAACCGAACGCGGCACCCGGGTTACGGATCACGTCGAACTTCAGCCAGTCGCCGAGGATCTCGATCGGCGCGTGGTGTTCCAGTTTCTCGACCACGATCACCTTGCTGATCAGGTCGAGCAGATAGGCGAAGACGGCCACGGCGAAGAGCACCATGATCTTCCGCTTGCCCCTGCTCGGGGCCGTCTCCTCGACCCGGTCCGCGGCCGCGTCCCCTTCGGTCCCCTGAGTATCGGGGATGTCCGGCGTACCGATGATGCGCTCCGCCTCTGCCACGTGAGTCCCTCAACCTAGGTTCCTGACTGAGGACGAGGGTACGGCACATGGCCACCGATCAAGCGCGACGCTCCTGCTTCTGTTTGTCCTCGACGCAGAGCGTGGCGCGGGGGAACGCCTGCATCCGCGCCTTGCCGATCGGATTGCCGCAGACCTCGCACAGTCCGTACGTCCCGGCGTCGAGCCGGGCCAGGGCACGTTCGGTCTGGTCCAACATCTCCTGGGCGTTGGCGGCGAGCGACATCTCGTGCTCGCGAGTGATGTTCTTGGTGCCGGTGTCCGCCTCGTCGTCACCCGCCCCGTCGCCGGAGTCGCGCATCAGCCCCGCGAGTGCGGCACTCGCCGCCTCCAGCTCGCTGCGCAGCCGCATGATCTCGCTGCTCAGCACGGCCCGTGCCTCTTCGACCTCATCCGGCGTCCAGGGGTCCTCACCCGGCCGGACCGCCAGCTCGCCGGTGGCTGTCGTGGCGGTTCCACGGGCCGGGGGCACGGGCGCCGCACCCTTGCCGGCCGTGCGGGTCCGGGCCGCGCTCTTCTTGGCTACCACCGTGTGAGCTCCCGTCTTCTCGGCGGCCGCGGCCGCCACCGTGGCCGCCGCAGCGGCCTTCTTCGAAGCCTTCTTGGCCACGCTTTTCTTCGCAGGTGCCTTGTTGGCCGGCACCGCGTGCTCGGCGGGCACCGCCCGCTTCCGGGCTGCGGTCTTCTTCACCGCGGACTTCTTCACCGCAGACTTCTTCACCGCAGTCTTCTTCACCGCAGTCTTCTTCACCGCAGTCTTCTTCACCGCAGTCTTCTTCGCAGCCGCAGCCGTCGGGCCACCCTCGGGGATGGCCTGCGGGCTCGCCGCTGCACTCGTCTTCCTGCTCGCCGCACCCGTGGGTCTCGCTGACGCCGACTTCTTTGCGGCGGTCTTCTTCGCCACCATGGCCGCGGCCCCTTCACATATTGTGATCTTGCACGCGAATCGTGCTGGGACGATAAATCGACACCAGCCCCGCGGCAACGGGGCACGCCGCCGAACCGGCCCTCCCCGTGTCCGGATACCGACGTGCCTGAATCGGTTGTGCCCAGCTCCCCGCCGGGTAATCCGCCTCCCGCCCCCGCCGGGACTGCGTATGTCCGCGTCTGCCCATTCGGGTCACGCCCCGCCCCACGGGTTAAACCGGTCGGCCGTCGCCCGTACGGGCCCGTACACTGGCCTCAGCGAGAGGCGTGGATGGGACGAGTAGCGTCGTACGCAGCCAGGAGCGACCCGGGGACGGTGTGAGCCCGGGGGCGAGCGCGTCGTGAAGATCACCCGGAGCCGTCGGAAGAAAGCCGCAAGGCGATTAGAACCGGCGTCGCGACCCCAATGAGGGGGCCACGGGAGCACACCCGGGGCCAAGGAGGGTGGTACCGCGGGAGTCGATGAGGCTCTCGTCCCTCCGACGGAAGTGGAAAACGTCCGCCGGAGGAAGTCCGCCCATGACATCGCCGCAGTACCGCCAGGTACCCGCCCAGGTCGACCTGCCCGCGCTGGAGCACGCCGTGCTCGATTTCTGGCGCGAGAGCAAGGTCTTCGCCAAGAGCCTCGAACAGTCCGAGGGCCGCCCCGAGTGGGTCTTCTACGAGGGCCCGCCCACCGCCAACGGCATGCCTGGCGCGCACCACATCGAGGCCCGCGTCTTCAAGGACGTCTTCCCCCGCTTCCGCACCATGCAGGGCTACCACGTCGGTCGCAAGGCCGGCTGGGACTGCCACGGACTGCCGGTCGAGCTCGCGGTCGAGAAGGAGCTGGGCTTCAACGGCAAGAAGGACATCGAGGCGTACGGCATCGCCGAGTTCAACGCCAAGTGCCGCGAGTCCGTGACCCGCCACACCGACGCGTTCACCGAGCTCACGACCCGGATGGGCTACTGGGTCGACCTCGACGACGCGTATCGCACGATGGACCCCGAGTACGTCGAGTCGGTGTGGTGGTCGCTGAAGGAGATCTTCAACAAGGGCCTGCTGGTCCAGGACCACCGCGTCGCCCCCTGGTGCCCGCGCTGCGGCACCGGTCTCTCGGACCACGAGCTGGCACAGGGTTACGAGACCATCGTCGACCCGTCGGTCTTCGTACGCTTCCCCCTCACCTCCGGCCCGCTGGCCGGCGATGCCTCGCTCCTCGTCTGGACGACCACCCCCTGGACCCTGGTCTCCAACACCGCCGTCGCCGCGCACCCCGACGTCACCTATGTCGTCGCGACCAACGGCGAGGAGAAGCTCGTCGTCGCGCAGCCGCTCTTCGAAAAGGCGCTGGGCGAGGGCTGGGAGACCACCGGCCAGACCTTCACCGGCCGCGAGATGGAACGCTGGACGTACGAGCGCCCGTTCGCCCTGGTCGACTTCCCGAGCGTGAGCGAGGGAAGCAATGGACACAGCCCGAGCGTGAGCGAGGGAAGCAATGGAAACAGCCCGGCCGAGGCCCATTACGTGGTCAACGCCGAGTACGTGACGACCGAGGACGGTACGGGTCTGGTCCACCAGTCCCCCGCCTTCGGCGCCGACGACCTCGTCGTCTGCCGCGCCTACGGCCTCCCGGTCGTGAACCCGGTCCGCCCCGACGGCACCTTCGAGGAGAACCTGCCGCTGGTCGGCGGCGTCTTCTTCAAGAAGGCCGACGAGGCGCTCACCGAAGACCTGGCCGCCCGCGGGAAGCTCTTCCGGCACGTCCCTTACGAACACAGCTACCCGCACTGCTGGCGCTGCCACACCGCGCTGCTCTACTACGCGCAGCCGTCCTGGTACATCCGTACGACCGCTATCAAGGACCGGCTGCTCGAAGAGAACGAGAAGACCAACTGGTTCCCTGATTCGGTCAAGCACGGCCGCTTCGGTGACTGGCTGAACAACAACGTCGACTGGGCGGTGTCCCGTAACCGCTACTGGGGCACCCCGCTGCCGATCTGGCGCTGCGAGGACAGCCACCTCACATGCGTCGGCTCGCGCGCCGAGCTCAGCGAACTCGCCGGCACCGACCTCTCCGGTCTGGACCCGCACCGCCCGTTCATCGACGAGATCACGTTCACCTGCTCGCACGAGAACTGCCAACTGGAGGCGTACCGCGTCCCGGAGGTCATCGACGCCTGGTACGACTCGGGCTCGATGCCGTTCGCGCAGTGGGGCTACCCGTACAAGAACAAGGAGATCTTCGAGAGCCGCTACCCGGCGCAGTTCATCTCGGAGGCCATCGACCAGACCCGCGGCTGGTTCTACACGCTGATGGCGGTCGGCACGCTGGTCTTCGACAAGTCTTCCTACGAGAACGTGGTCTGCCTGGGCCACATCCTCGCCGAGGACGGCCGCAAGATGTCCAAGCACCTCGGGAACATCCTTCAGCCGATCCCCCTCATGGATCAGCACGGCGCTGACGCGGTGCGCTGGTTCATGGCGGCGGGCGGCTCCCCGTGGGCGGCGCGCCGCGTCGGCCACGGCACGATCCAGGAGGTCGTCCGCAAGACCCTGCTGACGTACTGGAACACGGTCGCCTTCCAGGCCCTGTACGCCCGTACGTCCGACTGGGCGCCGTCCGCGGCCGACCCGGCCCCTGCGGACCGCACGGTCCTGGACCGCTGGCTGCTGAGCGAGCTGAACGCGCTGGTGGACCAGGTCACGCAGGCTCTGGAGGGTTACGACACCCAGCGCGCCGGCAAGCTCCTGTCCGCGTTCGTCGACGATCTGTCCAACTGGTACGTTCGCCGCTCACGCCGCCGCTTCTGGCAGGGCGACAAGGCGGCGCTGCGCACCCTGCACGAGGTCATCGAGACGGTGACCCGGCTGATGGCTCCGCTCACCCCGTTCATCACCGAGCGGGTCTGGCAGGACCTGGTGGCTCCGGTCACCCCGGAGGCCCCCGAGTCGGTCCACCTGTCCGCCTGGCCGAAGGCGGACCTCACGGTCATCGACCCGACGCTCTCCAACCAGATGGCGCTGGTCCGCCGCCTGGTCGAGCTGGGCCGGGCCACCCGCGCCGAGTCGGGCGTCAAGACCCGCCAGCCGCTCTCCCGGGCCCTGGTCGCGGCGGCGGGCTTCGAGTCCCTCTCCCCCGAGCTGCACGCCCAGATCACGGAGGAGCTGAACGTCTCCTCGCTGGCCTCGCTCACTGATTCCTCCGCCGGTCCAGCGGGCAGCGGCTCGCTGGTCGACACGACGGCGAAGGCGAACTTCCGTGCGCTCGGCAAGCGGTTCGGCAAGGGCGTCCAAGCGGTTGCCAAGGCAGTCGCGAACGCCGACGCGGCGGCCCTCTCGCTGGCCCTGCGCGAGGGCACGGCGTCGGTCGAGGTGGACGGCGAGACGGTCACCCTCTCCCCCGACGAGGTGATCATCACCGAAACTCCGCGCGAGGGCTGGTCGGTGGCGTCCGACTCGGGCGCGACGGTCGCTCTGGACCTGGAGATCACCCCGGAACTTCGGCGCGCGGGCCTCGCCCGTGACGCGATCCGGCTCATCCAGGAGGCCCGCAAGAACAGCGGCCTGGACGTCGCGGACCGCATCGCCGTCCGCTGGACATCCACCTCCCCCGCCACGGTGGAGGCCCTGACCGAGCACGCGGCCCTGATCGCGGACGAGGTCCTGGCGCTGGACTACGCGCAGGGCGAGGCGGACACGGCATACGGCACCCCGTTCGAGGACGAGGGCCTGTCCCTGACGTTCCGCCTCCGCAAGACGGAGCAGTAGCCCAGGCCCATCAAAGGCCCGCCCGGACCAAGTATGCCGGGCGGGCCTCCGTCGTTCTCCGGGCAGAACCAAGCCACCCCTCACACGCAAGCTGCTTCCGGCGGCTGAAAGGCTGTCGGGTGACCGCTGAGGAGCAAGGTCCGGGGCAGAGCCCGCGGTTACGAGAAGGGGCGGGCAGGGGAACAAGCCCGTCGCAGGCACCCCACCCGCCTGCCGTGCACGGCAAAAGGGCCGGGCCCCGGGGAAAACCCCGGGGCCCGACCCTCAGCCTGCCGACGGCTACGCGCTCACCGCGCGCACCCGGCTCAGTTGTCGTCCTCGTCGATCAGGAACCCACGCATCGGCGAAGGAGCCTGCTGCATCGGCTGCGGCGCCTGCGGCCGCACCGGCGCCATCGGCTGGGTCATCGCCGGCGTCATCTGCTGCTGGCCACCGTACGAGGGCCCACCGCTCATGGACGGGTTGCCACCCATCTGCTGGTTGCCGTGACCACTGTGGTTGCCGCCCATGGTGTGGCTCATGGCACCCGCACCGGCCGGAGCCAGCGAGGGCGACGGCGGCAGCGAAGCGGTGGCAGGGGTCCGCGGCGGGGCCAGCGAGTCGTCAGCCTGGGTCTCCAGCTGGCGCAGCTGGCTCTCCAGGTAGGACTTCAGCCGGGTCCGGTACTCGCGCTCGAAGCCACGCAGGTCCTCGACCTTGCGCTCCAGCGTCGCGCGGGCCGACTCCAGCGAGCCCATCGCCACGCGGTGCTTCTCCTGCGCGTCCCGCTCCAGCGCGTCCGCCTTGGCGCGCGCGTCGCGCTCCAGGCCCTCGGCACGGCTGCGCGCCTCGCCGACGATCTTGTTGGCCTCGGAACGGGCCTCCGCGATCGCCTGGTCAGCCGTCTGCTGTGCGAGCGAGAGGACACGGGCGGCGCTGTCGCCACCGGGGCCCTGACCGGGCTGCTGCATCTGCGGCGGCTGCTGCATCTGCTGCTGCGGGGCGTGACCACCCATGGGGCCGCCCATCGGGCCACCCATGGGACCGCCCTGCATCGGACCGGGGCCGTGCGGGCCCTGCGGGCCGGGGCCGTGCGGGCCCTGGGGACCAGGACCGTGACCGCTGGGACCGGCGGGCAGCTGCGGAGCACCACCAGGCAGTTGGGGCGGACCCATCTGCGGGGGCTGCTGCTGGACCGGCGGACCCGATATGGCGGCGGGCACAGGTGCCCCGGGCCGGTCCTGCGGCTCCGGCTTACGCATCCCCTGCTGCTGGTTCTGCGCGGCGGCACGCGTGGCGGCGGCCAGCTTGGCGCGCAGGTCCTCGTTCTCACGGAGCAGGCGGGTCAGCTCGGACTCGACCTCGTCGAGGAAGGCATCGACCTCGTCCTCGTCATAGCCTTCTCGGAGACGGACGGTCGTGAACTGCTTGTTCCGCACGTCCTCGGGGGTCAGCGGCATCTCTTCTTCACCTCTACGTAGTCGTCGGCAGTCGGCAAGACCGTATCGCTCACAGCCTGATCACGATGTTGATCAGGATGTAGACGATGATCATCAGAACGAAGAAGGACAGGTCGAGTGCCACGCCCCCGAGACGCAACGGCGGGATGAACCGCCGCAGAAGCTTGAGCGGCGGATCCGTGACAGTGTAGGTGGCCTCAAGTATGACCACCATCGGCTTGCCCGGCTGCCATGTACGTGCGAACTGGAAGACGTAGTCCATGACCAGCCGGAAGATCAGCACGATGAGGAAACACATCAACGCGATATAGACAACCTGCAGTGCGACGCCCATTTCGCGCTTCCCTCTCCCCTGGCTCTCGAAGCTCCGGCCTTACGGCCGGGTCGTTCCTTTTGTCGTGTTCTCAGCTCTGGTTGAAGAATCCGCCCTCAGCAATGCGGGCCTTGTCCTCCGCCGTGACATCGACGTTAGCAGGCGACAGCAGGAACACCTTCTGCGTCACGCGCTCAATGCTGCCATGGAGACCGAAGACGAGTCCTGCGGCAAAGTCGACAAGTCGCTTTGCGTCCGTATCGTCCATCTCCGTGAGATTCATGATCACCGGAGTGCCCTCACGGAAGTGTTCCCCGATGGTACGGGCCTCGTTGTAGGTCCTGGGATGCAATGTGGTGATGCGGTAGGGCTCCCGCTCGGACACAACCTTGGGCATGATCACCGGTGTGTTCTTCTCCATGTTCGGGCGTTCAGGTGTGATGGATGCCACGGGTGCGATTCGGGCGGGTCGTTCCCTCTCCGCCGGGATCTGAACCGGCTCCCGCTGTGCGGGAGGCTGCACCACTCGTACCGGTTCATCCCTTTCCCGATCCCGCTCCATCTGATGCGCGGGCTGGTGCCGCCGCCGGTCGCGCTCGGGCTCCGGCTCGGGTTCGAATTCGTCGTCGGGGTCGAACCCCGGACCGTCGTACCCATCGTCCTCCACGAGGCCGAGGTAGACCGCCATCTTGCGCATCGCGCCGGCCATGCTCTGAGTCCTCCGCTCTGTGGTGGATCGGCATCTGTCACCAAGTGCCCCGCGATCCACTGAGGCCTGCCCGCCAAAGGCGGGAATGACCATATTTTCTGCTGTGGTCCGACTTGCTTGGCGACGTTACCCGAGCCTCGGTCGGACTCCGAGTACCGCCGTACCGACGCGCACATGTGTCGCTCCGGCCGCAACCGCTTCCTCGAGGTCCATGCTCATCCCTGCGGAGACCATGTTCGCAGCCGGATGGTTCCCGCGCAGGCGGGATGAGAATTCCATCAGCCGGTCGAAGGCGGCGCGTTGCCGTCCCGCGTACGGTCCGGCGAGCGGTGCGACGGTCATCAGACCGTCGAGCCGCAGCCCGGGCGCGGATTCGACCGCGGTGGCCAACTCCTCGATCCCGTCCGGCGCGACGCCGCCCCGGTCACCCCGCTCACCGCTCTCCGCGTCGAGAGCGACCTGGATGAGACAGCCGAGTTCGCGCTCCTGGCGCACGGCCGCCGCCGAGAGAGCCGTGACCAATTTGATCCGATCCACCGACTGTACAAAATCGGCATAACTTGCCACGGAACGAACCTTGTTCGTCTGCAATTGACCAACAAAATGCCATGCGAGCGACAGATCCGCACATTCGGCTGCCTTGGGTGCCGCATCCTGGTCACGATTCTCTGCGACATGACGCACACCGAGTTCATGCAGAATCCGCACATCGCTCGCGGGGTAGGTCTTGGTGACCACGATGAGGGTCACCTCTTCCCGCTTGCGACCGGCGGCGACGCAGGCGGAAGCAATGCGTTCCTCCACCCGTGCCAGATTTTCGGCGAGTTGAGTCTTACGATCCGTCATGCCCTATCAGTCCAACCAGACATATCCGGCGAGCCGCCCGGTGGTGCGGTCGCGGCGGTACGAGAAATGGTCGCCCGATTCGAGGGTGCAGACCAAAGATGCCTGCCGGTCCTGGACCCCGAGGGCTTCGAGCTGGGCGTGGACCCCGGCGGTGATATCCAAGGCCGGGGTGCCCCAACTGGTCTCGGACCATGAGGCCGGGACGCTCTCGGCGACCTCTGTGCGCATCCGGGACGGGACTTCGTAGCACCGTCCGCAGATCGCCGGTCCGGTGCGGGCGATGATCCGGGAGGGCTCGGCGCCGAGCCCGCTCATGGCCTCGACCACGGCGGGGACGACTCCGGCGACCAGACCGGGACGGCCCGCGTGCGCTGCCGCCGCGATCCCGGCGACCGGATCGGCAAGCAGTACGGGAGTGCAGTCGGCGGTGAGGACGGCGAGCGGGAGTCCGCGCTGTGCGGTCACCACCGCGTCCACCGCGGGGATTTCCGAAGCGTCTCCCCACGGGCCGTCGACGACCGCGACGTCCCGCCCGTGCACCTGGTTCATCCAGACGACCTGCGCCGGGTCCAGACCGAGAGTCCGTGCGGCGCGCTCGCGATTGGCCAGAACGGCGGCGGGGTCGTCTCCGACCGCGCCGCCGAGGTTGAGCTCCTCGTACGGAGCAGCACTCACCCCGCCCCACCTGTCGGTGAAGGCGAAGTGCGCGCGACGCCCCGAGGGTACTGAAGACACTGCGGGCACTGCGTGGTGCGGACCTATCACTTCAAGAAGTCCGGAACATCCAGCTCTTCGGCCTGGGAGTCCTGGTAGGGACGGGCCGGCGGGATGTGCGGCGGAGCGACCGGCGGCAGATGACTCTCATTGGCCGCCGGAACGGGCTCGGCCTGGACCGGGGGCTCCTCGCGCGGAGGCAGGGAGCCGAGTCCACCGGTCTGGCGCACGGGCTCGGCAGTGCGGGCCGGCGGGGCCGGCTCCTCGCGCTTGGCGGTGTTCGCGCCCAGGACGTTCTCGCGACGGGCCGGCGGCTGTCCGCCGTCGAAGCCCGCTGCGATCACGGTGACGCGTACCTCGTCGCCCAGTGCGTCGTCGATGACCGCACCGAAGATGATGTTCGCCTCGGGATGCGCCGCCTCGCTCACCAGCTGGGCCGCCTCGTTGATCTCGAAGAGTCCGAGGTCGCTTCCGCCGGAGATGGAGAGCAGGACACCGCGGGCGCCGTCGATGGACGCCTCCAGGAGCGGCGAGGAGATCGCCATCTCCGCGGCGGCCACCGCGCGGTCGTCGCCGCGGGCGGAACCGATGCCCATGAGCGCCGATCCGGCCTCCGACATGACCGACTTGACGTCGGCGAAGTCGAGGTTGATCAGACCCGGGGTCGTGATGAGGTCGGTGATGCCCTGGACACCCGAGAGCAGCACCTGGTCAGCCGACTTGAACGCGTCGAGCACGCTGACCTGGCGGTCCGAGATGGACAGCAGCCGGTCGTTGGGAATGACGATGAGGGTGTCGACCTCTTCGCGGAGCTCGGCGATGCCGTCCTCCGCCTGGTTCGCGCGTCGACGGCCCTCGAAGGTGAACGGGCGGGTGACCACGCCGATCGTCAGGGCGCCGAGCGAGCGCGCGATGTTGGCCACGACGGGTGCGCCGCCGGTGCCGGTGCCGCCGCCCTCTCCGGCGGTGACGAAGACCATGTCGGCCCCCTTGAGGACCTCCTCGATCTCCTCACGGTGGTCCTCTGCCGCCTTGCGACCGACGGCCGGGTTGGCCCCGGCACCGAGGCCGCGGGTGAGTTCGCGGCCGACGTCGAGCTTGACGTCGGCGTCGCTCATCAACAGGGCTTGCGCATCAGTGTTGATCGCGATGAACTCGACGCCCTTGAGACCGACCTCGATCATTCGGTTGATGGCATTGACACCACCGCCGCCGACACCGATGACCTTGATGACTGCGAGGTAGTTCTGCGGTGCTGCCACGTCGAAGGCCTCTCGCCTCGAGTTACGTGTCGTCGCTTTGCGTAGTACCGCCGCGACGACGGATGCCGATTGGGACGGTCCGGAACGCCGACCCAAACCCTAACGTTGAAGTTTAGGGTTACCAGTGTGTCTGCTTCATGGACTCTTCCGAACAGGACACTAAGTCGACAAGTGGCGCACGTTCAACGAACACGCCGAACCTCCCGTTTTTCTTTTCACCCTATGTGATCACCCATAGCGCTGACCAACCAGGGTGCTGGCCAGGCCAAATGTGCGTCAACCGCCCGACACCGCAGGGGCGGTGGGTGCACTCACGTCGAAGTGTCCCGCTTTGGGAGCGGCTTTCATGAGAGCGGTGAGGGCCCTCGCCTTCGCCGGACCTTCTTCACTGCTGCCCCAGAGCACTGTGCGCCCCCGGGTGAGTTCGAGGGAGATCGAGTCGTACGAGGTGACCCGCACGACCTTGGTCTCCTTGGCGACACTGTCCGGAAGTTCGTCCGCGACCCGGACCGCTTCCCGCTCCAGCCGGGCACTGCCGAAGCGACGCAGACTCGCGGACTGATCGGGCGTCAATTCCAGCCGAGGTACGTGCCCCGGTGATTTGTCCACCGTTGCGAAATGCACGCCTTTCGCGTCAACTTCAATGAACTTTGCGCCCTTTTTCACCAACAGGACCGGCTTTCGTTCGGTCACCTCGAGTCCGATTCCGTGCGGCCATGACCGTACGACTTCCACCGAGTCGATACGAGGGAACTTCTGGCGCAACCGGTCGGCGATGGCGTCGGTGTCCACCGAGATCAGCGGGGCGCCGATCGGTACCGCTGCGGCGGCCTCCACCTCGGCCGGTGTCAGTACGTCGAGACCGGTGATCCTGACCTGTTCGGTCCGGAGCCAGGAGGAGCCGTAGAGCACCCAGATCGCACCGGAGGCGAGCAGCAGCACGAGCACGCCGATCACGATCAGTTGTCTGCGGCTGGGCAGTCTGCGCCCTGCGGGGCGTGGGCGCAGCGGGCGGGCCGGGGAGTCCTTCCGCTGCGCTGCACCGCGCTGGGCGGTCATCGGTCCGGCCACGCTCGCTCCTTATGCCGGGTTCGGGGGCCACCGCCCCCGAACCCGTCCGCCTCACGCGTTGCGGCGTGCGGCAATCGCCTCGTACACCATGCCGACGAGCAGGTCGTCGGCGTCCCGGCGGCCGAACTCGGCGGCGGCGCGGGACATCTCGTACAGCCGGTGCGGATCTGCGAGCACCGGAAGGACGTTGCCCTGCACCCACTCGGGGGTGAGCGCCGCGTCGTCCACCAGCAGGCCGCCGCCGGCGTTGACCACCGGCTGGGCGTTGAGCCGCTGTTCGCCGTTGCCGATGGGCAGCGGTACGTAGGCGGCGGGGAGCCCGACGGCGGAGAGTTCGGCGACGGTCATCGCGCCCGCGCGGCAGAGCATCATGTCGGCCGCCGCGTACGCAAGATCCATCCGGTCCACGTACGGTACCGGGATGTAGGGCGGCATCCCGGGCATGTTGTCGACGCGCGGCAATTCGTTCTTCGGGCCGACCACGTGCAGGATCTGGATCCCGGAGCGCTGCAGCAGCGGGGCGACCCGCTGGACCACCTCGTTGAGGTGGCGGGCACCCTGCGAGCCGCCGGAGACCAGCAGCGTCGGCAGGTTGGGGTCGAGACCGAAGGCGGCACGCGCCTCGGGGCGGACCCGGGCCCGGTCCAGGGTGGCGATGGTCCGGCGAAGCGGGATGCCGATGTAGCGGGCCCCGCGCAGCTTGCTGTCGGGGGTGGAGACGGCGACCCCGTGGGCGTACCGCGAGCCGATCTTGTTGGCCAGGCCCGGCCGGGCGTTGGCCTCGTGGACGACGATCGGCACACCGGCCCGCTTGGCGGCGAGGTAGCCGGGCAGGGCGACGTAGCCGCCGAAGCCGACCACGCAGTCCGCCTTGGTACGTTCCAGGACCTGCTCGGCGGCCTTGATGGTGCCGCGCAGCCGTCCCGGGACGGTGATCAGTTCCGGGGTGGGCTTGCGCGGCAGCGGCACGGCCGGGATCAGGGCGAGTTCGTACCCCCGCTCGGGTACGAGCCTGGTCTCGAGTCCGCGCTCCGTGCCGAGGGCAGTGATCCCCACGGTCGGGTCCTGCCTGCGCAGGGCGTCCGCGAGGGCAAGCGCGGGCTCGATGTGGCCGGCGGTCCCCCCACCGGCGAGTACGACATGCACCGAAATTCACCGCTCTCCGGACGGACGCTTCTTGACGCGCCGTCTCATCGTCTTCCATCTCACCCCGGGCCTTCGCATGGCCAGGGCCGCCTTCGCGGCGGGGTCCTCTCGCGCGAACGCGATCATCAGTCCCACAGCGAACATGGTCGGCAGCAGGGCCGATCCTCCGTAGGAGAACAGCGGGAGCGGGACACCGGCGATCGGCAGCAGGCCGAGCACCGCACCAATGTTGATCACGGCCTGCACCGTGATCCAGGTGGTCACACCTCCCGCGGCGTACCTCACGAAGGGATCCTCCGTGCGTCCGGCCACGCGGATACCCGCATAGCCTAGAGCCGCGAAGAGGGCGAGTACCGACAGCGTCCCCGCCAGCCCCAGTTCCTCCCCGGTGATGGCGAAGATGAAGTCGGTGTGCGGTTCAGGTAGTTGACCCCATTTTTCCACACTTGCACCGAGCCCGGAACCGAACCATCCGCCGGACGCCAGAGCATAGAGGCCGTGCACGGCCTGCCAGCAGGAATCCCCCGGGCCTGGTTCGCTGGCACCGATGCAGTCGAGCCTGGCCATCCGGTTCGGACTGGTCTTGATCAGCACGAAGGCGATCGCTCCGGCGAAGGCGAGCACCCCGGCGAAGAGCCGCGTGGGCGCCCCGGCCAACCAGAGTAGTCCGAACAGGATCGCCGTGAGAATGATCGCAGTGCCCATGTCACCACCGAGCATGATCAGCCCGAGGAGTGTGAAAGCAACCGGGACGAGCGGTACGAGCATGTGTTTCCACTGCGTGAGCAGCCGTTTGTCCTGTTTACGGGCGAGCAGGTCAGCGCCCCACAGGACCAGGGCGAGCTTCCCGAACTCGCTGGGCTGGAGCTGGAAGGGGCCGCCCAGATAGATCCAGTTCTGGTTGCCGTTGACCGACATCCCTATCCCCGGCACCTGGACCAGCACCATCAGGAAGACGGTTCCCATGAGCAGCGGATAGGCGAACGCCCGGTGCAGTTTGACGGGCATCCGGGCAGCGAGAGCCATCAGTCCGGCGCCGATGACGGCGGCGAGGAACTGTTTACGGAAGAAGTAGGTGCCGGGTTTGTCCAGCTCCAGAGCCTTGATCATCGAGGCGGAGTAGACCATCACCAGGCCGAGCACGGTGAGCAGCAGGCTGGCGCCCAGGATCACGTAGTACGCGGTCAGAGGGCGGTCCCAGGCCCGGCGTGCCTGCTCGTACATCCGCCGCACACCGCCGCCGCGGGGGGAGCGGGGGCTGCCGGTGGAGCGCCCCTTGGAGCGTGGCGCCGGGGGGCGCCGGGAGCCGGTGACCGACCGGACCCGCAGGGCGGGGCCGAGAGGCGCCCGGGAGCCCGCCGCCGCGAGCAGGGGCGGGGTGAGCGCCCGGCTGATCGCCGCGGTGACCCGTGAGCGGTCCCCACGGAGCGCGGCAGGGCTCTCTTCGGCCGGCATTGTCGCTGTCCCCTCCACTGCTCGTGCCCGGGGCTGCCGCCGAGGGCCGGGGCCCGTGGCGCGGCCGCCCGCACCCGGTCGTCCGGGACAGTATGGCGCGGGGGCCGGGTCCCTCAGGCGCTCTCGGCGGCGAGTGCGCGGACCGCGTCCGCGAACGCCTCGCCCCGCTTGTTGTAATTGACGAACATGTCCATCGAGGCGCAGGCCGGGGCCATCAGTACGGTGTCCCCCGGCCGGGCGAGCCGTGCCGCCTCGCGGACCGCCTCGGACATCGCCCCAGTGTCGGTCCGGTCGAGGTCGACCACCGGGACCTCGGGGGCGTGTCGCGCGAGGGCTTCACGGATCAGGGCCCGGTCGCGGCCGATCAGTACGACGCCCCGCAGCCGCCCCGCTGCCCCGGTCACCAGCTCGTCGAAGGTGGCTCCCTTGGCGAGGCCACCGGCGATCCAGACGATCGGGTCGTAGGCCGCGAGGGAGGCCTCGGCGGCATGGGTGTTGGTGGCCTTGGAGTCGTCGATGTATGCGACCTGGGCGACGTCTGCGACATGCTCGATGCGGTGCGGGTCGGGGCGGAAGGCCCGCAGTCCGTCCCGTACGGCCGCGGGCTCGACACCGAAGGCGCGGGCCAGGGCCGCGGCCGCCAGGGCGTTGGCGATGTTGTGCGGGGCCGGCGGGTTGACGTCGGTGACCTCGGCGAGCTCCTGGGCCTGCTTCTGCCGGTTCGCCACAAAGGCGCGGTCGACGAGGATGCCGTCGACGACGCCCAGTTGGGACGGGCCCGGGGTGGCGAGAGTGAAGCCGATGGCGCGGCAGCCCTCCTCGACATCGGCCTCGCGCACCAGATCCTCGGTCGCCTTCTCGGCCGCGTTGTAGACGCAGGCGACGCGGTTGCCCTCGTAGATCCGGCCCTTGTCCGCGACGTACGCCTCCATGGAGCCGTGCCAGTCGAGGTGGTCGGGGGCCAGGTTGAGGACTGCCGCGGAGTGGGCGCGCAGCGAGGGCGCCCAGTGCAGCTGGTAGCTGGACAGTTCGACGGCGAGTACGTCGTACTTCTCGTCGCCGAGGACGGCGTCGAGGAGGGATACGCCGATGTTGCCGACGGCGGCGGTGCGCAGCCCGGCCGCCTCCAGGATCGAGGCGAGCATCCGTACGGTCGTGGTCTTGCCGTTGGTGCCGGTGACCGCGAGCCAGGGTGCCGCATCGGGGCCGCGCAGCCGCCAGGCGAGTTCGACGTCGCCCCAGACCGGGACGCCCGCCTCGGCGGCTGCGGTGAAGAGCGGCTTGTCGGGCTTCCAGCCGGGGGTGGTGACGATGAGCTCGGTGGACTCGGGCAGGGTCGCCCCGTCGCCGAGGCGCACGGTGATTCCCACCCGTCGCCCACCACCGCCCTTGCCGGAGGCGCTGCGCGCCGCAGCCCATTCCTCCAGCTCGGCGGCCTGCGCACGTGAACGCTCGTCGTCTCCGTCGTTGACCACCGTGACGACGGCCCCGAGGCCGTGCAGCACGCGGGCCGCCGGGATTCCGGAGACCCCGAGTCCCGCGACGGTGACGCGCTTGCCCTGCCAGTCCATGTTGCTCACTTCTCGGCTGCCCATCCTGCGTAGAAGAGCCCGAGTCCAACGATCACGCACATGCCCTGGATGATCCAGAAGCGGACCACGACAAGGACTTCGGACCACCCCTTGAGTTCGAAGTGGTGCTGGAGCGGCGCCATCCGGAAGACCCGCTTACCGGTCATCTTGAAGGAGCCGACCTGGATCACCACGGACATGGTGATCATCACGAAGAGACCGCCGAGCACGGCCAGCAGGAGCTCCGTACGGGAGCAGATCGCCAGACCGGCGAGGGCGCCGCCGAGAGCGAGCGAGCCGGTGTCACCCATGAAGATCTTGGCGGGCGAGGTGTTCCACCACAGGAACCCGAAGCAGGAGCCCATCAGCGCGGAGGCGACGACCGCGAGGTCGAGTGGGTCGCGCACCTCGAAACAGGCGTTGGGGTTGGTCAGGGTCGTCGCGTTGGCGCAGGACTCCTGGAACTGCCACAGCCCGATGAAGGTGTACGCGCCGAAGACCATCACCGACGCACCGGTGGCCAGGCCGTCCAGGCCGTCCGTCAGGTTCACGCCGTTGGACATGGCGAGGATCATGAACAGGGCCCAGACGACGAACAGCACCGGGCCGATCGACCAGCCGAAGTCCGTGACGAACGACAGCTTGTCGGAGGCCGGGGTGTTGCCGCGGGCGTCGGCGAACTGGAGCGAGAGCACCGCGAAGGCGATACCCACGATCAGCTGGCCGGCCATCTTCGCCTTCGCCCGCAGGCCGAGCGAACGCTGCTTGACGATCTTGATGTAGTCGTCGAGGAAGCCGACGAGACCCATGCCGGTCATCAGGAAGAGCACCAGCACACCGGAGTAGCGCATCTCCTCGCCGGTGATCACCTTCGCCAGGACGTACGCGATGTTCGTCGCCAGGATGAAGGCAATGCCACCCATGGTGGGCGTGCCCTTCTTGGACCCGTGGGTGCGCGGGCCGTCGTCCCGGATGAACTGCCCGTATCCCTTGCGGGCCAGCAGCTTGATCAGCAGCGGAGTTCCGACCAGGGTCAGGAAGAGCCCGATGGCCCCCGCGAAGAGGATCTGCCTCATCGGCCGGCGACCTCGCCCTCGGACGCGTTCTCCAGCAGTGCCATGGCGACCTGCTCCAGGCCGACCGACCGGGACGCCTTCACCAGCACGACGTCTCCCGGGCGCAGTTCACTGCGCAACAGGTCGACGGCAGCCTGTGCGTCGGACACGTGCACCGACTCCTCACCCCACGAACCCTCGTTGTATGCGCCCAGTTGCAGCCAGGAGGCTTCTCTGCCCCCGACTGCGACGAGCTTGCTGACGTTGAGCCGGACGGCGAGCCGTCCGACCGCGTCGTGCTCGGCGAGCGAGGCGTCGCCCAGCTCGGCCATGGGGCCGAGCACCGCCCACGTACGCCGGCCCTTCCCCATGGCGGCCAGCGCGCGCAGCGCTGCTCTCATGGATTCGGGGTTCGCGTTGTAGGCGTCATTGACGAACGTCACGCCGTCCGGACGCTCGGTGACCTCCATGCGCCAGCGGGAGAGGGTGCCCGCCTCGGAGAGCCCTTCGGCGATCTCGTCTGCAGACAGGCCCAACTCATGGGCGACGGCGGCCGCGGCGAGCGCGTTCGACACGTGGTGCTCACCGTACAGGCGCATGGTCACGTCGCTGCACCCGGTGGGTGTGTGGAGCTTGAAAGTGGGGCGCCCGTCGTCGTTGAGACGGACATTCTCTCCCCGTACGTCCGCATCCGCGGCTTCACCGAAGAGCAGCACCCGGGCCTTCGTACGGGAGGACATGGCGCGCACGAGCGGGTCGTCGGCGTTCAGTACGGCGAGGCCGTCCTCGGGCAGGGACTCGACCATCTCGCCCTTGGCCTGGGCAATCTGCGCTCGGCCGCCGAACTCGCCGATGTGGGCGGTGCCGACGTTGAGAACGAGGCCGATCCGGGGCGGGACGAGGCCGGTGAGGTAACGGATGTCGCCGATGTAGCGTGCACCCATTTCGAGGACGAGGTGCTGGGTGTCCTCGGTGGTGCGCAGCGCGGTGAGCGGCAGACCGATCTCGTTGTTGAGGTTGCCCGCCGGGTAGACGGTGGGCCCTTTGCGTTCGAGGAGCTGGGCGATGAGGTCCTTGGTGGAGGTCTTGCCCGCGGAGCCGGTGAGGGCGACGACGGTGGTGCCGAGGCGGCCGACGACGGCGCGGGCGAGCGCGCCCAGCGCGGCTACGACGTCGTCGACGACGATCGCCGGAACACCGACGGGGCGGGCGGCCAGCACGGCTGCCGCGCCCGCCTCGACGGCGCCCTGCGCGAAGTCGTGGCCGTCGGCCCGCTCGCCGGCGAAGGCGACGAACAGACTGCCTTGCTTCACCTCTCGGGAGTCCATGACGACAGGCCCGCTGACGGTCGCTGCCGGATCCGGTATGTCGTACGACTGCCCGCCGACGATTTCGGCGATCTCGGCGAGGGAAAGGGCGATCACTTGGTCATCCCTGACTGTTGTTCTCGTGGGTGTGGGCGCGGGGGGCGGCACTCTCGGTGCTGCTGTGCCCCAGGGTGCGCTTGATGGCCGCGCGCAGGACCACGCGGTCGTCGAAGGGGCGTACCACGCCGTGGATGTCCTGGCCCTGCTCGTGGCCCTTGCCGGCGATCAGCACCGTGTCACCGGGCTCGGCACGGGCGACCACGGCGGCGATGGCCGCGGCCCGGTCGGCATCGACCAGGACGTCGCCCCGCTCGTGGACGGGCACCTCGGCGGCGCCCGCGAGCATTGCGGCGAGGATTCCGAGGGGGTCCTCGGAACGGGGGTTGTCGGAGGTCAGTACGGCGGTGTCGGCGAGGCGGGCCGCGGCGGCGCCCATCGGGCCGCGTTTGGTGGTGTCGCGGTCGCCGCCGCAGCCGAGCACGATGTGCAGCCTGCCCTCGGTGACCTTCCGCAGGGAGCGCAGCACGGATACGACGGCGTCGGTCTTGTGCGCGTAGTCGACGACTGCGAGGTACGGCTGTCCTTCGTCGACGCGTTCCAGCCGGCCGGGGACGCCCGGAACGGCGGCGACGCCGTCGGCCGCGGTCTGCGGGTGGAGGCCCGCGACGGCGAGCGTGACGATCGCGGCGAGGGTGTTGGCGACGTTGAACGGGCCGGGCAACGGGGCCCTGGCGGCGATCCGCTCGGCCTTGGGGCCGACGACGGTGAAGGTGGAGCCCAGCGGTCCGACTTCGACGTCCTCGGCGCGCCAGTCGGCGTCCGGGTGGCCCTCGGCGGAGAAGGTGACGATGGGGACGGATGCCTCGGTGACCAGCCTGCGTCCGTACTCGTCGTCGAAGTTGACGACGCCCTGCCGGCTGCGCAGCGGGGTGAAGAGCTGAGCCTTGGCCTGGAAGTAGTCCTCCATTCCGGAGTGGAACTCCATGTGCTCCGGGCTGAGGTTGTTGAAGACCGCGACATCGAAGACGCAGCCGTCGACCCGGCCGAGCACCAGGGCGTGGCTGGAAACCTCCATGGTCACCGAGTCGACGCCGCGTTCTCGCATGACGGCGAACAGGGCCTGCAGGTCGGTGGCTTCGGGGGTGGTGCGCTCGGACTTGATGCGCTCGTCGCCGATCCGCGACTCCACGGTGCCGATCAGCCCGGTGGCGCGCCCGGCGCCCCGGAAGCCGCCCTCGATGAGGTACGCAGTGGTGGTCTTGCCGGAGGTTCCGGTGATGCCGATCTGGAGGAGGTCGGCGCCGGGCTGTCCGTAGATCTCGGCGGCGAGTTCGCCCATCCGGCCGCGCGGGTCCTCGGTGACCAGTACCGGCAGCCCGGTGGCGGCGGCGCGCTCGGCGCCGGCCGGGTCGGTGAGGATCGCCGCCGCGCCGAGGCCTGCCGCCTGGGCGGCGAAGTCGGCGCCGTGGAAGCGGGCACCCGGCAGGGCCGCGTACACATCACCGGGGCGGACCGCCCGCGAGTCGTGGGTGATGCCGGTGACCTCGCCGGTTCCCGGCGGTTCGGCTCCCAGCCGGGCTGCCAGCTCGCCGAGGGGTGTCGGCTTGAGCCGATCCGGGCGGGGCGCTCCCGGGTGATTCACAGGGGCGTCCTTCTGGGTGGTTTGGAACTGATCAGCGTGGGGCACGGCGGTGAGCGTACCGGGCCCACCCGGCCTCTCGCGAAATGAGGGGGCGGGGCTCTGGTGGTTCCGGTTCCGGTTCCCGGGATCGGGGGTGATGGTTGTCACTGGCTGGTATCCCCGTGTTCACTCGCCGGGCTGGAAGGACACCGGCAACCTGGCCGGCTTGTTGCCGGACGGTGGGGTCTGGAGGGTCTTGAGGGCGAACTCCATGACCTGCTTGTAGATCGGTCCGCAGGTCTGGCCGCCGAAGTAGCTGCCCTTGGTCGGGTTCTGAATCGCGCAGTAGACGGTGATCTGCGGGTTGTCGGCGGGTGCGAAGCCCGCGAAGGACGCGGTGTATCCGTGGTAGCCGCCGCGTACCGGATCGACTCGGTTGGCCGTACCGGTCTTGCCCGCCACCCGGTAGCCCGGGATCTGGGCCTTCGTCCCGGTGCCCTCCTCGTCACCGACCACCGACTCCAGCATGGCGGCGAGCGACTTGGCGGTCTTCTCGCTGACCACCCGGGTGCGTTCGGGAGCGGCGGCGGCCTTGAAGTGGCCGTCGGGGCCCTCGGTGCCGCGTACCAGCGTGGGCGCGATGCGTACCCCGCCGTTGGCGATCGTCGAGTAGATGGAGGCGGCCTGCATGGCGTTGAGCGAGAGGCCCTGGCCGAACGGGATCGTGTACTGCTGCGAGGTCGACCAGTCCTCGGGCTTGGCGAGGATGCCGGGGCTCTCACCCGGGTAGTCGAGACCGGTCGGTGAGCCGATCCCGAATTTGCGCAGGTAGGAGTAGAGGACCTTGTTGGCCTCGGCCTGGGTCTCGCCGAGCTCTCCGGCGGCCAGTATCGTGCCGATGTTGCTCGACTTGGCGAGTACGCCGTTGAGCGTCAGGTACCAGGTGGGGTGGTCTATGTCGTCCTTGAAGAGCCGGTCGCCGCGGTGCAGTCGGTTGGGGACGGTGACATGGGTGCCGGGGGTGGCTACCCCCTCCTCCAGCACGGCGGCCATGGACATGACCTTACTGGTGGAGCCTGGCTCGTACACGTCCTGGAGCGCCGCATTGCCCAGCGACGCCGCATCGGCCTGCGAGAGGTCGTTGGGGTCGAAGCCGGGTGCGTTGGCCATGGCGAGTACCTCGCCGGTCCTGGTGTTCTGCACGATCACATAGCCGCGGTCCGCCTTGGACTTCTTCACCTGGTCGGTGATGGCCTGCTGGGCGGCCCACTGGATGTCGCGGTCGATGGTCAGCTCGACGTCGGACCCGGCGACGGCCGGGACCTCCTTGGTGCCCGCGGTGGGCACCCGCCGGCCGCCGGACTGGGCGTACTGGATCTTGCCGTCCTCACCTGCCAGCTCTTTGTCCATCTGCAATTCGAGGCCGCCCGCGCCCTTGCCGTCGGCGTTGACGTAACCGAGTACCCCGGCGGCGAGCTCTCCGTTGGGGTACACGCGTTTGGTGGTCGGCTCCTGGAAAACCCCGGCCAGCACATTGGCTCCGGGACCGCCGGCCGCCTTGTCCTTCGCGGCCTTTTCGGCGAAGACGGACTTGAGGTCCTTGATCTGATTCCAGACCTGCGGGGTCTGGCGGCGGGCCAGGACGGTGTACCGGCCCTTCCCGGACAGCTTCGCGGTCAGTTCGGCGGCGTCGGCACCGAGGATCGGGGCGAGGAGCGCCGCTGCCTGCTGGGGCGCGTCGGGGGCCTTGCTGAATTCGGGCGTGAACATCGACGGGTCGGCGGTGATGTCGTACGCGTCGACGCTGGTGGCCAGCGCGATACCGCTGCGGTCGGTGATCTGGCCGCGCTCGGCGGAGATCGTGTGGCTGAAGTAGCGGTTCTCCTCGGCCTTGGCCGCGTACGCGTTGGCGTCGACGGCCTGGACCTGGAGGAGCCGGACGACGAACACCAGCATGACGAGCGTCAGGGCGAGGCTTACCAGACGGAGCCGGGGGCGCGGGCTGCCGAGGCGGAGGGGGCGCGCGGGCCGGTTGCGGGGCGCGCGGGCGCGTGGCGCCGGGGAGGAGGGGCGGCGTGCAGCGGGCCGGGGGCGCCCCTGGCCGCCTGCGGCGCTGCGGGGGCGCGCGGGACCGGAGACCCGGCGACGCGGTGGTTCCTTGGGAGACACTGCGTCACCTGCCGGGGCTCGTCGAGGGCTGGTCTGCCGGGGTACGCGGCTGTCCGGCGGGCGGTGCCGCGGGGGTGCTGGGCTTCAGGGCGGCGCCCGAAGGGGTGGCCGGCGCCGAGGGAGAATGCGAGGGCGAGGCGGTGGCGTCCGCCGGTGCGCCGACGGACGGTGCGGTCGCGGGGGGCTTCCCGTGGGTACTGAGCTTCCGCGGCGCTGCGGGGGCCGGATCGGCGCTGGCCTCGGCGGGTACGCCACGGACCTTGCCCTCCGCGTCGAGGAAGGCGGGGCTGCCACCGGGCACCATGCCCAGTTCGCGGGCGCGCTTCTCCAGCGCATCCGGCTTGGAGTAGTTGTCGACGTCATTCTGCAGGGCCTGCTGCTCGTCAGTGAGCTCCGTGGTCTGCTTCTTCAGCTCGCTCAGCCTGAACGACCCTTCGTTGAGGGCCGAGTTGAGTACCAGGAGGGTGATCAGACCGCCACCGAGGAGCAGCACGACCAGCAGGACGAAGGGGGTACGGGCTGCCTTGCTGGGCCCGGTCGGCATCAGCCGGGCGAGCCGCGCCGCCCGCCCTTTCAACTGCCCGGCCGGCTTGGTCACCGCCCCGCCCCGGGCGTCGCCGGTGTCCGGGTTCCCGGACGCCGGACGCTCATCGTTCCTCCTCGCGGATCCGCTGGGCCCCGCGCAGCCTGGCGGGAGCGGCGCGCCGGTTCTCGGCGACCTCCTCCTCCGTGGGCAGCTCCGCGCCGCGGGTCAGCAGCTTCAGCCGGGGCTGATAGCGCTCGGGCACGACCGGCAGTCCGGGCGGCGCCGTGGTGGCGGCGCCCGCCGCGAAGACCTGCTTGACCAGCCGGTCTTCCAGCGAGTGGTAGGAGAGGACGGCGATACGGCCGCCGACCGCGAGGCTCTGCACGGCGGCCGGAATGGCCCGCTCCAGGACGGCGAGCTCACCGTTGACCTCGATGCGCAGCGCCTGGAAGGTGCGCTTGGCAGGGTTGCCGCCGGTGCGCTTGGCGGCCTGCGGCAGCGAGTCACGGATCAGCTCGACGAGTCGGGCGCTGTTGCTGAACGGCTCCTTCTCGCGCTCACGCACGATCGCGGAGACGATCCGCTTGGCCTGCTTCTCCTCGCCGTACACCCGCAGGATTCGTACCAGTTCGCCCGGCGGATACGTGTTGAGCACCTCGGCGGCAGCGATGCCGGTCGTCTGGTCCATGCGCATGTCGAGCGGGGCATCCTGCGCGTATGCGAATCCGCGGTCGGCCTCGTCCAGCTGCATGGAGGAGACGCCGAGGTCGAACAGGACGCCCTGAACCTTGGGGATGCCGAGCCTGGCGAGCACCTCGGGCAGTTCGTCGTAGACCGCGTGCACCAGGGTGGCCCGGTCTCCGTACGGGGCGAGCCGCTCGCCGGAGAGCCGCAGCGCCTCCTTGTCCCGGTCCAGCGCGATCAGCCGCGCGGAGGGGAAGGCGGAGAGCAGCGCCTCGCTGTGTCCGCCGAGGCCGAGGGTGCAGTCGACGACCACGGGCTGCGGCGGGCCGGGCGCCTCCAGAGCCGGGGCCAACAGGTCCAGGCACCGCTGGAGCATCACCGGGACGTGTCGGGTCTGGCTCATGCGCCCTCTCAGGCTCAGGTCCCGTGTGGCTGTACGTACGGCCTGGTCCCCGCCCGCTCAGAAGGGGAGGCCGGCCGGCGCCGGGGAAGGAGCGCCGGTCGACCGGCGAGCGGGAGAGGGCCGGACCGTACGTACGCCGCACACACGGGGGAAATCTACGGAATGTGCAGGGTGTCGGTAACTTCCCGTCACTTTAGTCCACCCTGCCATTCGATCGATTCCCGATCAATCAACCGGGCAGCGCGTCACCTCGCCCGCTGTTCACCCGGTCGAATGTACAGCTATGAGGCCAAGGGCTGTCCCGTAATCCCTGGCGGGCGCGCGACGACAGCTACGGCACCTCGCCGCGCTGTCGGAACGTCCGCATACATCCAGTATGCGGATGTCCCTCCGCCTTGCGATGCACCGCATCTGACGCCGCGCGCTGATCCACCACGGATTACGGGACAGCCCTTAGTGGACTACCTCACACAAGCCTCGTTGACCTTCTTTGTCCCTTCTCACAGCACGACGGGACCAGCGGGGAGAGCTAACGTCATATCCATGTCGACTTCAGCGCACTCCCCTGTCGAGTCTGCCGTGCCCTCTGCCGGCCAGGCCCGCACCGGGGGCACAGTCACCGACCGCCTCGTCGAGGCGAACGTCCGGTATGCCACCGAATTCAACGACCCGGGCATGGATGCCAAGCCAGTACTGCGCGTGGCCGTGGTCGCCTGCATGGACGCCCGGCTCGACCTGCACGACGCGCTGGGCCTCTCGCTCGGCGACTGCCACACCATCCGCAACGCGGGCGGCGTGGTCACCGATGACGTGATCCGTTCTCTGACCATCAGCCAGCGGGCTCTCGGCACCCGTAGCGTCATACTCATTCATCACACGAATTGCGGCCTGGAATCGATCACCGAGGAATTCCGCCATGAGCTGGAGGTGGAGGTCGGTCAGCGTCCGGTCTGGGCGGTCGAGGCGTACAAGGACGCCGACCAGGACGTACGGCAGTCGATACAGCGCGTGCGCACCTCGCCGTTCTTGCTGCACACCGACGACGTCCGCGGCTTCGTCTTCGATGTGACCAGCGGCTTGCTGCGCGAGGTCCTTCCCGTCTCCTGACTGCCCGGACGATGTTCACCCAGACCCGATAACCCCACCGACCCCGACATATCGCACCCACTTATCCACAGGCGAGTGACACGAAGCGGTATCGGCAACAAGAATGCGCCTATGATCCCTCCGGATGTTTCCGGAGGGGGTCCGTGTTTCGGGGTGGGCCGGGCCGCTACATGCGCGTCGGTCTCTGAATGGGGTATCCCCTGCTCCTGGCGAGCGTGGGGCAGGGCCGAGGAGGGCCGGGTGACGACCTATGACGATCGAGCGAGCCTCACAGATCTGACCACGACTGCGGAGCGGGTGCGCAGGTCGGTGGAGAACGTGATCGAGGGCAAGCCTGAGGTCGTACGGCTTTCGCTGACCGTGCTGCTGGCGGAGGGACATCTCCTCATCGAGGATGTCCCCGGGGTCGGCAAGACGATGCTGGCCAAGGCGTTGGCGCGGTCCATCGACTGCTCGGTGCGGCGCATTCAGTTCACACCGGACCTGCTGCCTTCGGACATCACCGGTGTGTCCATCTTCGACCAGCAGCGGCGCGACTTCGAATTCAAACCGGGCGCGATCTTCGCCCAGATCGTGATCGGCGACGAGGTCAACCGGGCCTCGCCGAAGACTCAGTCGGCGCTGCTGGAGTCGATGGAGGAGCGCCAGGTCACCATCGACGGACACACGTACGAGCTGCCCAACCCGTTCATGGTGGTGGCCACCCAGAACCCGGTGGAGATGGAGGGCACCTATCCGCTGCCCGAAGCCCAGCGCGACCGGTTCATGGCCCGGGTGTCGATCGGCTATCCGAGTGCGGACGCCGAGCTGCAGATGCTCGACGTGCACGGCGGGACCTCGCCGCTCGATGATCTGCAGCCGGTGGCGCACGCGCACGACATAGTGAAGCTGATCGAAGCGGTACGCACGGTTCATGTGGCCGAAGCCGTGCGGCGGTATGCGGTGGAGCTCGTCGGGGCCACCCGCAGCCATCCCGATCTCCGGCTCGGCGCCTCGCCGCGTGCCACCCTGCATCTGCTGCGCGCGGCGAAGGCCTCCGCGGCACTGAGCGGCCGGGACTACTGCCTGCCGGATGATGTGCAGGCGCTGGCGGTCGCGGTGCTCACGCACCGGCTGCTGCCGACGGCACAGGCCCAGCTGAACCACCGCACGTCCGAGCAGGTGGTGCTGGAAATCCTCCAGCAGACGCCGGTACCGACCGCCGACGGCGGTCGGGTGCGGCCCCAGCATCAACCGGACCGTCCGGTGCACGGCCGGCAGCAGTCCGGCGCGCGGCGGGTCTGATGACCGCCGGGGGGCAGGCCGCGCCGGACGACGGCGACGACAGGAGCGGCCCGCGAGCCGCTCTGAGCGGGCTGACCACACGTGGGCGTTCCTTCCTCGCGGCCGGTGTCGCCGCGGCGGTCTGCGCGTACGTGCTGGGGCACGCGGAACTGCTGCGGGTCGGGCTGCTGCTCGTCGCGCTGCCGCTGGTCTGCGTGATGGCGCTCGTCCGCACCCGTTACCGGGTCACGGGCACCCGCCGGCTCTCGCCGTCCCGGGTGCCCGCGGGCACGGACGCACGGGTCCATCTGAGGACGGAGAACGTGTCCCGGCTGCCGACCGGGCTGCTGATGCTGCAGGACCGGGTGCCCTATGTGCTCGGGCCGCGGCCCCGGTTCGTGCTGGACCGGGTGGAGGCGGGCGGCCACCGCGACGTGTCCTACCGGGTGCGGTCGGATCTGCGTGGTCGCTATCCGCTGGGGCCGCTCCAGCTGCGGCTGACCGATCCGTTCGGGATGTGCGAGCTGACCCGTTCGTTCAGCGGGTACGACACCCTCGTCGTGATCCCGCGGACCGAGCCGCTGCCACCGGTACGGCTGGCGGGCGAAGCCTCGGGGTACGGCGAGGGACGGCAGCGTTCGCTGGCGCTCGCCGGTGATGACGATGTGATTCCGCGCGGTTACCGGCACGGCGACGATCTGCGCCGCGTCCACTGGCGCTCCACCGCGCGCTACGGCGAGCTGATGGTGCGCCGCGAGGAGCAGCCGCAGCGGGCCAGGTGCACGGTGCTGCTCGACACCCGGCGGATCGCCTACCAGGGAGCGGGGCCCGACTCCGCCTTCGAGTGGGCGGTGTCCGGGGCGGCGTCCACTCTGGTGCACATGCTGGAGCGCGGCTTCGCTGTCCGGCTGCTGACCGACGACGGGAGCGCGGTTCCGGGCGCGGGCGAAGGAGGCTTTGCCGGATCGGCACAGGGGTCCGTCGACTCCGCGGGTCTGATGATGGACACCCTGGCGGAGGTCGACCACTCCGACGGCGGCGGTCTTTCGCGTGCGTACGACGTGCTGCGTGGGGGCAACGAAGGGCTGTTGATCGCGTTCTTCGGCGATCTGGACGAGGAGCAGGTCGCGGTGGCGGGGCGCATGAGGCAGCGCAGTGGCGGCGCCGTCGCGTTCGTGCTGGACAGCACGGACTGGGTGCAGGGCGTCGCCCCGCCCACAGAGTCCGGCTCGGCTTCGCAGCGGCGACTGCGGTTGCTGCGCGAATCGGGCTGGACGGCGGTGGCCGTGACGCCCGGGACCCGTCTCGCCCGGTGCTGGCAGCAGGTGGCGGGACACCAGGGCGTGACGGCACAGTCCGCTGCCGTGGGCGGCGCCGCAGGTGACACGACAGGTTTTCCCGGGGGATGGTCATGAGCGGTCGTGGTCGGCTGACGCTGTGCGCCTTCGCGGCGACACTGATGACGGCGGGTTCGATGCTGCAACTGGTCGAGCCGGCCGGGTGGATCCTGCAGGCCGCGTTCCTGCTGGCCGTCCAGAGCGGGTTGGGTGCGCTCGCCCGTCGGCTGCCCATGCCCCGGATGCTGATCGTCGCGGTGCAGATGCTGGCCACGCTGGTTCTGCTGACGGTGGTGTTCGCCAGGACTCAGGCGTTGGCCGGTGTTCTGCCGGGTCCGAACGCCGTCCAGCGGCTTGCGGATCTGCTGACGTCGGGCGCCGAGGATGTCGGGAGGTACGCCGCTCCGGCGCCCGTGACGGACGGCATCCGGCTGATGCTGATCGGCGGTGTGCTGGTGGTCGGCCTGGTGGTGGACGCCCTCGCTGTGACGTTCCGCAGCGCGGCGGCGGCCGGTCTGCCGCTCCTTGCGCTGTACTCGGTCGCCGCGGGACTTGCCGAAGGCGGAGCGGACTGGCTCTGGTTCCTGCTCGCGGCTGGTGGCTATCTGCTGCTTCTGCTGGCCGAGGGCCAGGACCGGCTCTCCCAGTGGGGGCGGATCTTCAGCGGCGCGACCAGATCCCCGGGGGGTTCGGCAGTCGGTGCGGCGATCTCCGGCGGCCGCCCGACGGCCCCGGTCCGCACCGGACGCCGCATCGGTGCGGTGGCGCTTGGGGTCTCACTGGTCGTACCGGCGGCAGTGCCGGCGCTCGACAGCGGTCTGCTGGCCGGTACGGGCGGCACGAACGGCAAGGGGAGCGGCGGCGGCACCATCTCCGCGGTCAACCCCCTGGTCTCGCTGCAGAACAATCTGAACCAGCCGGAGAACCGGGAGGTGATGTCCTACCGCACCAATTCCGTTGATCCGCAGGGCTTCTACCTGCGGATCCTGGCCCTGGACCAGTTCAACGGAAACGAGTGGCGGCCTTCCACGCGCCGCCTGGAGGATGTGCCGAAGCCGCTCCCGGCCCCGCAGGGCCTTGGCCCGGACGTGATGGTCACGGAGGTCAAGTCGAACATCTCCGCGTCCCAGTCGTACCAGCAGACCTATCTGCCGCTCCCCTATCCCGCGACCGAGGTCAGGATCGGCGGGCGCTGGCGGTACGAGCCGATGGGGCGGACGCTCGTCGGTGACCGTGGGGAGACGACCCGCGGTGCGCAGTACCAGGTCACCAGTTTGATGGTCCAGCCGACCGCCGATCAGCTCGCCGCGGCAGGCGCCCCGCCGGCCGCTCTGCAGCGCGAGTACACCCTTGTTCCCAGCTCCCTGCCGAAGGTGGTCAGGCAGACTGCGGACAGGGTGACGAAGGGCGCCGCCAACAACTACGAAGCTGCGGTGAAGCTGCAGAACTTCTTCGCCTCGGAGGGCGGCTTCACCTATGACACCTCGGTGAATTCGGGCACTGGGAGCGCGGCGATCGGCCGGTTCCTGAAGGACAAGCAGGGCTTCTGCGTCCACTTCTCGTTCACGATGGCCGCGATGGCGCGGACGCTGGGTATTCCGGCCCGGGTCGCGGTGGGCTTCACTCCTGGCACCGCACAGCCGAACGGTTCGGTGTCGGTGGGGCTGCGCGATGCGCATGCCTGGCCCGAGCTGTATTTCGAGGGCGTCGGGTGGACCCGTTTCGAACCGACCCCGGCGCGGGGCACCGCCCCGTCCTACACCCAGCCGGACGCCCCGGCCGGCGGCACATCCGACCCGGACCAGCCCGAGAAGGGCGCCTCGGCCGCTCCGACGGTCGCGCCGTCCGTCTCGGACAGTTGCCCGGCCCAGATGCGCAAGCAGGGTGAGTGCGGCAGCTCGGCGTCGCCGGGGGTGGTGGCTTCAAAGGATTCCGGGACGCCGGCAGGCACCGTCCTCGGTCTGGGCCTGGTCGCCTTGGTGATCCTGACGCTGCCGTTGCTGCCAATGCTCTGGCGGCTTCGGGCGCGCAGGCGCAGGCTGAGTTTCTCCGCCGGACGTACACCGGCTGATGCGACGGCCAGAACGCTGGCTGCCTGGCGGGAGATCATCGACACGGCGTGGGACCACGGCATCGAGCCGGACGACTCCCAGACCCCGCGCAAGGCGGCGGCCCGGGTGGCGCGGCTGGGGCAGCTCGCCCCCGACGAGGCCGCCGCGGTGCACCGGATGGCGGGGGCGGTGGAGCAGGTGCTCTACGCCCCGGAGCCCCGGTCGGGTACCGGGCTCGCCGAGGACGTGGAGACGGTACGGGCCGGACTGCGGGCTTCGGTCAGCCGGTTCGCCCGGATCCGCGCAGTCGCGGCACCGCGCTCGGCCGTTCGGGTGATCTGGGCAGTCTCGGATCGCTGGGCGGCGTTCACCGTCAAGTGGGCGGCGCGGTGGGGCCGGGGCCGGTGGACGGGTTGGCTACGGCGGCCGTCCCGCCAACAGGGGTGACGGGGGCCTGCTCTGCGGCCCGCCGCTGTTCTCAATTGCACACGTGAGGGGCGGCCGCAGTAATGCGGCCGCCCCTCAACCAAGATTCTCCGAGGCCCTATTGCCCCTGCTCGTCACGGCGGCGCTGCCACCGCTGCTCGATCCGATTCATCACGGTCCGGCGTTGCCTGGGGTGTCGGCGTTCGCCACCGCCTCCGGCTGCCTGCCGCTCGCCCGGCTTGGGTGCTTTGCGCCAACCAGTGACCGCAAGGACCGCACAGCCGAGCATGACGAGGAACCCCACCACGCTGATCCAGATCTGCTGGGCGACCATTCCGGCCATGAGGAGCGCGATACCCACCAGGAATCCTGCGACCGCCTGGTAGACCCGTCGCCGGGTGTACGTACGCAGCCCGCTTCCCTCGAGCGCTGTCGCGAACTTGGGATCTTCGGCGTACAACGCTCGCTCCATTTGCTCGAGCATTCGCTGCTCGTGCTCCGAGAGCGGCACGGAGTCCTCCTCGTCGTCGGCCGCGGGGGGCGGCCGGTATGCGGCCCTTCCAGGATAGGCAGGGATTCGCCCCCGTGAAACCCGCCCTCTTTGCCAATCAGCCAGTCCGGGCCGCCACGACGGCTCAGCTGCTGAGGCGTTGATTCCCCAACCTCCGATCCGTCATGCCGGATGGTGTCCCCTGATCATACGGGGCCAAGCACCCGATCGGGGGTCCTGGGGCGTACTCCATTTGCGGCTGCGCCCCTGATCAGCCGCGCTACAGCTGACCTACCACGGGCCTGCGACCGGGCTCAGGCGCGCTTCGTGCCCAGAACGTGCAACTGCGTCGCGACTGAGTGGAAGGCGGGCAGTTCGGCCGCGGCCGCCTCCAGCCTGAGCAGGGCCTCCATGGCACCGGGTTCGGTGTCCACCAGGACGCCCGGTACGAGGTCGGCGAAAATCCGTACGCCGTGGACCGCTCCGACCTCGACGTCCGCCTCGGAAACCAGCTCGGTGAGCTGCTCCGCGGTGTAGCGCCGGGGCACCGGGTCCCCGTCGCCCCAGCGGCCCGCCGGGTCGCTGAGCACCTGCCGGGCCTCTGTGAAGTGACCGGCGAGCGCCCGGGCCAGGACCGCACCGCCGAGCCCGGCGGCGAGCAGGCTGAGCGCACCGGACGGGCGGAGCGCCTCGACCGCGTTGCGTACACCCTCGGCGGGGTCGTCCACGTACTCCAGGACTCCGTGGCACAGCACCGCGTCGTAACCACCGCGCTCGACCACCTCGAACAGGCCGTGGATGTCGCCCTGGACCCCGCGGACCCGGTCGGCGACCCCAGCCTCGGCAGCTCGGCGCTCCAGGGCGAAGAGCGCGTTGGGGCTGGGGTCGACGACGGTGACCCGGTGGCCGAGACGGGCTGCCGGCACCGCGAAGTTACCGGTACCGCCGCCGGTGTCCAGGACATCCAGGGCGTCCCTGCCGGTCGCCTTGACCTGGCGGTCGAGGGCGTCCTTCAGGACATCCCAGACCACGGCGGTACGGAGGGAGGCTCGGGGGCGCAGCTGGTCCGACACGGCAGATGACTCCTCGGCACGGTGCCGCCACTGACAGGCGGAGCGTGAAAGTGCAGGTGGTTGTGGTGTCCACCCTATTGCCTCACGCCCCCGTAGCGGTCATCCCGCGTCAAGCCGTTCCTTTCCGGGCCTGCGGCATCTCGGTAACGCGGGAAGCGTGTGCGCCCGGGCGTGGCCGACCGATCAGAGGTCGTCCGACAGCCCCTGAAGCGCCAGCAGCCGCTCGACCAGGCGCAGGAACATCGCCGCGTCCCGCAGCAGATCGTCGGCCTCCCGCCGACTCGCCGCGCCCGGTATACCGGCTTCCGCGCGGGCCCTGCGACGGGCGCCGGAGGCGAACAGCGCGCTCCATTCGGCCAGCTCGGGGGCTATTTCCGGGAGGACCTCCCAGACGCTGCGGATCCGCTCCCGGCGCCGCCTGGATGTCTCGGGGCGTCCCCGCACGGCGAGCACGGCGGCTGCGGTGCGCAGCGCGGCGAGGTGGGCGGTGGCATACCGCTCGTTCGGCACGTGGAGAACGGCGGCCTCGTCGAGGCCGGTGCGGGCCTGGGCGAGCAGATCGAGGGCGGCGGGCGACGCCGTGGTGCGGCGCAGAACGGGATGGACATCGTCTGCCGGACCGGTCAGTGAGGGGGCAGGGCCGTCTGCGCGGCGCCGGGCTGCGGCTGCTGCCGACAAGTGGGCCATGACGAAACCTCCTGTCTCGTGTAACGGCTTCGTAGCCGTATGCATCCATCGTGAGGGGCACCACTGACAATCGGGCTCACCGCCCCCTGACCTGCTCTTTTGCTTCGATCGCGAGTCCGGACTATTTTTTGCACTGACCAGTCAGTCCAAACGATGAGGAGAGTCTGTGGACAGCCCGCACAGGGCAGCTGTCACCGCCGAGGATTTCGGGCTCAAGGGACCACGCGGTTGGGCCTTCCGCGGCGTAGGCATCAATGCCGGCCCCGGCTCACTCGTGGCGATCGAGGGCCCGTCCGGCTCCGGCCGTACCTGCCTGCTGCTGGCCCTCACCGGCCGGATGCGCCCCACCGAGGGCCAGGCAGAGATCGGCGGACTGCGCCTGCCGCGCAAGATGGCCGCCGTACGCCGCATCAGTGCGCTGGGCCCGGTGCCCGGGGTCAGCGAGCTCGACCCGGCCTTCACCGTCGCCGAGCACCTGCGCGAGCGGGCGCTGCTGCAGCGCCGCTTCGACGGCTCGCTGCGCGCTCTGCTGCGTCCGCGCGCCGAGCGCAGCGCGGCCGCGCGGGGACGGATCGACGTGGCTCTGGACGCCGCCGGACTCGACCCCGCCACGCTGCCCAAGGCCGAGCGGACCTCCGTACGGGATCTGGAACGACTGGAGGCGCTTCGGCTGTCCATAGCCCTCGCACTGATCGGCCGTCCCCAGCTGCTCGCGGTGGACGACACCGATCTCAAGCTCTCCGACTCCGAACGGGCTCAGGCCTGGGAGCTGCTGCGGTCCATCGCCGACAGCGGGACGACCGTGCTCGCCGTGTGCAGCCAGGCACCCGAGGGCGCCATCACCGTACGTACCGACACCACGGCCGCACCGACGGACGCGCAGGACACCGCAGCCGAGGAAACCACGACCGAGGAGGGGGCGGCCGATGCGTTCGCCGAGACTGGCCGCGCTTGAGCTGAAGCGTTTCGGCAGGGGAAAGCTGCCGATCGCCGCACTCATCGCACTCCTTTTGCTGCCGCTGCTCTACGGTGCCCTGTACCTGTGCTCCTTCTGGGACCCGTACAGCCGCCTCGACAAGATCCCGGTCGCGCTGGTCAACGACGACAAGGGCGCCACCGCCGCCGGAAAACACATCGCGGTCGGCGACGAGATCACCGGTGAACTCCTGGACTCCAAGACCTTCGAGTGGCACGAGGTGAGTTCCGCCGAGGCGCACAAGGGCGTCGAGGACGGTACGTACTACCTCTCGCTCACCATGCCGTCGGACTTCAGCAAGCAGATCGCGTCCAGTTCGGGTGACTCCCCCGAGACCGGCGCGCTCCAGGTGCAGACCAACGACGCCAACAACTACATCGTCGGGCAGATCTCCCGGACGGTGTTCTCCGAGGTGCGCACCGCCGCGTCCACCAGTGCCTCGCGCAGCTACCTCGACCAGATCTTCATCGGCTTCTCCGACATCCATGACGCGACGGCAGAGGCCGCCAAGGGTGCCGACGACCTCAAGGGCGGCATCAGCCAGGCGAAGAAGGGATCGCAGGATCTGGCTGACGGGCTGCAGGATGCCAAGGCCGGCAGCAGCAGTCTGGCCGGTGGGATCACCAAGCTGAACGAGGGGGCGGGCGACCTCGAAACCGGCTCCCGGCAGGTCGCCGAGGGCACCCAACTGCTCGCTGACAAGGTCAGCGGGGTGGCGGCCGATGTCCGCCCGTTCTTGAAGGACAACGGCAAGTCGATCGGCGACACCGCCCGGCTGGTCGCCGATGCCTCGCAGACCATACGGGACAACCTCGACCTGCTGGTGAAATCGGCGCCCACCGCGGCCACCGCCGCCCACACGGCCTCCGACGACCTGGCCGAGGTCTACCGCACCAGCTGCACAAAGCAGCCGCTCGCCGACCCCACCGTCTGCCCGCCGCTGGAGCGCGCGAAGGCCGCCGCAGACGATGTCGCAAAGGTCGCAGACGATGTGAATGCGCTGGTCACGAACCAGAACGGCGGTCTGAAGAAGCTGCGAGCCCAGTTGACCACGCTGCAGCAGCAGGCCAATGACCTGGCCGAGAGCGCGCCGCACCTGGACGAGGACCTGAAGGCCGCGGTGAAGCAGGTCAACTCGCTCAACACCGGCGCCCACGAGGTCGCCAAGGGAGCGGACGAACTGCACACCGGCCTGGCCACGGCCAAGGCCGGCTCCACCGACCTGGAGACCGGTGTGAGCAATCTCAAGAAGGGCGCCACCGATCTGGACGGCGCGCTGATCCGGCTCAGCGACGGTTCGGGCACCCTGGCTCAGGGACTCGACGACGGCGCCGGCGAGATCCCCGACTACGACGAGAAGGACCGCGACGCGCGTACGGAAGTCATGGCCGACCCGGTACAGCTGGACTCCAAGGCGCTGCACAAGGCCCCCAACTACGGCACCGGCTTCGCCCCTTACTTCATCCCGCTCTCCCTCTGGGTCGGCGCGATGGTGGCGTACATGCTGATCCAGCCGCTCAACCGGCGCGCACTCGCCGCCGGGGCCTCTGCCTGGCGGATCGCCTTCGCGGGCTGGCTGCCGGTGGCCGCGATCGGTCTGCTGCAGGTGGCCGCCCTGATGTCCGTACTGCACTGGGGAATCGGTCTGCAGATGACCCGTGCCGCCGGGACGATCGGCTTCCTCGCGCTCGTGACCTGCTGCTTCACAGCGATCGTGCAGTGGCTCAACGCCCGGTTCGGGGCTGCCGGACGAATTCTGGTGCTGGCGGTGCTGATGCTCCAGCTGACCTCGGCCGGTGGTACGTATCCCGTCGAGACCAGCCCTGGATTCTTCAACGCGATCCACCCCTACCTGCCGATGAGTTACGTCGTCGACGGGCTGCGCCGGCTGATCACGGGAGGCGACCTCGGCCCGGTCTGGCAGGGCAGCGCGGTGCTGCTGGCCTTCACTGCGGGGGCCCTCGCCCTGACCGCGGTCGCCGCGCGCCGCAAGCAGGTGTGGACTCTGGACCGGCTTCACCCGGAGCTGAGCCTGTGAGCACGCCCGGACCTGTGAGAATCAGGGACATGGAAAGCAGTAGCACCACGCGCCGCCAGGCCACCCGGCAGAAGCTCTACGAGGCGGCCGTGACTCTCATCGCCGAGAAGGGCTTCTCGGCGACCACGGTGGACGAGATCGCCGAGCGCGCCGGGGTCGCCAAGGGCACGGTCTACTACAACTTCAAGAGCAAGACCGAGCTCTTCGAGGAGCTGCTGCGCCACGGCGTCGGCCTGCTCACGGCATCGCTGCGCTCGGCGGCAGAGGGGACCGAGCGACGCGGTGGCACCCGGGTCGAGGCCCTGGACGAGATGATCAGGGCCGGTCTGGCCTTCATCGACCGCTACCCGGCCTTCACCCAGCTGTACGTCGCTGAGCTGTGGCGCACCAACAGGGCCTGGCAAGGGACCCTCCTGGTGGTGCGTCAGGAGGCTGTCGCCGTGGTCGAGGAGGTGCTGCGCGAGGGCGTGAAGAACGGTGAGCTCAGTGAGGAGATCGACATCCCGCTGACGGCCGCCGCCCTGGTCGGCATGGTGCTGGTGGCGGCCCTGGACTGGCAGGCGTTCCAGCCGGAGCGGTCGATCGACGACGTGCACTCGGCGCTGTCGCTGCTGCTGCACGGGCGGGTCAGCGGGCGCTGACCCGCCCCCGGCCGGGCACACCGACGCGGCCAGGCACACCAGCACACACAAAGACGCCGGTCCGACGCAGGCTCGATCCCCCCGAGCCTGCGCCGGACCGGCGTCTGCTGTGCAGCCGGAGAACCTCCCCCGTGACCCCCGTCTTCCCCCGTGGTCATCGGGCTCTCCGTCGTGCTCCCCCGTACCGGAAGGAGCGCCGCGCCCGTTCCGCCGCCCCGTGTCGGCGGTGCCGGTGCCGCGCCCTTCCGTGGGGTCCACTCTCCCGTCCGCGCAGGTGGGGGCCCATCCGCGCACCTACTCATTTCGTTGTCTGGGTACAGATACTCAGGGCGCGCACCGAACCCCACTCCGAGCCGATCGGCGCCTGGTTACGATCGCGTCCGTGTCCGTACTCCCTCTGGTGTTCACGAGCGGCTGGGCGAGCGGGATCAACGCCTATGCGGTGGTCCTGCTGCTCGGTGTCTTCGGCGCGACCGGGATCACCGACGAGGTGCCCTCATCGCTGCAGCGCACCGATGTCCTCGTCGTGGCCGGTGTGCTCTTCCTGTGCGATGCGGTGGCGGACAAGATCCCGTACGTGGACTCGGTCTGGGACTCGGTGCACACGGTCGTCAGGCCGGTCGCCGGTGCCGTCGTGGCGGCGCTGCTGGCCGGCGAGAGCGGTTCGCTGCCGGAGCTCGCGGCCGGGGCCGTCGGCGGTTCCACCGCGCTGATGAGCCATCTGGTGAAGGCCGGCACCAGGATGGGGGTCAACACCTCCCCCGAGCCGTTCAGCAATTTCGCGGTGAGTATGGCCGAGGATCTGGGTGTCGCGGGGATCGTCACGTTCGCGATATTCCATCCGCTGGCGGCCGCGGTCATCGCCGCGGCACTGCTGCTGCTCGGCATGGTGATGCTGATCTTCCTGGCTTCCCGAATCCGCCGGTTCCTGCGCCGCAGCGCCCGGCGCCGCGAGGAGAACCGCCTAAGGGCTGTCCCGTAGTCCGTGGTGGAGTGGCAGGGCGTCGAGAGCCCGCTCCATGTCGTGGGGGAGGGCGTGAGTGTCACAGGCGGCCGTTAAGGTCACTGGCATGGCACGAATTGCGGTGATCGGCGCCGGGATGGGCGCGATGGCGGCGGCTGCTCGGCTCGCCGTGGCAGGCCACCGGGTGACGGTGTACGAGCGGTCGGAGACCTTCGGCGGCTCGGTCGGCCAGTATGCCCATGAGGGCTTCGCCTTCGACACCGGTCCCACGCTGCTGCATCTTCCCGCGGTCTACCGCGACTTGTTCGTGAAGACGGGCAAGGAGCCGCTGGAGCAGTGCGTCACCGTGACCCAGGTCGATCCGGCGAGCCGTCACATCTTCGCGGACGGCACGGCGGTCTCGCTGCCGAATGCCTCACGGGCCGGGGTGGTCGCCGCCCTGGACACCGCGCTCGGGGACGGCGCGGGCGCGGCCTGGGGCGAGTTCCTCGACCGGGCCCGCGACGCCTGGGACCGGTCCCGGCGTCCGCTGCTGGAGGAGCCGTTGCGCTCCGACTGGCAGGTGCTCGGCCGTGATCCGTATCCGGCGATCCGGCAGCGCCGACTGCTGCGCTCGGCCCGTCAGGCGCGCACGGTGACGGAGGTCGGCGCGTGGGAGCTCTCGGACCCCCGGCTGGCCGCCCTGCTCGACGGGTACGCCCTGTCGTACGGGCTCGACCCGCTGCGCGCCCCGGCGGCGGCCGCCCTGCTGCCGTACATGGAGGAGACCTTCGGCAGCTGGTACGTCTCCGGCGGGATCCGGGCCCTGGCACAGGCGGTGTACGAGCGGTGTCTGGCCCGGAAGGTGGAGTTCGTTTTCGGCGGCGAGGTGGCCCGGGTCGTCGAGAAGGACGGCCGTGCGGCGGGCGTCGAGCTCCTGGACGGAACGGTTGCCGAGGCCGAGCATGTGGTGCTGGGTGCCCGTCCGCATCCGGGTTTGGTGCCCGGTCAGGAGCTCTGGCGGGACGGCGATGTCGCGGCGCAGCCTCGGCAGGGGCAGGGGCAGGGGCAGGGGCAGGGGGTGGTGCCGGGCCGGTTCCTGGTCCTGCTGTCGCTGCGCGGCGCCCGGCCCGCGGATGCCGTACACCGGACCCTGGTGCACCCGGCGGACGGCGCGGCGGAGCGCGAGGCGGTGTTCGGCGGAGGGCTCGCCGACCGTCCCACGGTGACAGTGCTGCGCCCGGACGACCCGTCGACCCGCCCCGACGACGCGCACGAGGCAGTGACGCTGATGGCGACGGTCGCCCCGCACGGGGCGGTGGACTGGATGGACACGGCGCTGCGCGAGCGGTGTGCCGACGCACTGATCGAGGCGGCCGGTGCGGCCGTGCCCGGCATACGGGAGCGGCTGCTCCACGCCGAGGTGCGGACCCCGGCCGAGACGGCGACCGACACCGGCACCGAGGACGGCTCGGTGCCCGCGCCCGCGCTGGCCGGGGCAAAGGGCGCGTATCTGCATCCGAGCAACCGCACCCGGCTGCCGGGGCTCTACACCGCGGGTGGCTGGTCGCATCCGGGTGGCGGGCTGGCCCACGCGGGGATGTCGGGGGCTCTGGTCGCCGGGCTGATCGTGGAGGGGGACGGGTTCCGGGGCTCCCAATGAGGGAGAGGCCGTCGGCGCCTCCGGGGTGCCGGGTCGTCCTGTCTTCGGTCACCCCTGCAGACCCCTGCCCCTGCCGGGCCGCCCGTCAGTAGCGGTACGGCTGCTCGTTGTAGCCGGTGTCGTAGCCGTTGGGGTACGGGGCAGGCTCTGTGGGCTGCTCCGGGGGGGCGGACGGGTACTGCTCGCCCTCGCGCTGCTGAGGCACCCAGACACCGCCGGGCGGGGTCTCAAGGGCGTACGGATCGGCGGCGTACTGCTGTTGTCGGCCACCGTGGCTGTCGAAGCCGTTGCCGTGGCTGTCGTAGCCGTTGCCGTAGCTGTCGTACGAGACGTACTGCGTGGAGCCGCCGGTGGTGCCGGTCCCGATGTACGGGTCGGAGTACGCGGCGTACTGCTGCTGGCCCGTGCCGTAGTCGTGCTGCCCGGCGAAGGACTCCTGCCCGGCGAAGGGGTCCTGATCGCCGAAGGAGCCCTGACCTGCAAAGGAGCCCTGACCTGCGTACACGTCCTGGCCCGCCGCCGCGTACGCGGAGTGGTCGGCGTAGGGGTCGTACGCGGCGTGCTGGGGCTGTTGCCCGGGCTGCCCGCCCTGGTTCTGTCCCTGCTGCGCCTGCGGGTGATCGCCGTAGATGCCGTACTGCCCCGTGTCGTCCGGCAGCGGCTCCAACTCGTAGACCGCAGGGCCCGGTGCCACGGCGTCCGCCCGCTGCAAGACCTGCTCGTCGTGCTCCATCTCCAGGTCCGACACCTCGAGAGTGGGCTCGCGCCTGTCTCGGTCGCTCCCGCCCCGGCGGCGACGGCTCTCGCCGGGGCCGCCCCCTATCGCCCAGCCGGTCGAGAAGCCGCGCCGGAAGGACAGCGTGACGTAGGTCTGACCGGTCGCGAACGCAATCGTGCCGACGGCGATGACGAACACGGACGGCATCAGTACGCCGACGACCACGCAGCAGAAGCCTGCGAAGGCGAGCAGACGCCAGCGAAGGCGCGCCTTGTACTGCAGGAGCACCTCACCGAGCAGCCACAGCGCGACGATTCCGAACGCGATGTAGAGGACTGTCCAGCCCATGCCCGCCCCTCCTACGGCCACCGCCCGGGTCGTGGCGGGTACGGCCGGTCACGACTGCTTGTGCAGTCCGAGATTCTCGTAGATTTCGAGCGTCGCCGTCGAGTTGTTGAGCGTAATGAAGTGCAGTCCGGGGACACCCTCGGATCGCAGCCTCGCGCAGAACTGCGTTGCGAAGTCGATGCCAATGGAGCGTACAGCGGCGGGATCATCCTTGACGGCGAGGATGCGTTCTTTCAGCGCGGAAGGGAAAGACGCGTTGCTGAGTTGCGCAAACCGGTCCAACTGCTTGACGCTGGTCAGCGGCATGACCTCGGGAATGATCGGCGTTTCGCAACCCGCAGCGACCACGCGGTCACGCATCCGCAAATAGTCCTCCGGATTGAAGAACATCTGGGTGATCGCATAGTCGGCACCGGCGCGGCACTTGTCCACGAAATGCCGGATGTCGGTGTCCCAGTCGGTCGAGCGCGGGTGCATCTCGGGAAATGCCGCGACGCCGACACAGAAATCGCCGGATTCCTTGATGAGCCGGACGAGATCGGCCGCGTACCGCAAGCCCTGCGGGTGCTCGACCCACTCGCCCATCGGGTCGCCGGGCGGGTCTCCGCGCACGGCGAGGATGTTCCGGATCCCGGCGTCGGCGTACTGCCCGATCATGTTGCGCAGCTCGGCGACGGAGTGGTTGACCGCCGTGAGGTGCGCGACCGGGGTGAGGGTGGAATCGGCGGCGATCTGCTGGGTGGCCTTGACCGTCCCGGCACGGGTGGAGCCACCGGCCCCGTAGGTCACGGAGACGAAGCTCGGTCCCACCGCCTCGACGCGGCGCAGCGCATTCCAGAGATTCCGCTCACCCTTCTCGGTCTTGGGCGCCCAGAACTCGAACGAATACGAAGTCTTGCCGGTAGCGAGGAACTCACGCACCGTGCGCGCGTGGTCTGTCCTGGTAGAGGGTGTGCCAAGGGCCATACCGGCAGGTTAACCAGAGCGCGACGGCCACAGGACCAGGCCAGCGTTAATTGCCCGAATTGACCGGTTGTTTGTCCACCCTTCGGACATCTGGCCGAATCACGCTCCGGCGCGCGCCCGGATTCTCTTGGCCAGCTCGGCGGTGGCGGCGGCCGGATCGGTGGCCTCGGTGATCGCCCGTACGACGACCACCCGGCGCGCTCCGGCGTCCAGCACCTCATCGAGATTGCTCGCGTCGATCCCGCCGATGGCGAACCAGGGGCGCCGCTGGTGCAGCGACGCTGCGTACCGCACGAGGTCCAGGCCCGGTGCGTGCCGGCCGGGCTTGGTCGGGGTGGGCCAGCAGGGGCCGGTGCAGAAGTAGTCCACGCCGGGCTCGGCGACGGCAGCGTCGACCTCGGACTCGGCGTGGGTGGAGCGGCCGATCACCACGTCCTGGCCGATGATGGCGCGGGCGGCGGGGACCGGCAGGTCGCCCTGGCCGAGGTGCAGTACATCGGAGCCGGTGGCGTGGGCGACGTCAGCCCGGTCGTTCACCGCGAGGAGCTTGCCGTGGCGCCTGCAGGCTTCGGCGAAGACCGCCAGGTGTTCGATCTCCTCGGCCGCTTCCATGCTCTTGTCGCGCAACTGGACGATGTCCACCCCGCTGGAGAGGACGGCGTCGAGGAACTCGGGGAGGTCACCTTGGCGCCTGCGGGCGTCCGTGCACAGATAGAGCCGGGCATCGGACAGCAGGGCGCGAGGCGTGGACATGGTGCGGTTCCCCCTGGAGAGCGTTGTGGAGCGGTTGCCGGTACGGCGCGGGGATGCGGGCCGCACTGCAGCGCGGCCCGCACCCTCACATGCGGCCTGCGGTCAGACGGCGAGCGCCTGGGCGCGGCGCTTCACCTCCGTGCCGCGATTCTCGCTCAGCGCCTGGGCAGGGGTGCCCGGCAGGGTCGGGTCGGGGGTGAAGAGCCATTCCAGCATCTCTTCGTCGGTGAAGCCGTCGTCCTTCAGGAGCGTCAGGGTTCCGGAGAGGCCCTTGACCACCTTGTTGCCCGCGACGAAGGCGGCGGGCACCTGGAGCGCCCGGTTCTCACCACGGCGTACGGCGATGAGCTGGCCCTCCTTGACCAGCTGCCGCACGCGTGTCACCTCGACACCGAGCATTTCGGCGATGTCGGGAAGGTGGAGCCAGGCGGGGACGAGAGCATCGATCTTTGCGTCAATCTCGGTCACAGGGACAAGCGTGCCATCCCGGACCGACAGTCGGTAGCCAGGCCGACCGTACGGGGGTACGGAACGCGTCAGAGGGTTGCCGACTTCAGCGGTACGGAGGGGTCGGCGGCCCGTGCCGGATCGAGCCGCACCCCCGCCTCGATGAGCTTGCGCCCCTGCGCCAGATCACGTGGCCGGCCGACGGCGAGGACCGCGACCAGGACGCCGTCCCGCAGCCAGCACACCGACCAGGAGGGACCGGCCGGATCGCCGCGCCACAACAGGGTGTCGGCGCTCCCGTGATGGCCCGCGTACTGCACGAACCGGTCGAACTGCTCGGACCAGAAGTACGGCACGGGGTCGTACGTCTGCGGCGCCGGGCCGTCCTCGGCCCCCGCCCCGATGATGTTGGCGGCGGCGGTCCGCGGGCCCTGGAGGGCGTTGTCCCAGTGGTGGATGAGAAGGCGTTCGCCGTACCGGGCGGAGGGGAACGAGGCGCAGTCACCGACCGCGTACACATCGGGCAGCGAGGTGCGCAGCGCCCCGTCGGCGGTCACCGATCCGTCGGGGCCGAGCGCGATGCCGGAGTCGGCCAGCCAGCCGGTGGCGGGCCGTGCGCCGATTCCGACGACGACCGCTCCGGCCGGGATCGTGCGGCCGTCCGCGAGGATCACCCGGCCGGGTTCGATGCGGGCGACCCGGGCTCCGGTGAGGAGTTCGGCGCCGCTCTCGGCGTACCAGGCGGTCATCGGAGCGGCGACCTCGGCGGGCAGCGCGCCCGCGAGGGGCCGGTCGGCGGCCTCGACGACGGTGACCTCGCAGCCGGCGGCGCGGGCCGCGGTGGCGAATTCGGCACCGATCCAGCCCGCGCCGACGACCACGACACCGTGCTGCCGGTCGAGGACGGGCCGCAGCCGTGCCGCGTCGTCGAGGGTGCGCAGCAGATGGACCCCGGGAACTCCCTCGGCACCGGGCAGGACGACCGGTTCGGCGCCGGTCGCGATCACCAGGACGTCGTAGGGAACGGGCCCTGACAGGGTGTCCAGCTCATGCGCGCCCGGCCGCACACCGGCGACCTCGCGGCCCAGTTGCAGATCGATGTCCAGCGCCTCGAAGTCGACATCGAAGGCGGAGCCCTCGGCCTTGCCGAGCAGCACCGCCTTGGACAGCGGAGGCCGGTCGTAGGGCTGGTGCGGCTCGGCGCCGATCAGGGTGACGGGGCCGGCGAAGCCCTGTTCCCGCAGGGCCACCGCCGTCTGCACGCCGGCCATGCCCGCGCCGACGATGACGACGCGGCGCCCGGCCCGCCGGTCCTGCTGCTCTGACTGCCGCTGCTCGCTCACCCGTACACCTTAAGCATCTGACGGATCGTCAGGGAAGGGGGGAGTTCTTCCACCGTGCTCGTCCCGCGAGGGACGGGGTTTAGGGTGGCCGACGGAAACACTCGCGGGAGCCCGGACGCACCGGGCTGAGAGGGAGGCTGCGGCGGCCTCCGACCGTACGAACCTGATCCGGGTCATGCCGGCGAAGGGAGGGGCTGGACGCCCATGCGTTCTTCTCGGAACAAAAACGGATCCGACGTCCTTGTCATCGGGGGCGGGATCATCGGTCTGGTGACCGCCTGGCGGGCCGCGCAACGCGGACTGGGCACCGCGGTCGTCGATCCCGAACCGGGCGGCGGGGCCGCCCGAGTGGCTGCCGGCATGCTGGCCGCCGTCACCGAACTCCACTACGGCGAACAGATGCTGCTGGGCCTCAATGTCGCCTCGGCCGCCCGCTATCCGGCCTTCGTGGCCGAGCTGGAGGCGGCGAGCGGACAGGAGACCGGCTTCCGCGCCTGCGGCACCCTGGCCGTCGCGCTGGACTCCGACGACCGTGCCCATCTGCGGGAGCTGCACGCCCTGCAGCAGCGGTCGGGCCTGGATTCGCAGTGGCTCACCGGCCGCGAATGCCGTCGCCTGGAGCCGATGCTCGCGCCGGGCGTCCGCGGCGGTCTGCGGGTCGACGGCGACCATCAGATCGACCCCCGTCGGCTGGCCGCCGCGCTGCTGACCGCCTGCGAACGGGCAGGGGTGGTCTTCCACCGCGGCTGGGTGGAGCGTCTGACGGTGATGCGCGACCAGGCCGCCGGAGCCGTACTCGCCGGGGGTACGGAGCTCGCCGCCGACCAGGTCGTGCTCGCCGCGGGCAGCCTCAGCGGCCGGCTCCCGGGGCTGCCGGACGAGGTCGTACCGCCGGTCCGGCCGGTGAAGGGGCAGGTGCTGCGGCTGACCGTGCCCGCCGTGTACGCACCCTTCCTCACCCGGACGGTCCGGGCCGTCGTCCGGGGCAGCCATGTCTATCTCGTACCGCGCGAGAACGGCGAACTGGTCGTCGGCGCCACCACCGAGGAGATGGGCTGGGACACCACCGTCACCGCGGGCGGCGTCTACGAGCTGCTGCGGGATGCCCACGAACTGGTGCCCGGCATCACCGAACTACCGCTCACCGAGACCCGGGCCGGCCTGCGCCCCGCCTCCCCCGACAACGCCCCGCTGCTCGGGCCCACCGCCCTGCCCGGCCTCCACCTCGCCACCGGCCACCACCGCAACGGGGTGCTGCTCACCCCCGTCACCGGTGACGTCATGGCTCAGCTGCTGGCCGAGGGCGAGCTGCCCGAGCTGGCCCGCCCCTTCACCCCACACCGTTTCTCGTCCGCCGCCGCCTCCGTACGTCAGGAGCAGTCCGCATGACCGAGCCCGCACCGCTCTCCGTGTCCGTGAACGGCGAGGTCCGTTTCCTCGCCGCGGGCACCACCCTGGACACCCTTGTCGCCACCCTGACCGCCGCGCACTCCGGCGTCGCGGCCGCCGTCAACGAGACCGTCGTCCCGCGCGGCCAGTGGCCCACCGCCGCACTCAGCGACGGTGACCGCATCGAGGTCCTGACCGCGGTCCAGGGAGGCTGACCATGTCCGACGACCTCTTCGTCCTCGGCGACATCACCTTCGGCTCCCGGCTGATCATGGGGACCGGCGGGGCACCCGGCCTCGACGTGCTGGAACGCTCCCTGACCGCCTCCGGCACCGAGCTGACCACCGTCGCGATGCGCCGCCTCGATCCGACCGTCCAGGGCTCGGTGCTCTCCGTGCTCCAGCGACTCTCCATCCGGGTCCTGCCCAACACGGCGGGCTGCTTCACCGCGGGCGAGGCCGTACTGACCGCCCGACTGGCCCGCGAGGCGCTCGGCACCGACTGGATCAAGCTGGAGGTGGTGGCCGACGAGCGCACCCTGCTGCCCGACCCGATCGAACTGCTGGACGCCGCGGAGACCCTGGTGGACGACGGCTTCACGGTGCTGCCGTACACCAATGACGATCCGGTGCTGGCCCGCAGGCTCCAGGACGTGGGGTGCGCGGCGGTCATGCCGCTCGGCTCCCCCATCGGCTCCGGCCTCGGCATCCGCAATCCGCACAACTTCCAGCTGATCGTCGAGCAGGCCCGGGTGCCGGTGATTCTCGACGCGGGTGCCGGGACGGCCTCGGACGCGGCGCTGGCGATGGAGCTGGGGTGCGCGGCGGTGATGCTGGCGTCGGCGGTGACCAGGGCCCAGGAGCCCGAACTGATGGCCGCGGCGATGCGGCACGCGGTGGAGGGCGGGCGGCTGGCGTACCGCGCGGGCCGTATCCCGCGCCGCCACTTCGCCGAGGCCTCGTCGCCGGTGGAGGGACGCGCGGTGCTGGACCCGGAGCGCCCGGCGTTCTGACCCACCGGGGTGCCGTGGGCCGCGTGTCCCTGTCACGGCTCGGCTGCAGTACGGCCCGGGGCTGCCCCGGCGAGTGGGCCGTGTCCGTGGCGGCTCGTAGACTCGCATGCGTGGATACGACCCTCCAGGACCCTCTCGTCGGGCAGCTGCTCGACGGCCGCTACCGCGTCGATGCCCGCATCGCCGTGGGCGGCATGGCCACGGTCTACCGGGCCGTGGACACCCGGCTCGACCGGGTGCTCGCCCTCAAGGTGATGCACCCGGCGCTCGCCACCGACGCCTCGTTCGTCGAGCGCTTCATACGCGAGGCCAAGTCCGTGGCCCGGCTCGCGCACCCCAATGTGGTCGCGGTCTTCGACCAGGGCGCCCAGGGGCAGTACGTCTACCTCGCGATGGAGTACGTCGCGGGCTGCACCCTGCGCGACGTGCTGCGCGAGCGCGGCGCCCTGCAGCCGAGGGCCGCGCTGGACATCCTGGAGCCGGTCCTGGCCGCCCTCGGCGCCGCGCACCGGGCGGGCTTCGTGCACCGCGACATGAAGCCGGAGAACGTCCTGATAGGGGACGACGGCCGGGTCAAGGTCGCCGACTTCGGTCTCGTACGGGCAGTGGGCGCCGTCACCAACACCACCGGGTCCGTCCTGGGCACCGTCTCCTATCTCGCCCCCGAGCAGATAGATCAGGGCACGGCGGACACCCGCACCGATGTGTACGCCTGCGGTGTCGTCCTGTACGAGATGCTGACCGGATCCAAACCGCATGCCGGTGACACTCCCGCCCAGGTCATCTACCAGCACCTCAACGAGGACGTCCCGGCCCCGTCAGCCGTCGTCCCGGGGCTCCCCGTCGAGCTCGACGACCTGGTGGCGAGCGCCACCGCCCGTGCCCCCCAGGGGCGCCCGTTCGACGCGGTGGCGCTGCTCGCCGAGACTCGCGAGGCCCGCTCCGGCCTCACCGACGCCCAGCTGGACGCCGTACCGCCGCAGGCCCTCGCCGAGGCGCACGACGCCGCCGAGGACCGTACGAGCGTGATCCCGCGGCTGCTCCCGGCCGACCAGGGCGTCGCCCATCACACCAGCCGGCTGGAAATGCCACCGCAGCCCGCCCCGTACGAGGGGCGCCGCCGCGGTCCGCAGCGCCCCGTCATCGCCGTGGTCGTCGCCGTGCTGCTTGCACTGGGGATCGGCACCGGCGTCTGGTACATCAACTCCGGGCAGTTCACCCAGGTCCCCTCCGTGCTCGGCCAGACCGAGAAGACCGCCCAGGCACGGCTCTCGGACGCCGGCCTGGAACTCAAGAGCGTGAAGCGGGCCTACAGCGACACCGTCGAGCGCGGCAAGGTCATCAGCAGCGACCCCGAGTCCGGCGCCCGCATCCGGGGGAACGACGCGGTGACGCTCGTCGTGTCGCGTGGCCCCGAGATCGTGAAGGTGCCCGATGTCCAGGGCCTCTCACTCGCCGACGCCAGGCGCGAGCTGAAGGAGGCCGGCCTGGTCCCCGGCATGGTCACCAAGGAGTTCAGCGAGGAGACGGAACGGGGCGACGTGATCCGTACGAACCCCGTGGCGGGCACCGAGCGCCACTCCGACTCCGCGGTCGCCCTGGTCGTCAGCAAGGGTGCTCCGGTCGATGTCCCCGATGTCACCGGGCTTTCCGTCGAGGACGCCACCGCCGCGCTGGAGGAGGAGGGGCTGAAGGCCGAGGCACTGCCCGACCGGATCAACTCCCCCGAGGTCGCCGGCGACATCGCCCATCAGTCGCCGGCCGCTGGCAGCCAGGCCGTCGAGGGCGACACCATCACGCTCACGGTCTCCAAGGGGCCGCGGATGATCGATGTCCCGGACGTCACAGGGAAGAACGTCGACGACGCCAGGAGCGAGCTGGAGGACGCGGGCTTCGAGGTCAAGGTCGACCGCCCGTTCCTCTCCTTCAGCGACACGATCGCGAGCCAGTCCGTCGACGGCGGCGAACAGGCCCCTGAGGGCAGCACCATCACCATCAAGACCAAGGGACTCTAGTATTTATGCGCAACCCAGTCGGCGGCCATGTCCCCGTGGCCGGCGGCCTCGCCAAGGTCGGCCTCGCCTACGCCCACACGATAGGGGCGGAGGCCGTCCAGGTCTTCGTCGCCAACCCGCGCGGCTGGGCGACGCCGGTCGGCAACCCGGCCCAGGACGAGCGGTTCCGCGCCGAATGCGCCGCCGCCTCCATACCGGCGTACGTGCACGCTCCATATCTGATCAACTTCGGTTCGCACACCGAGGCCACGCTCGAGAATTCCGTGGAATCGTTGCGGCACTCACTGCGCCGGGCCCGTGAGATCGGCGCCCTGGGCGTCGTGGTGCACACGGGATCGGCGACCGGCGGCCGGCCACGCGAGCAGGCCCTCGCACAGGTACGCACGCACATGCGGCCGCTCCTGGACGAACTGACACACGACGACGACCCGTATCTGCTGCTTGAGTCGACTGCCGGGCAGGGGTTCTCGCTCTGCTCCCGGATCTGGGACTTCGGCCTGTACTTCGACGCGCTCGACGCCCACCCCAAGCTCGGCATCTGCCTCGACACCTGCCATATCTACGCGGCGGGCCACGATCTGACGGGCCCGGCGGGCATGCGGCAGACCCTGGACCTGCTGGTGGACACCGTGGGCGAGGGCCGGCTGAAACTGATCCATGCCAATGACTCCAAGGATGTGGTGGGAGCCCACAAGGACCGGCACGAGAACATCGGCGCCGGGCACATCGGCGAGGAGCCGTTCCGGGAGCTTTTCACTCATCCGGCGACCGCCGGTGTACCGCTGATCATCGAGACGCCGGGCGGCAAGGAAGGTCATGCGGCGGATGTAGCGCGGCTGAAGGGGCTGCGCGACCGGGGCTGAGGACCTCGGCCCCGCACTGGTTTCCCCAGCGAGGAACACCCCATGGGGTCATATGGTCAGGGGGGCCCGCCGACAGCCGTCGGGTCAGAGCTCGGGGCCGTCCCCGGGCTCTTCCTGGTAGGAGTAGCGCTGCTCGCTCCATGGGTCGCCGATGTTGTGATAGCCGCGCTCCTCCCAGAAGCCGCGGCGGTCGGCCGTCATGTACTCGACACCCCGGACCCACTTGGGCCCCTTCCAGGCATAGAGATGCGGCACGACGAGCCGGAGCGGGAAGCCGTGCTCGGCGGTGAGCAGCTCACCGCCCTTGTGAGTGGCGAAAAGTGTTCGGTCCGAGGCGAAGTCGGAAAGCCGAAGGTTCGAGCTGAATCCGTACTCGGCCCAGACCATCACATGGGTGACGTTCGGCGCGGGTGGCGCGAGTTCCAGGACCGTACGGGCGAGCACTCCGCCCCATTCGGCGTCGAGCATGCTGAATTTGGTGACGCAGTGCAGGTCGGCAACGACCGAGGTGAACGGCAGCACCGAGAACTCCTGATGGCTCCAGCAGTGCTTCTCGCCGTCCGCCGTGGCACCGAAGACCCGGAAATCCCAGCGGTCGGGCTTGAACTTGGGCACGGGCCCGTAGTGGGTAACCGGCCAACCGCGCTGGAGTCGCTGTCCCGGCGGAAGCTCGGACTGCTCTGGCGCGCTGTTTTCCCGGCTTTCCGGCTGACCCATGACTCCATGGTGACAGACAGGAAGGGATGATCCCGACCAAGGTACTGACAATTCGGGCAACTCGTACTAAGCCTGCACTTACTGGACGATCAAGGGGTGCGGTGCGAGGATGCCGCCAACTTGCCCAGTTCACCGGTTGGAAGGAGCCTCTGCGATGCAGGGCGACCCCGAGGTCCTTGAGTTCCTGAACGAGCAGCTGACCGCCGAGTTGACCGCCATCAATCAGTACTTCCTGCATGCAAAGATGCAGGACAACTTCGGCTGGACGAAGCTCGCGAAATACACCCGCTCCGAGTCGTTCGACGAGATGAAGCACGCCGAGATCCTGACGGACCGCATCCTCTTCCTCGATGGGCTGCCCAACTACCAGCGCCTGTTCCACGTGCGGGTGGGTGAGACCGTCACCGAGATGTTCCAGGCCGACCGCCAGATCGAGGTGGAGGCGATCGACCGCCTCAAGCGCGGGATCGAGCTGATGCGCGGCAAGGGCGACATCACGTCCGCGAACATCTTTGAGTCGATCCTGGAGGACGAGGAGCAGCACATCGACTACCTCGACACCCAGCTGGAACTGATCGAGAAGCTCGGCGAGCCACTCTACATCGCCCAGCAGATCGAGCAGCCGGACAGCTGAGCCCGGGCGGGATCAGGCTGCTTCGGAGAGACGGATGCCCGGGGCGATACCGGGGGAGGTACCCAGATCTGTCTCGGGTGCGGCGTCCGTGGCGGCGTCGGCGGGGGTGCCGGGCGTCCGCTTCCGGTCGAGCAGCTCGCGGCGCGGGCAGGCGCCGCGGCCGAGCACGGTCTGGATTGCACGGACGCAGCCGCCGCAGTCCGTGCCCGCCTTGCAGACGGAGGCTATCTGCCGGGGCGTGCACGCCCCGGCTTCCGCATGTTCCTTGACCTGCTTGTCCGTAATACCGAAACACGAGCAGACGTACATGCGGTTCACCTCCCGGCGGGATCGGTCGTTGCTGCCACCCCGTTGATCGGTGAGGCTAACCTAACCTTACCCGGCGCCCAAAACCGTTGAAAGCCCCCGAAGGCCCTGTGGGGCACGGATCACATCGATCCGTGCCCCACAGTCGTACACGCACTACCTGCGGTGATGCCTACTGGTCCCGGTACATCTCGGCAACCAGGAACGCCAGGTCGAGGGACTGGCTGCGGTTGAGCCGCGGATCGCAGGCCGTCTCGTAGCGCTGGTGCAGATCGTCCACGAAGATCTCGTGTCCGCCGCCGACGCACTCGGTGACATCGTCACCGGTGAGCTCGACGTGGATGCCGCCCGGGTGCGTGCCGAGGCCCTTGTGCACCTCGAAGAAGCCCTTGACCTCGTCCAGGACGTCGTCGAAGCGACGGGTCTTGTGGCCGGAGGCGGCCTCGAAGGTGTTGCCGTGCATCGGGTCGGTCACCCACGCCACGGTGGCTCCGGAGGCGGTGACCTTCTCGACCAGGTCGGGGAGCTTGTCGCGGACCTTGTCAGCGCCCATCCGGACGATGAAGGTCAGTCGGCCGGGCTCGCGCTCCGGGTCGAGGCGGTCGATGTAGCCGAGCGCCTCCTCGACGGTGGTCGTCGGTCCGAGCTTGACGCCGATGGGGTTACGGATCTTCGAGGCGAACTCGATGTGCGCGCCGTCCATCTGGCGGGTGCGCTCACCGATCCAGACCATGTGGCCGGAGGTGTCGTACAGCTGGCCGGTGCGCGAGTCGGTGCGGGTCAGTGCCGACTCGTAGTCCAGCAGCAGACCCTCGTGCGAGGCGTAGAACTCGACGGCCTTGAACTCGGCCGGGTCCGTACCGCACGCCTTCATGAAGTTCAGCGCGTTGTCGATCTCGCGGGCGAGCGCCTCGTAGCGCTGGCCGGACGGCGACGACTTCACGAAGTCCTGGTTCCAGGCGTGCACTTGGCGCAGGTCGGCGTAACCACCAGTGGTGAAGGCGCGGACCAGGTTCAGCGTGGAAGCGGATGCGTGGTACATCTGCTTCAGCCGGTCCGGGTCCGGGACGCGGGCTTCCTCGGTGAAGGCGAAGCCGTTGACGGAGTCTCCGCGGTAGGTCGGCAGGGTGACGCCGTCGCGGGTCTCGGTCGACTTGGAGCGCGGCTTGGAGTACTGCCCGGCGATCCGACCCACCTTGACGACGGGTACGGACGCCGCGTAGGTCAGGACGGCGCTCATCTGGAGCAGCGTCTTCAGCTTGGCCCGGATGTGCTCGGCCGACACGGCGTCGAAGGCCTCGGCGCAGTCACCGCCCTGCAGCAGGAACGCCTGGCCCTTGGCGACGGCTCCCATGCGGTCACGCAGCTGGTCGCACTCGCCCGCGAAGACGAGCGGCGGATACGACGCGAGGTCCGCGAGTACATCGCGCAGAGCCTCGGCATCGGGGTACTCGGGCTGCTGCGCCGCGGGAAGGTCTCGCCAGGTGTTGCCACCGGCGACGGAGGTATTGGCGTTCACGGTCACATCGACAACATTACGGGGTCGGGCGGTGCGTCCCTCCGGAAGCTCAACAGATGAGACGCGCGCTCGGATGACGTGGTCATCCGCTGGTCATCCGTTAGGGTTCGGAACATGTTCGCGCAGACAAACCAGAACTGGTGGTGGACCGCTCATCCGGCGGCCCACTGATCGATCGCGCGCAACAGACCACGCGAAGGCCGCCCGAGGGGCGGCCTTCTCTGCGTTTCGGGAGCCGTTCCTCCCTCCGGAAGGAACACCCCCATGCCTCACCGCACCGACCTCGTCATCGAGAGGCTTCTGCGTGACGACTGCCCGCCGTTCGCGCTGCTGCGCCGACGCACCCCCGGCCACGACCAGGACACCGTCGAGGTGCTGATCGGCCCGGTGCGCGAAGCGGACCGGCTCGCCGATCTCCCGGTCGGTGCGCTGCCCTCGCTGGCCCTGGTGCCGTTCCGGCAGATCGCCGAGCGCGGTTTCGATGCGCGCGACGACGGGACGCCACTGTCCGTGCTGGCCGCGCAGGAGACGTACGAACTGCCGCTGACCGAGGTGCTGGACCACCTGCCGGTCCATGGGGTGCGGGTCGAGGGCGGCACCTTCGACGTCCCCGACGAGGAATACGCCGGGATCGTCCGGCGGGTCATCGAGGACGAGATCGGGCAGGGAGAGGGAGCGAACTTCGTCATCCGGCGGACCTTCCGGGGCGAGATCCCCGGCTTCGGCCGGGCCGACGCACTGGCCCTCTTCCGGCAGCTGCTGGCCGGTGAGCGGGGCGCGTACTGGACGTTCGTCGTACACACAGGTGACAGCGGGCCCGAAGGGCCCTTCGCATCCGGGCGGCGAGGGGTGACGGGTGGGCGGACGCTGGTCGGCGCCAGCCCCGAGGTGCATGTGCGGATGTCCGGCGGGACGGTCGTGATGAACCCGATCAGCGGGACGTACCGCTACCCCGCCGAGGGCCCGACCGTCGAGAATCTGCTGGCCTTCCTCTCCGACCGCAAGGAGAGGGACGAGCTCTCCATGGTGGTCGACGAGGAACTCAAGATGATGTGCACCGTCGGCGACATGGGCGGGGTGGTGGTCGGGCCGCGGCTCAAGGAGATGGCCCATCTCGCACACACGGAGTACGAGCTGCGCGGGCGTTCCTCGCTGGATGTGCGGGAGGTGCTGAAGGAGACCATGTTCGCGGCGACGGTCACCGGCTCCCCCGTACAGAACGCCTGCCGGGTCATCGAGCGGTACGAGCCCGGTGGCCGCGGCTACTACGCGGGCGCGCTGGCGCTGCTGCGGCAAGAGCCGGGCGGGGCGCAGACCCTGGACTCGCCGATCCTGATCCGTACCGCCGACATCTCGGCCGACGGGCATGTGAAGGTACCGGTCGGGGCGACGCTCGTACGCCACTCCGATCCGGACAGCGAGGTCGCCGAGACCCGTGCGAAGGCAGCCGGCGTGCTGGCCGCACTGGGGGTGCGGCCCGGCCGGCCGCGGGACGGGGCGGCACGTCCGCAACTGACGGGCGATCCGCGGGTGCAGGCGGCGCTGGACGCCCGGCGCGACGGTCTCGCGCCGTTCTGGCTGCGGATGCAGGAGCGTACGCACGAGCTGTCCGGCCATGCGCTGGTGATCGACGGTGAGGACACCTTCACCGCGATGCTGGCGCATCTGCTGCGCTCCTCGGGTCTGGAGGTGTCGGTGCACCGCTACGACGAGCCCGGGCTGCGCGAGCGCGTACGGGCACACGAGGGTCCGGTCGTGCTGGGCCCCGGGCCCGGGGATCCGGATGACACCACCGACCCGAAGATGCGGCTGCTGCGCGAGTTCGCCGTGGAGCTGGTCCGTGATCACCGGCACGGGCTGCTGGGGGTCTGCCTCGGCCACGAGCTGATCGCGGCGGAGCTGGGTCTGGAGATCGTCCGCAAGACCGTGCCGTACCAGGGCACGCAGACCCGGATCGATCTGTTCGGGCGGCCGGAGACGGTCGGCTTCTACAACAGCTTCACCGCGCGCTGCGACGACGGCGCGGTCACCGAGCTGGCGGCGCACGGTGTCGAGGCGAGCCTGGACGAGGCGACCGGGGAGCTGCACGCGCTGCGCGGTCCGGGCTTCGCCTCGGTGCAGTTCCACCCGGAGTCGGTGCTGACACTACGCGGCGCGACGATCGTGGCCGGGCTGCTGGCAGGGCTGCCGGTGGCCGGCTGAAGGGGGCTCGTGACCCCGGAGGAGCTCCGACGGTGGATATACGACCCACGCCCCCCCGGCGCGCCGCCCGGTCCCCGGTGCGCCGCTCAGCCGAAGAAGACACCCACCTCCGAGTAGAGGGCCGGATCGACGGTCTTCAGTCGGGCGGTCGCCACCGCGATCGGCACCCGGACGATGTCGGTGCCCTTCAGGGCGACCATCGCGCCGAAGTCGCCATCCCGCACGGCATCGATCGCGTGCAGGCCGAAGCGGGTGGCCAACCAGCGGTCGTAGGCGCTGGGGGTGCCGCCGCGCTGGACATGGCCGAGGACCGTTGTTCTGGCCTCCTTGCCGGTGCGGCTCTCGATCTGTTTGGCCAGCCATTCGCCGACGCCGGAGAGCCGGACATGACCGAAGGAGTCGTGCGATCCGTCCTTGAGGATCATCTCGCCCTGCGCAGGCATGGCACCTTCGGCGACCACCACGATCGGTGCGTAGCTCGTGCCGAATCGGGAGGTCACCCAGGCGCACACCTGGTCGATGTCGAAGCGCTGTTCCGGGATGAGGATGACATTCGCGCCGCCGGCCAGCCCCGAGTGGAGCGCGATCCAGCCCGCATGACGGCCCATCACCTCGACGACGAGGACCCGCATATGGGATTCGGCGGTGGTGCGCAGCCGGTCGATTGCCTCGGTCGCGATGGAGACGGCCGTGTCGAATCCGAAGGTGTAGTCGGTGGCCGAGAGGTCGTTGTCGATGGTCTTGGGAACGCCGACGCATTTGATGCCGTGTTCGTCGAACAGGGCCCCCGCCACGCCGAGGGTGTCCTCGCCGCCGATCGTGATGAGCGAATCGACCTCGTACTTGGCGAGGTTGTCCCTGATCCGGCGGACGCCGTGCTCCGCGCTGAGCGGATTGGTGCGCGAGGAACCAAGGATGGTGCCGCCGCGCGGCAGGATGCCACGCACGGCCGGGATGGAGAGCGGCACCGTCTCGCCCTCCAGCGGGCCGCGCCAGCCGTCCCGGAATCCGATGAAGTCGTAGCCGTACTCCTGCACGCCCTTGCGGACGATGGCGCGGATGACCGCATTGAGCCCGGGGCAGTCGCCGCCCCCGGTCAGTACTCCGACCCGCATGGAAGCATCCCTTCGCCGAAGTGAGCCCGCCGATGACCACGCTATTCGTGGTCCAGGTCGCTCGGGGATGGCCCGGAGGGGCGATTTGGGTGCATTACGGGGGCGCGGATGGGTCAGGCATCGTCGAGGCCGCGCTCGATCGCGTAACGCACGAGCTCCACCCGATTGTGCAACTGGAGCTTGCCCAGGGTGTTCTGGACGTGGTTCTGGACGGTGCGGTGCGAGATGACCAGACGCTCGGCGATCTGCTTGTACGAGAGCCCCTTGGCGACCAGCCGCAGCACCTCGGTCTCGCGCTCGGTGAGCTGCGGGGCCTTGGGTTCGTCGGAGGCGACCGGTGTGGGAGCGGAGGCGAGCCTGCGGTACTCGCCGAGGACCAGCCCGGCCAGCCCCGGGGTGAAGACGGGGTCGCCGACGGCGGTGGACCGCACGGCCTCGGTCAGCTCCTGCGTACTGGCCGACTTGAGCAGATATCCGGTGGCGCCGGACTTGACCGCCTCCAGTACGTCGGCGTGCTCACCGCTCGCGGACAGCACCAGGACGCGTAGCCCGGGGTGGGAGCCGACGAGTTCCTTGCAGACCTGAACGCCGGGCATGCCGGGCAGGTTGAGGTCGAGTACGAGGACGTCGGGGGAGGCGGCCTTCGCCCTGCGGACGGCCTGCGGTCCGTCACCGGCGGTCGCCACCACTTCGAAACCGGACTCGGAAAGATCGCGGGCGACGGCGTCGCGCCACATCGGGTGGTCGTCGACGACCATCACCGTGATGGTCCGCTCCTCGGCACCTTGAATGTTCTCCGTACTCATCCTGCTGTTCCTGCCTTCCCCCGTGAAACCTTCGGAACCTTCAACTCGACTTCGGTGCCCTGGCCGGGCACCGAAGTCAACTCTGCCGTGCCGCCCAGGTCACGCAGCCTTCCCCGGATGGACAGGGCGACTCCCATCCGCCCCTCCCGCTCGGCCTGGGCGAGCCGCCCGACCCGGATGCCGGGGCCGTCGTCCCGGACCGTCACGATCACCTCGTCCGGCCAGTCCTCGACGAGGATCCAGGCGTGGGCGTTCTCCCCCGCATGGACCCTGACATTGTCCAGGGCGGCACTGACAGCGGCCGCCAGCTCCTTCGCCGCCCCGTGAGCGAGCAGCACCGGTGCGCCCGGCTCCGCGAAGCTGATCCGGGAGCCGGCGTGCGGGGCGAGCAGGGAGCGCAGATCGCAATCGGGCTGCCCGGAAGGGGCGTCGTCGACCTCGACGCTGCGGACCACGGCGCCTTCGGCGGCGTCCTCGCAGACCCGGGTGGTGGGCACCAGACCGCTGGAGACCAGGGTGCGCAGGGCGACTTCCTGTTCCCCGGCCATCCGGCCCAGTTCGGCTGCCTCGCCGCCCAGCGCCGTGCCGCGGCGCTGCACCATCGCGAGGACCTGGAGCACGCCGTCGTGGATGTCGCGGGCCAGCCGTTCCCGTTCGCGGGTGGCGGCCTCGATCTCCAGGGCGCGGGCGAGGGTGCGCTCACTGGCCCTGGCCACCTCGACGACGTAACCGATGGCGATGGAGGCGACCCAGACCAGCAGGACGTTGTGGAAGGTGTCCCGGCTGGGCTCGCCGCGCTCGATGATGTTGGCGACGGCGACGAAGGTGGAGGCGAAGGCCGCCCAGCGCCAGCCGCCCTTGATGGCGAAGGCCAGCACGGAACCCGCGGTCCAGATGGACGGCAGCGTCGTACCGTCGATGTGCTGGGCGTCGAAGTCGGCGAGCGGGGTGAGGAGAATGCCGGCGAGGGCGAGGGCCAGATCGGCGCCGAGGAAGCGTTTGGTGCAGGCGACGGCGCCCGCGACCTTCGGGAGGGTGCCGAGCGTCCAGGCCACCATCACCACCAGGAAGACGACGGCCACCCAGGGCCGTTCGTACCTGTCCCGGCCGAAGACGGCGAGCAGGACCGCGTAGAGCATCGTCAGAATGCGGTACGCGGTCAGCGCGCGCCACAGCGGCTGCTCGACCGACATGCGTACGACCCGCTCGCGCCTGGCCACTTCCCCACCCCCCGGACGGAAACGACGCGGCTACGCGCCGAACCGTTCCGTCACCCTTGCGTTCCGGACGCTCTGCGCGTCTGCTTCTCCTCCTCGGCACGGCGCTTCGCCTCGTCCGCGATCTGCCGCTTGGCGGCGGTCGCGTAGATGTCGACGTACTCCTGGCCGGAAAGCTTCATGATCTCGTACATCACCTCGTCGGTGACCGAGCGCAGGATGAAGCGGTCCCCCTCCATCCCGTGGTACCGGCTGAAGTCGAGCGGCTTGCCGATCCTGATACCCGGGCGCATCAGCTTGGGAATCACCTGGCCCGGCGGCTGGATCTTCTCCGTGTCGATCATCGCGACGGGGATGACGGGCGCTCCGGTGGCCAGCGCCACCCGGGCCAGTCCGCCGGGCTTGCCGCGGTAGAGCCGGCCGTCGGGCGAGCGGGTGCCCTCCGGGTAGATACCGAAGAGCCCGCCGCTCTCGATGACTTCGATGCCCGCCTTGATGGCCGCCTCGCCGGCGCCACGAGCACCCGAGCGGTCCACCGGGAGCTGGCCGACACCTTTGAAGAAGGCGGCGGTCAGTTTGCCCTTCACGCCGGGCGCGGTGAAGTACTCGGACTTGGCGATGAAGGTGACCTTGCGGTCCAGGACGGCCGGCAGGAAGAAGGAGTCGGAGAACGACAGGTGGTTGCTCGCGAGAATCGCCGGCCCCTGCGCGGGGATGTTCTCCAGGCCCTCCACCCACGGCCTGAAGGCGAGCTTCAACAAGCCGCCGACGGAGAACTTCATTGCGCCGTAGATCAACTCGGGTGCCTCCTGTGTGCTGTCCGACAGACCTTATCCCGTGGGGCCGTCCGTGTTCCCGCCCGGCACGGAGCCGAAGCGGCCGGCGCCGTGACGCCCCTGGTCGGTGTCGGTCCGGTCGCGTACGGTGAGGTTAATCCTTCTGCACTCCCCCTTTCGCTCCCCTTCGAGCCTCACGAACAGGAGACCTTGGTGCCGGTCCTGCCTGGAGCCGAGCCGTTCCGCCACGAGGGCGGAGAGGTCGGCGTCCTTCTCTGTCACGGATTTACCGGTTCCCCGCAGTCGCTGCGCCCCTGGGCCGGCTATCTGGCGGAGCGCGGACTCACCGTCTCGCTGCCGCTGCTGCCCGGGCACGGTACCCGCTGGGAGGACATGCAGCTCACGGGCTGGCAGGACTGGTACGCGGAGGTGGACCGGGAGCTGCGCGCCCTGGTGGAGCGGTGCAGCCAGGTCTTCGTCTTCGGGCTTTCCATGGGCGGCGCGCTGACGCTGCGGCTGGCGGCGAAGCACGGGGACGCGATCAGCGGTCTGGTGCTCGTCAATCCGGCGAACAGGGTGCACGGCCTGTCGGCGTACGCACTGCCGGTCGCCCGCCACCTGGTGCGGACGACGAAGGGGCTGGTGAGCGATATCGCCCTGGAGGGCTCCGCCGAGGTGGGGTACGACCGAGTGCCGTTGCACGCGGCGTATTCGCTGCGGAATTTCTTCCGCCTGGTCGACGCCGAACTGCCCCAGGTCACCCAGCCGATCGTCTTGCTGCACAGCCCGCAGGACCATGTGGTGCCGCCCGCCGACTCGGCCCGGATCCTCAGCCGGGTGTCGTCGACGGATGTCGAGGAGATCCTGCTGGAACAGAGCTACCACGTCGCGACGTTGGACCACGATGCGGAGCGGATCTTCGACGAGAGCTACCGGTTCATCGGCCGCCTCGCTCCGAGCGTCGGCAAGAAGGGGAGCACGTCAGGTGGCTGAGCACGACGCGGAGCGCGCGGGCAGCGAGGAGGGACCCGAGTCCCTGCCCCCGGAAGGAACTGACCTTCCCGCGAAGGGAGCGCCCGCCCCCGACGACGGTACGGGTCCGCAGGATGCTGCTGCCCAGGAAGTGCCGCCGGGCGCCGACGGCGAGCGGTCCGGCCGGCCGATCGACGAGGACGCCGCGTGGAAGGCGATCGTGGCGGGGTACGGCGAGGAACCGGCCGACCCGCCGGGCGCCAGGCCGTTCAGGTCGGTCGAGGATCTCGCGCTGCTGGAGGGCGATCAGTCGGGCGTCCTGGATCCGGACAAGGGGGTCGGGAAGAAGACCCCGAAGCCGCCGGAGAAGCCGCTCGGCAGCTCGATCGTGTTCGCCCCCGGCGTCGCCGGTCCGCGCGACTACGAGGTCGAGGAGCCGAAGGACGGCGACATCGACGACAGCGACGAGGGGCATTTCGTCCCCCCGGAGCCGCCGCCGCTGCCGGAGGCCGATGTCACGGCGAAGTTCGCCTGGCTCGCGGTCGTCGGCGGTCCGGTGCTGATGCTGGTCGCGGTGCTGCTGCGGTGGGACATGACCTGGTGGCTCACGACGGTCTGCGTCGGCGGCTTCCTGGGTGGCTTCGTCACCCTGGTGGCGCGGATGGAGGACGACGACGAGGACGGCGACGACCCGGGGCGCGGAGCGGTGGTCTGAGACCGGGCCGGTCGAGGTGGCCCTTACGACCTCGCCCACGATTGGCAGTGGGCGAGGTCGTCAGCTGTTGCCGCGCGGCTCAGGGCCTGGTCGCGGGCACCCGTAGTGCCGCCAGCACCGGCAGGTGGTCAGTGGCCGCCCGCAGGTCCTTGTCGGTGACACCGGGCAGTCCTGCGGGGACACCGCAGCCCAGCACCTCGATCCCGCCCGTCGCGAACACCGCGTCGATGCGCCGCCGCGGATGGTCCGGCGAGAAGGTGTACTCGTCACCCCACGGCCGGACTGCCCAGCAGTCCTGGAGCCGTCCGGCCAGCTGCCGGAACGCGGTCCCGGTCGGTACGTCGTTGAGGTCGCCGGCCGCGATGGCGTGCTCGGCGCCCATCGCGGCCAGCCGTTGCAGCAGCCTCTCCGTCTGGGCCAGGCGTTCGTCGTGCTGCAGGCTCAGATGGAAGCTCAGCAGGCCGATCCGGGTGCCCGCGATCCGTACCACTGACGTGGCGAAGCCCCTGCGGTGCAGTCCGGGAGTGCGCGGCAGCAGCACGTCCTGTGTCCGCTCCACCGTGGCCCGCAGCGAGCAGAGCAGCAGTGGCCCGGCCGCCGTTGCGCCGCCGCTCAGGACGACCAGGTCGGTGCGGGCCGCGAGCCAGGCGGCGCGCTTGCGCCAGCGGAAGAAGCGCGGGGCTTCCTGGATGAGGACGAGGTCGGGGTCGCAGGCGCTGATGACGCGGGCCAGTGCCTCGCGGTCGCCGCGCATCGACCGGACGTTGTAGCTGAGCACTCTGATGACGGCCGAACCATCCGGCTCGGTACGGGAGTCGGGCAGCGGCGTCAGAACCATGGGGCTCACGATACGACCCACGCCCGCCGCTCCCCAGGGGGCGCGACGGGCGTACGGCTCTGTCCGGTTCCGGGTGGTTCAGCCCTGGCGAGCCAGGTCCGCCGCGCCCACCAGACCTGCCTTGCCGCCCAGTTGGGCCGCGAGCACCTGGGCGTGCGGACGCCACTCGCCGCCGATCAGCCAGCGCCGGAACGACTTGCGGATCGGCTCGAGGACGAGCTCGCCCTCGTCCGACACGCCGCCGCCGATGATGAAAGCGGACGGGTCGAAGAGCGAGGCGAGGTCGGCGAGTCCGGCTCCGGCCCAGCGGGCCAGCTCGCGGAACGAGTCGATCGCGACCGCGTCGCCCTGCCGGGCGGCCGCACTGATGTGCTTGCCCTCGATGCCGTCCACCGTGCCGTCGCCGAGCGACAGCAGGATCGCGGCGCTCGAAGGGGTGGCGTTGGCGCGCTGCTTGGCGTACCGGACGAGTGCGCGCCCGGATGCGTACTGCTCCCAGCAGCCCTGGCTGCCGCAGCCGCAGAGCAGGCCGTCCGGGACGACCCGGATGTGGCCGAACTCGGCGGCCACACCGAAGCGTCCGCGGCGCAGCTTGTTGCCGATGATGACGCCGCCACCGAGACCGGTGCCGAGTGTGATGCAGATGACGTCGTCGTGGCCCTGTCCGGCACCGAAGCGGTACTCGCCCCAGGCGGCGGCGTTGGCGTCGTTCTCGACGACGACCGGAAGGCCGACGCGCTGTTCGACCTTGTCCTTCAGCGGCTCGTGCCGCCAGTCGATGTTCGGCGCGAACAGCACGGTGGCGCGCTTGTCGTCGACATATCCGGCGGCGCCGATGCCGACAGCGTCGATCTGGTGTCCCTCGCTCGCGCCGGACACGGCCGTCGCGATCGCGTCCACAATGGCTTCGGCCGTCGGCGGGGTCGACACCTTGAACATCGAGAGGATCTGTCCCTCTTCGTCGACCACTCCAGCTGCGATCTTCGTGCCGCCGATATCGACGCCGATGGTGAGTCCCATGAATCCCTCAGTTTCGGTCGAGCCCCGCTGCGGCCAACCGTACCCGAGCCGGACCCGGCCCATCGGTGCCGGTCAGTCCAGGTCGATGTGTTCGCCCGCGGCAGGACCCTCGTCGCGCGGGTCGGTGGGATCGCCGTCCTTCTTTTCGGTGCCTGCGGGGTCCCCTGCGCCCTGCGTCCAGCGGCGTTCCTGGCCTTCCACGGCGGACCGGTAGGCGGCGAGGAGTTCGTTGCCGGCCGCGGCGATGTGGTCGAAGACGTCCGGATTGCGTTCGATGACGGGCGCGACGGCGGACTTGGCCTGCTTGATGATCTGCTGCACGGTGCCCTGGGCCGCCGCGCCGAACAGCGGCGACTGGAGGGACGAGACCTTGTCGGCCACGGCGTCGACCAGCTTGCGCAGCTCCTCGGCTGCGGAGCCGGGCGGCGGGCCGTACTGGGAGCGGCGGCGGGCCTTCTCCGCTTCGAGGTCCTCGGCGCAGGCCTTCGCCCACGCGTCGTCGTCGACGGGACGATCGGCGGCTTCGCTCATGACGGACTCCTGCGACGTGGTGTGTCGGCGACCCGGCATACGGGGCATGTACTACCGACGTTACCCGAACCGTGATGCGCCGTTCAGCTCGTGCGGGGCCACAGACCGGGGTCCGGCGTGAACCGGACCCGGAGTACCCCGTCGGTGAGGGCGGCACCGGAGACGGTGCAGCGGCGCAGACCGGACTCCAGGGGGACGATCCGGCGGAACGGGCCCACCGTGAGGAGCAGTTCGTTGCCGCGTCGCACCAGTTGGAGGTCCGACTTGACGGCGCCGGGCAGGGGCAGGCACCAGACCAGAACCAAGTCGCCGTCGCCGGACGACGGGGTGTTCACGATCCGGCTGCCGGGCAGCAGCGGCCGCAGCTCGTCGAGGTCGTCCGGGGCGTTCGGGTCCTCGATCCACCAGGGGTCGTCGGCCCGGCCGGGGCTCCGGTCGTCCAGCTCCGCGGCGAGTCCGTCGCCCCCGACGAGGCCGCCGCCGGTGCCCGCCTCCTCGCGGACGGTGCAGCCGGCTCCGGTGTCGAGGAGAGTGAGGTCGTCCAGGCCCCGCGGATCGCGGCCGAGGTGGGGCACTTCGCACAGGGCCGCAGCGGGCGCCCATTCCTCGTACCAGTGCTCGATCGTCTTCTCCTGCTGCGCGGCGAGGGCCGCGAACCAGGGGTCGCCGGAGTGCCTGGGCAGTACCCGGTTCACCGCGAGGGTGTCGACGCGCAGTCCATGCAGGGCAAGTCCGGTGCGGGCGGTGCGCAGGGCGTCCTCGGCGGCGGGGCCGGGTTCGGCGACCAGCCGCAGCGTGGTGCCCCGGTCCTCGATCAGCGCCTGGACGGCGGCCAGCTCGGCGTCCCTGCGGGCGGCGGCCTCGTACAGCCACTGGGCGGGCATGGGTACGCCGGCGAGCTGGGCGAGCATCGGGCGCAGGGCGCGTGCGGCCTGGCGTTCCTCGGGCAGCAGCCGACGCAGATAGCGGCGCAGCTGTTCGGGCAGGGCGAGTACGGCGAGCGCTTCGCGCAGCGGCGGCAGGTCGACGACGAGGAGTTCGTAGCCGCTCGGCGACCAGTCGCCCTGGGCGGCGCGGCGCAGGGCGTGCAGCAGGGCGAGCTGGGCGCTGCCGGGGAGTTCGGTGAGTTCCTCGCTGTCCAGCCGGTTCCCGCCGAGCAGGTCGAGCACACCGGACGCCTGGTCCTGGAGGGTGAGCAGTTCGCTGCGGAAGTGTTCGCCGGAGTCGATGCGGGCGGACCAAAGGCCGGCCGTGACCTCGGTGGGTTCCGTGCCTTCGGGGAAGCCGGGTACGGCGTCGGCGGAGAGCAGCAGGGTGCGGCGCCCTCGGCGGGCCGCGGCCAGCGCGGTCGCTGCCGCGAGGGTGGTACGGCCGGCGCCGCCGGGGCCGGTGACGAGGACCGTACGCACCGGGTCAGGCCTTCGGGACGGACTCGACGCGCTTCTTCAGGCCGGCCAGGGCCCGGTCGATGATGACCTTCTCCGCCTTGCGTTTGATCATGCCGAGCATCGGGATCTTGACGTCGACGGTCAGCCGGTAGGTGACCTCGGTGCGCTCGCCGTCGCCGAGCGGGGCCAGCGCGTAGGAGCCGTCGATGGCGCGCAGCATCTGGGACTTGACGAGGGTCCAGCCGACCTCGTAGTCGTCGATCCAGGTGTACGCGAGGGTGTGGTCGTCCTTGATCGCTCCGGCGTCGAGGACGAGACGGACCTTCTCGGCACGGCCCTGGCCGTCGATGGAGAGGACCTCGGCCTCCTTGACTTCGCCGGTCCACTCCGGATAGCGGGCGAAGTCGGCGATCACTCCCATGACGTCGGCCGGCGCCGCCTCGATCGTGATGCTCGAGCTGGTGTGTTCAGCCATCGCCGTGGCTCCTCCAGTGCGGTGTACCGGTGCGTCGGCAGAGGCCTGCCGTCAGAAGGCTATCGCGTGTGCGCGGCGCCTCGTTCCAGGGTCCGGCGCCGGTGCGGTCACCACTCCAGGGCCCAGGGCCTGCCGGTGGAAGCGAAGTGGCCGACGTTCACGCATTCGGTGGCGCCGATCCGCATCCGGCGGACCAGCGGCTGGTGGACATGGCCGAACAGTGCGTACCGGGGTCGGGTCCTGCGGATGGCGTCGAGCAGGGCCCGGCTCCCGCGTTCGAAGCGGCGCGCCACCGTGTCGTACGTCAGCTCCGGCACTTCGGGCGGGATGTGGGTGCAGAGCACGTCGACCGGCCCGATGGCCTCGATCTTGGCCGCGTACTCCTCGTCGCCGATCTCGTACGGGGTGTTCATCGGGGTCTTCAGGCCACCGCCGACGAAGCCGAATACGCGGCCGCCGATCTCGACGCGGTCACCGTCGAGGACGGTCATGCCCGGGTGCGCGTACTCGGGCCACAGGCCGGGGATGTCGACGTTGCCATAGGTGGCGTACGTCGGGGTGGGGAAAGCGGCGAAGAGTTCGGCGTACTGCTTGCGCACCGCCGAGACGATCGCGGCGTTGCGGTCCATGCCCGCCCACAGGCCGCGGCCGAACTCGCGGGCCTCCTCGAAGCGGCGAGCGGTGCGCAGTTCGACGATCCGGTCGGCGTTCCGCACGCCGAACAGATCGGGGAAGATGCCGCGCGAGTGGTCGGCGTAGTCGAGGAAGAGCACCAGGTCACCGAGGCAGATCAGCGCGTCGGCGCCGTCCCCGGCGCGGGCCAGGGCCTCGGTGTTGCCGTGCACGTCACTGACCACATGAACGCGCGTGCGCCGTGCGGTCGAGGTTCCTCGGCTGTTCGGTACGGCTGGCATGGCGATCACCCTAGAACTCTGTTCTCCACCTGGGTAGAGGCCGCCGGACCTGCGACGACCTCCGGGCGGTCACCGCAGTGGACTACTGTGCGCGCAAGGATCACCGTTGTGTGTGACGCGTAAGACATCTGGCCGGAACCCCCTATCGGTAACCGAGTACTGGTGGGTAACGTCCGGGCAGGTCCAATCGTGCTCACCCCCACTGAGCACCCGCCCATCTCGGACCGCAGCCGGTGCGTCACACAGAGCCGTGGCACCGGAGCCCGATGAGGAGCAGCAGTCTTGCGCGAGTTCAGCCTTCCGGCCCTGTACGAGGTCCCCTCGGACGGCAACCTGACGGATCTCATCCGCCGCAATGCCGCTCAGCATCCCGATGTCGCGGTGATGAGCCGCAAGGTGGCGGGCAGGTGGACCGACGTCGGCGCCGCACAGTTCCTGGCCGAGGTCAGGGCTGCCGCCAAGGGCCTGATCGCCGCGGGCGTCCAGCCCGGTGACCGGGTCGGCCTGATGTCCCGTACCCGCTACGAGTGGGTGCAGCTGGACTTCGCGATCTGGAGCGCGGGCGCGGTCACGGTGCCGGTGTACGAGACCAGCTCCGCCGAGCAGGTGCAGTGGATCCTGGGCGACTCGGGCGCGGTCGCGGTCCTCGTGGAGAGCGACGCGCACGCGGCATCCGTCGCCTCGGTGCGCGACCGGCTGCCGGAGCTGCGCCATGTGTGGCAGATCGACAAGGGCGCAGTCGACGAGCTGACCGCGGCGGGTGCGGAGGTCTCGGAGGAGACCGTGGACCTGCGCAGCGCGAGCGCCCGGGCCGACGATCCGGCCACCATCGTCTACACCTCGGGCACCACCGGCCGTCCCAAGGGTTGTGTGCTCACGCACCGCAGCTTCTTCGCGGAGTGCGGCAATGTGGTGGAGCGGCTGAAGCCCCTCTTCCGTACCGGCGAGTGTTCGGTACTGCTCTTCCTGCCCGCCGCGCATGTCTTCGGACGGCTGGTCGAGGTGGCCTCGGTGATGGCCCCGATCAAGCTCGGCTGCGTACCGGACATCAAGAACCTCACCGATGAACTGGCCTCCTTCCGGCCGACGTTGATCCTCGGTGTGCCGCGGGTTTTCGAGAAGGTCTACAACGCGGCGCGCGCCAAGGCGCAGGCCGACGGCAAGGGCAAGATCTTCGACAAGGCCGCGGACACGGCGATTGCGTACAGCCGCGCGCTGAGTACCGCTCAGGGCCCGTCCATGGGCCTGAAGTTCAAGCACAAGATCTTCGATCGGCTGGTCTACGGCAAGCTGCGGGCCGTGCTCGGTGGACGCGGCGAGTACGCGATCTCCGGCGGCGCACCGCTGGGCGAGCGGCTCGGCCACTTCTTCCGCGGTATCGGCTTCACCGTCCTCGAGGGTTACGGCCTCACCGAGACCTGTGCGGCCACCACCTTCAATCCGTGGGACCGGCAGAAGATCGGTACGGTCGGCCAGCCGCTGCCCGGCTCGGTCGTCCGGATCGGCGACGACGGCGAGGTGCTGCTGCACGGCGAGCACCTGTTCACCGGATACTGGAACAACGAGGCGGCGTCGGCCGAGGCGCTGGACGACGGCTGGTTCCACACGGGCGACATCGGCATGCTCGACGAGGACGGCTATCTCACGATCACCGGCCGCAAGAAGGAGATCATCGTCACGGCGGGCGGCAAGAACGTCGCTCCCGCGGTGATCGAGGACCGCATCCGCGGGCACGCCCTGGTCGCCGAGTGCATGGTGGTCGGCGACGGACGGCCTTTCGTGGGCGCGCTGATCACCCTGGACGAGGAGTTCCTGGGCCGCTGGGCCGAGGAGCACGGCAAGCCGGCCGGCTCGACGGCCGTGTCGCTGCGTGAGGACCCGGAGCTGCTGGCCGAGGTGCAGCGGGCGGTGGACGACGGGAACGCCGCGGTGTCCAAGGCGGAGTCGGTACGCAAGTTCCGCATCCTGGCCTCCCAGTTCACGGAGGAGGCGGGTCACATCACGCCGTCGCTGAAGCTGAAGCGGAATGTGGTGGCGAAGGACTTCGCGGACGAGGTCGAGTCGATCTACCGGGGCTGACAGGAACCACGTGAGAGGGGCCCGCACGGTGTGCGCGGGCCCCTCTCACGTCCTCGCGGGCTTCACGTACCGCTTCACGTGGGGTCAGAGCAGCGCACGGAGTCTCTCGGCCAGCAGGTCCCAGCGCCACTTCTCCTCGACCCAGGTCCGCCCCCGCTCCCCCATCCGCTGCCGCAGCTCCGGGTCGCGGAGCAGGGTGACGATCCGGTCGGCCGACTCCTCCGCGGAGCCGCCGCGCACCACCCACCCGGTCTCACCGTCGAGCACGGCGTCCGGCGCACCGCCCGAGTCGCCTGCCACCACTGGCAGTCCGGTCGCGGACGCCTCCAGGAAGACGATGCCGAGGCCCTCCACGTCGAGGCCGCCGCGGCGGGTCCGGCACGGCATGGCGAAGACGTCGCCCGCGCCGTAGTGGGCGGGCAGCTCGTCCCACGGCACCGGCCCGGTGAAGCGCACCGAGTCGCCGACCCCCGTCTCCTCCGCCAGCCGCTTCAGCTCCTTGGCGTACGGTCCGCCACCGACGATCAACAGCACCGTGTCCGGCACCTGCGCCAGGATCGCGGGCATCGCGAGGATCAGCGTGTCCTGGCCCTTGCGCGGCACGAGCCGTGACACACAGACGACGACGGGCCGGTCCGAGAGCCCGAGACGTGCCCTGATCAGGTACCCGCCGGAGCCCGGGTGGAAGGTCTTCTCGTCGACTCCGGGCGGCAGTTGGACCATGCGGTCGGCCGCCTCGGGGCTGAGTGCGGTGGCGATCCGGGAGCGGGTGTACTCCCCGAGGTAGGTGATCGTGTCCGTGCTTTCGCCGATCCTTCCCAGCAACTGCCGGGCCGCGGGCAGCTGGGCCCAGCCCGCCTCGTGCCCATGCGTGGTGGCGACCAGGCGGCGGGCTCCGGCCCTGCGCAGCGCCGGAGCCATCAGCCCGAGCGGGGCCGCGGCGCCGAACCAGACAGATGTGCAGCCGTGCACGCGCAGCAGCTGCACCGCGCGCCGGGTGACCCGCGGGGTCGGCAGCAGCATCGTCGTACGGTCGCGGACGACGGTGAACGGCTGCTCGGCGTCGAAGGCGGCGGTGGCCGCGATGCCTTCGGGGCTGTGCTTCCAGGTGGAGGCGTATACGACGATCTGTCCGGGGTCCAGACGCAGTGCCATGTTGTGCAGGAATGCCTGGATGCCACCGGGGCGGGGCGGGAAGTCGTTCGTCACGATCAGGGTCTTGTCCATCCCGGCCGACAGTACCGGGCGGCCGGGCCGATGGCTCTCTCGCGGGCCGGGCGGGCATGATGACTCGTCTTACACCCCGAGTACCACTGACGAAACGGATGAAGCGTTCATGACGGGATCGACCGGCGCGCGGCTCGCTCTGGCGGTGTGGGCCCTCACCAGGGTCGCGCTGCTGCTCTGTGTCACGAAGGTGATCACGTTGCCCGGACCGGACGTGACCAGTGATGTGTCGGTGATCTATCACGGCTGGTCCGAGGTCCTGAAGACCGGTACGTACCCGCAGTCCGACGTCACCTGGCAGTACCCGCCGCTCGCCGCGCTCGCCATCCTCTCCCCCGCCCTGCTGCCGTTCCTGGACTACACCTCGGCCTTCTTCGTCCTCGCGTTCCTGTGCGACGGGCTGGTGCTGGGGCTGCTGCTGTACGCGGGCCGCCGGACCGGCCGGTGGGCGGGCGCCTGGGTGTGGGTGGCGGGGGTGCCGCTGCTCGGTACGACCGCGTACGCCCGCTACGACGTGATGGTGGTGGCGGTGGCGGTGGCGGCGCTGCTGGCGGGGGTGCGGCATCCGCGGGTGCTGGGGGTGCTGGCCGCGGTCGGTGCGCTGCTGAAGGTGTGGCCGGCGCTGATCCTGGCCGGTACCGCTCGTGGGTCGCAGACGCGCCGGGCGTGGACGGCCGCTGCGGTGGCGGCGGCCGGGCTGCTGTTGGTGTGCATCGCGGCGATGCCCGGTGCGCTGGCCTTTCTCGGCTTCCAACGCGACCGGGGCACCGAGGTCGAGTCGCTGGGGGCGCTGGTCTTCCATGTGTGGCGGCAGTTCGGCTGGCAGGGCCGGGTGGAGCTGCACTACGGCTCGCTGGAGTTCCTTGGTCCGTATGTACCGCTGGTGAGCGCGCTCGCCCTCGGTCTGTCCGTCGTGGCGTTCGGCTGGCTGCTGGTGTGGCGGCTGCGGGCCCGTGACTTCCGGGTGAACACCGCGGCCGACGCGGCGTTCACGGCGGTGCTGCTGTTCACGACGACGAGCCGGGTGATCAGCCCCCAGTACATGCTGTGGCTGGTCGGCCTGGCGGCGGTCTGCGTGCTCTTCCGCGACAGCCGGATGGGGCTGCCGGCCGTTCTGGTGCTGCTCGCCACGGGTGTCACTCAGCTGGAGTTCCCGCTCGGGTTCGGCCATGTGGTGACCAGCGACGCGACGGGTGTGACCCTGATGTTCCTGCGCAACGGCCTGCTGGTCGCGGCGACGCTGATCGCCTGCCGGCAGCTGTGGCGGCAGACGGTGTCCGGGGTGCCGCGCAAGGGCGGGTGGCGGGCGGCTGCGCGGTCCGGCGCCAGCCGGGAAGCGGAGCCGGTCGGCACCTGACAGCCTCTCAGCCGAGCCGGGAGCGCAGATACTCCCGCCAGCGTGCCGTGAAGTCCTGCGGGGTCGTGGCGAGCACCTCCCGCATGGCCTGCTCCACCGCCCCGTCCCGCCCCGGGTGCCCTCCAACGGCCTGGTAAAAGGCGAACAGCTTCGTTTCGCCCCAGTGATCGGCGATCAGCTCGCAGGCCAGCCAGGCTCCCTCGTACGCCCTCGCCAGGCGCGCCGAGTCGCCCGCGAAGCCGAAGTCCTCGTCCGTGGGGAGTCCGGCGGGCAGATCGCCGCTCAGGACCGCGTCGGCCAGTTCGGGCGCGGCCTGCGCGGCGGTACGGTCCTCGGCGCGGTAGGCCGCCCAGTCGGCGAAGCCCTCGGAGAGCCAGGTCGGGGTGGCGGCGGAGGTGCGGGTGCGGGTGGCCACGTGGGTGGTCTCGTGGGTGAGGACGATCCGCTGCCCGAAGGTGCCGAGCATGCCGTACGCCTGCGGGTTGACGATCACCCGGTCCGTGGGCGCCCGGTCCGGGCCGCCGGTCTGTCCGGTGGTGACCGCCGCGATGCCCCGGTAGTTCGCCACCGGTGACCCCAGCAGCCCCGCCATGTCCTCCACGGTGTGCGGTACGAGCACCACCACGCGGCCGGCCCAGCGTTCCGGCCAGGCGTCCGAGACGGCGGGCACCGCACGGTCCGCGGCCTGGGCGATCCGGTGCAGCTCCTGCTCGGTGCGGCCAACCCCGAGGACAAGGCTGTGCTCTGCGCGTACCACCTGGACATCGCCCTGCTGCCAGAGCTGCTGGCCGCCGCCCTTTCCCGCCCGGTCGCCGACGATGTACCAGCGGCCGTCCGCGCTGTCCCGTCTCAGATCGAGCACCCGGTCCGCGACTACCGGGGCGGCGTCGTAGCCCTTGATCCGGTAGCGCAGCCGGACGTCCGCAGTGGCCCGGTAGGCGCCCTGTCCGGTCAGGTCCGTCAGCTCGTACGTCCATGAGCTCAGCGGTACGTCCGCGAGGTTGTCCAGTTCCCTGCGCTGGGCCGCGCGCAACCCGGTGGCCTGCGGGTGTATGGCGGCCAGATAGGCATCCGCATCGTGATCCAGTACAGCGGCTGCGCGACGGTCCAAGGTGGCGCGGATGGAGCGGGCGGTGGAGTCCGGGGCGGCGCTGTCGCCGGGGGCCGCGCAGGCGGAGGCGAACAGCATCCCGGCGAGCAGCACTCCCGCCGTGCGCAGTACTGCGTCACGCCCCGCCCGTGCGGTGTGCCGTCCGCCGATCCAGGTCACCCGGTCGAGGATACGCGTCGGACGCGGGTGACCGAGGAGACGCCGCACAGCAGGCAGGCAGTAGTCGGACGGTTATGGAGCGGCCAAAGGCCGCACCGGGCGGACGGGGTGACGCGAACAGGTAAGCCCCGCCGGTGACTTGTGGTCTCCGGCGGGGCGGACTGTCTGCGCGGGCGCGGGAATTCGCCCGTTCGGGCGTCGTCAGATACGCACGCCGACCTGGAAGCTGCCCATGGTGTTCATCGACTCGTAGCGGACCACCGCGCCCGGGTACGGGGCGTGCAGGACGGTGTTGTTGCCCGCGTAGAGGCCCACGTGCGAGGTGTTGTTGAAGAAGACCAGGTCGCCCGGCTTCAGCGCGCCGCGCCCTATCTGGGTGCCCTCGTTGATCTGGGTGTACGTGGTGCGGGTGATGTTGACGCCGGCCTGGGCGTAGGCCCACTGGGTCAGGCCCGAGCAGTCGTAGGAGTTGGGGCCGGTGCCGCCGGAGACGTACGGCTTGCCCTGCTGGGTGGAGGCGGCCTGGAGGGCAGCGGCGCCAAGGCCGGAGGCGGGCGCCTCGTTGCCCAGATCGACCCGGTCGCTCGCGGCGCGGCTGGCGCGCTGGTCGTCCTCGCGCATCTTCTCGCGCTCGGCGGCAGTCAGGGTGTTGAGCAGGCTCTGCGCCTCGGCGAGCTTGCCCTGGAACTTCTTCTTGTTCTCGCCGAGCGTCTTGCGGACCTCCTCGAGATCATCGAGCTTGTCCTGGGCCTCCTTGCGCTCCTGTGCGAGGACCCGCTGCTTCTCCTGGATCTTCTCCAGCGACTCGGTCTGCTTGGCCGTCAACTGGTCGAGGGCCGAGGCCTCGTCGAGGAAACTGTCGGGGTCCGAGGAGAGGAAGAGCTGTACCGACGGGTCGATGCCACCGGAGCGGTACTGCGCGGCGGCGAGCGAACCGAGGCCGCTGCGGAGCGCGTTGACCTCCTGCTGCCCGCGGGCCACCTTGTCCTGCAGGGCGCTGACTTCCTTCTCCAGCTTCTCCTGCTTCTCCTTGGCCCCGTTGTACCGCTCGGTGGCGACCTCCGCCTCGTGGTAGAGCTTGTCGACCTCCGCCTTGACCTCGCTCTTGGAGGGCTTCGGGTCGGCTTGGGCCGCCTGGGAGGACAGGGCCACGGCCGCGGCGGCGGTCGCGGTGAGCACAGTCACACGGGCGCGGCTCGGCTGCTTGGGACGACGGTGGGACGCCACGAAGGCGAGCTCCTTCTTCCTCGAGCCGCCTACCGGGCTGTGGGGGGACTGGAATCCCCGGCTCCGTGGACGTCACGGACTCGGCGGTGCCTTCGCTGTCACCCCGGATGGGTGATCAACCGTGCGAAGGTTCGAGGCCCGACCCTAGTGACCAACTTGTGATCAGTTCAAATCCTCACAAGAAAAATCTCGTCACAGGAGATACTTCTTTACCCACATCACACAGGGCGTAGCGGTCACTTGACGGTCCGTTCCCTGATTTCCACCGAGTCCCGGCAAGTGCCACTAGACGCGCGAAAGGCGCTTCAGGAGCAAGACGGATGCAACGGGCCTGGCGCCCGCCTTCGCTACTCCGTCGGCGACTTCGCGATCGGTGGAGACCACCACGACGGGCCGGCCCGGCGGTTCGGCGCGCGCCAGCTGACGGATGAGTTCATCGGCGGTCACACCAGGCTTGCTGAACAGCACCCGGACCCCGCGCGGCGGCGCCAGCAGCACCGGGGCGGCCAGTTCGGCCCCGTCGAAGACACAGGTCATCTCGGCGCCGGTCTGCGCCGCGAGGACCGCGAGACCGCCCAGCAACCTCAGCCGCTGCTTCTCCAGCGGCAGTTGGGGATAGCCGGTCTTGGTGACGTTGTAGCCGTCCACGATCAGATGTGCCTGCGGCAGCGCGAGCAACTGGTCGAGCAAGGCCGGATCGGTCTCCGAAAGGGCCCTGGCGGCAATGTCCTTGGGCGACATCCTGCCGGGCTCGACCGCGTCGGCACTGTCCGCGGGGCGGAACGAGGAGGGCGGCAGGGCCAGTTCGCGACGGAGCCCGCGGGCTGCGTCGAGCACCGTGTCCAGCAGCAGCCGCAGCCGCATGTCCTCGACCGAGCGGCCCTCCCTGGCGGCCCTGCGGCCCGCCTCGACGGATGCCTCGGCCTCACCGAGCCGCGCCTTGAGGCGACGGGACTCGCTCTCGGCCGCGGAGACCTGAGCGGCCGCCTCGGACCGTACGGCGTCGATCTCGGCCCGGCTGCGGCGCAGCGCGGCCTCGCCGCGCTTGACCTCGTTGACGGCACTGCGCAGCTTCCGCTGAAGGGATTCGGCCTCCTTGCGGGCCGCGTCCAGCTCGCCGCGGAGCCGTTCGGTCTCGTTCTTCGTCTGGGAACGGGCCTGGGCGAGTTCCTCGCGCAGCCGTTCCAGCTCGCGGCGGCTCTCCTCTTCGGCACGCTCGCTATCGGCCCGCCGGGCCTCCTCGCCGGCGGAGACAACCAGCTTCACCCAGCCGGCCGGGCGCAGCACATAGGCCGCGGCGGCCACATCGACGGGATCGGCGGCGGCGGGCGGCGAACCTGCCTCCAGCGCGGCCGTCAGCTCCGGCTGCCCCTCCTTGAGCCGTTCGGAGATGCGTTGCCGAAACAGCGGGTCGCCCTCCAGCGCGGCCGCCATCGCGTTACCGGCGAACTTGGCGCGCCGGGTCGGGGTGAAGCGGACGTACTGTCTCAGCTGGGCCGGGAGTTCGGTGACCGTCAGGCCGCCGAACGCGTCCGAGACCAGCGCGACGACCCGTCGCCGCACACCTTCGGGCAGCGGGCGGTCGAGCGCCTCGACGGCGTCGTCGGCCGCGCCGGCCGACTCTGCGCCGCTAGCGGGCTGCTCCACCATCCGTCACCCCAAATTGTCTGTCTGCACGGCCCCGTCAGGAGTCGGCAGCCGGCCTGTCCACCAGTTCGATCTGATCCACCGCATTGCACCAACGGCAGCGCACCGACTCGATGGTCTCACTGACCACCTCGCGTTCCTCGACGGTGGGCTCCCCGGCCAGGTCGAGATGGACGTACTCGATGACTTTGGAGGAGCGCGTCACGTCGAACCGAGTGAGATTTCCGCAGAGCGTGCAGCGCCAGCGGGTCCCGTCGGTCGGCTTGGGAACCGTCGTCATCGTGCGTCCTCTTTCATCGAGCCTCGTGCTGCCTGCTTCAAGGATCTCGCGGTGCGCCGTCGAACTGCGGATGTCCTGGCGTAACCCTACGGCCTCCCCACGTCCCCCCGACACGGCGAGGCGGTCTGTCCCGTTCGCTCCGCTTGCGTCATGCTCTGCTCATGATCGATCGGCGGGCCACGGGCGGCAGATTGACCAGCAAACCTCTACGGACGGTCGCCTCGGGCGGACCGCCGGTGACCTATGTCCTGATCGCCGCGTGCTGTCTGGTCTTCCTGATCAGCCCGCTCTCCGGCTTCAACCCGTCCCACAGCACCGCCGATGCCCTGCTCGCCGCCCAGGCCGGGTACTTCGAACGCTGGGGCGTGATCCCGAGCGAGCTGTGGGACGGCTCCGCACGCGCCCTGCTCACCCCGCTCACCGCCCTCTTCGTGCACGGCAGCTGGCTGCATCTGCTCGGCAACATGCTCTTCCTGTACGTGTTCGGGGCGATGACCGAGGAGCGCATGGGCCATGCCGAGTTCACCTTCTTCTATCTCGGCTGCGGCTATCTCGCCCTGGTCGCCTACGCGGCTGCCCACGCCACGTCCGACCAGACGCTCGTCGGCGCGTCGGGGGCGATCTCGGCGGTGCTGGGGGCGTTCTTGTACCTGTTCCCCAGGTCCCGGGTCACCAGCCTGTTCCCCTTCCTCTTCTTCCTGCCGCTGCGCTTCCCCGCCTGGATCGTGCTGATCTTCTGGTTCGTCCTGCAGTGGCTGGCGGTCCATGGCGCGGGCAGCGGGGGCCCCGGCGTGGCCTATCTGGCCCATGTGGTCGGCTTCGCCCTCGGCTTCCTCTACGCCTGGGGGCGTTACGGGCGTACGGATAGAGTGAAGACTCCAGCCACGGTCACCGAGGGAGAAAGCCAGCCGTGATCACCGCGATCGTGCTCATCAAAACCAGCGTGGACCGGATTCCCGAGATCGCCGAGGCCATCGCCGCACTGGACAGCGTCAGCGAGGTCTTCTCGGTCACCGGTACGTACGACCTGATCGCCATGGTCCGGGTGGCCAGGCACGACGATCTGGCGGACGTCATCCCCGGCCGGATCAGCAAGATCCCCGGCGTCGAAGCCACGGACACGCACGTGGCCTTCCGTACGTACTCGCAGCATGACCTGGAGGCCGCCTTCGCCATCGGCCTCGACGCGTAGATACGCCCCTTCCATCAGGGCGTCAGAGCTGCGCTGCGCCCCGGTCCGGGACGCAGCGGCCGTCCTCAGTGCGGTACTGCCACTGGGCGCCCTTGCTCACCAGCTCCTTGACCGCGCGGACGAATCGCTCGATGTGCTCGTCCGGCGTACCGGCCCCGAAGCTCACCCGGATCGCGTTGAGCGAGCGGGTCCCCCCGGTCGAGTCAGTTCGAGACTGGGGGATCTCGCCCGTCCCGGCCTCGGGCACGCCGCACTCGCCGACCTCCTGCGGGTCGCTGCCCAGCAGGGTGCGGACCAGCGGGTGGGCGCAGAACAGTCCGTCGCGGACCCCGATTCCGTACTCGGCGGAGAGTGCCGCGGCGAAGTGCGAGCTGTTCCAGCCCTCCACCACGAAGGAGATCACGCCGACCCGCGGAGCGTCTTCGCCGAACAGCGAGAGCACCTTGACCTCTGGAACGTCGGCGAGACCGGCCCGGACCGCGGTGACGAGGTGCTGCTCCCGGGCGACCAGGTTGTCGAAGCCCGCCTGCGTGAGCGCCTTGCAGGCGGAGGCGATCGAGTACACGCCGATGACGTTGGGAGAACCGGCCTCGTGGCGGGCGGCGGTGGAGTGCCACTCGACGTCGACACCGCCGTCGGTGCGGCGGGCGACCTTGCGCGAGGCGCCGCCGCCGGCCAGGTACGGCTCGGCATCCTGCAGCCAGTCGGCCCGGCCCGCGAGCACGCCCGAGCCGAACGGCGCGTACAGCTTGTGTCCGGAGAAGGCGACCCAGTCGACGTCCAGCTCGGCGATGTCGATGGGGTGGTGCGGGGCGAGCTGCGCGGCGTCCAGCACGATCCGGGCACCGTGCGCGTGCGCGACAGCCGCCAGCTCCTTGACCGGCCACAGCTCGCCGGTGACGTTGGAGGCGCCGGTGACGCAGACCAGCGCGGGGCCAACGGGGCCTGACCTGCCCGAACGAAGTTGAGAGCTCGGGGAAGGAGCACGGTCGGCGAGCGCCCGCTCCAGCGTCTCGACGGCCTGGGCCGGAGTGCGCGGGGCGTTCAGATAGGTCACCCGGGCGTCGCGCCACGGCAGCAGCGAGGCGTGGTGCTCGGTCTCGTACACGAAGACCTGGCAGTCGGCGGGAATGACGGCGGCCAGCAGGTTGAGTGAGTCGGTGGTCGACCGGGTGAAGATCACCTGGTCTTCGGCGCGGCAGCCGAGGAACTCCGCGACGGTCGCGCGGCTGTTCTCGAAGAGGTCCGTGGAGAGCTGCGAGAGGTATCCGGCACCGCGGTGGACACTGCCGTAGTAGGGGGCGTACGCGGCGACGTCGTCCCAGACGCGCTGCAGAGCCGGGGCGCTGGCGGCGTAGTCGAGAGCGGCGTACGCGACTTCACCACCCGTGACCAGCGGAACCGTTACATCCTTTCCCAGAACCGGCAAAGGGGTACAAAGCGACTGGTCGGCGGCAGCGGTGAAGACAGACATGGCGAACTCCCGTAACAGGCAGGCGAATTGCATGCGCCGGCGGATACGCGGCAGCGCAGCAGAAAGTGAAAAAGAGTGTGCGGAGGAGGGCCGAGAAGCCCTATCGCATTCGCGTGCTCACAAGAGACTCCCTAGGGACCAGGACCCCGGGGGCTGGCATTCACAGATGCCGAGGGGCCCGCGCTTGCCGCAGACCTCGCTGCCTACGGCCTGGTCTTCACCCGGGGCACCCCGCCACGGACGGAGGGTTGCCGGACAGCGGGCCGGGGCCGTAGTCGCTGTCACTCATGACCTGCCGAGCATCTTGCCATACGTAGGTCAACGCGCAAGGCGCGGTCCAAGATCTGGACCGCGCCCTGCGTCACATTCCGTCCTCTCAGAGGCTGTCGGATGGCCTCTCAGGCGTTGCTGACCGCTACCCAGCGCTCCAGCGCCTGCCGGGCCGCCCCCGAGTCGATGGACTCGGCGGCCTTCGCGATCCCGGCGGCAAGCTGCTCGTTCAGCGTGCCGTCTGCCGGGTCCAGCGCAACCAGCGCCGCTGCCGAATTGAGCAGCACGGCCTCCCGTACGGGTCCTCGTTCGCCGGCCAGCACCCGGCGGGCCACCTCCGCGTTGTACGAGGCGTCGGCGCCGCGCAGCGCCTGTGCCGGCACCAGCTCCAGACCGACGTCACGCGGGTCGAAGGCCTCCTCGCGTACCGATCCGTCCCGGACCACCCAGACGCGCGAGGTCGAGGTCGTCGCCAACTCGTCCATGCCGTCGTCGCCGCGGAAGACCAACGCCGAATTGCCGCGCTCGGCGAGGACACCGGCGACGATGGGCGCCATCCGCAGGTCGGCGACGCCGATGGCCTGGGAGCGCACCTTGGCCGGGTTGGTGAGTGGCCCGAGGATGTTGAACGTCGTCGGGGCGCCGAGCTCTTTGCGGGCCTTGGCGGCGTAGCGCAGGGCGGGGTGGAACTTCACCGCGAAGCAGAAGGTGATGCCCGCCGCCTCGGCGACCTCGACGACCCGCTGCGCACTGAGCTCGAGATTGACGCCGAGCTTCTCCAGTACATCGGAGGAACCGCTCGCCGACGAGGAGGCGCGGTTGCCGTGCTTGACGACCTTGGCGCCGGTACCCGCGATGACGATCGCCGACATCGTGGAGATGTTGACCGTCTTGGCGAGGTCGCCGCCGGTGCCGACGATGTCGACCGTACGACCGGGTACGTGGATGGTGTTGGCGTGCTCGTACATCGCGCGCACCAGGCCGGACACCTCGTCGACCGTCTCGCCCTTGGCCCGCAGGGCCACCGCGAACCCGGCGATCTGCACATCGGTCGCCTCACCGCTCATGATGCGGTCCATCGCCCATGCGGTGTCGTCCGCGGTCAGGTTCTCGCCACGCAGCAGCGGGTTCAGCACGCCGGGCCAGGAACGGTCCGCCACGCTGCCGCCGCCGACCGGGGTCACAACGTTCATGGTCCGCTCCTGGGGTCCACAGCCGAAAAAAAGGGGGACCCCCAGCCTATCGAGCGTCGCGGACAGCGAAGAGCCCCGTCCATCGGATGGACGGGGCTCCTGCTGTGGCGATCAGTTCAGGCGATCAGTGGTGACCGTGGCCGCTGGTGATCTCCTTGTATTCCTCGGCGGTGGGCTTGGCGATCTGGTTGTTCTCGCCGTAGTAGCCCTTGCTGAGCCTGGCCCGCAGCTTCTCCAGTACGGACACCTTGCGCTCGACACCGTTCTCGTCGACCGTCGGGCCGATCTCGACCGGCTCGTACTGCTCGTGCGCGGTGAGCGTGTGCAGCTGCTCGGGGCCGAGCGGCTCGTGGATCTCGACGAACTCACCGTGCGGCAGGCGCTTGATGATGCCGGACTCGCGCCCGTGCAGCACCTTCTCCTTGTCGCGACGCTGGAGGCCCAGGCAGATCCTTCTGGTGACGACGAACGCGATGACCGGTCCGACGAAGATGAAGATCCGGACGAACCAGGAGATGGCGTTCAGCGACAGGTGGAAGTGCGTGGCCCACAGGTCGTTGGCACCGCCGATGAAGACGACGACGTACTCGGTGATCCAGGCGACACCGAAGGCCGTCCGGGTCGGGGCGTTGCGCGGGCGGTCCAGGATGTGGTGCTCGCGCTTGTCCCCGGTGATCCAGGACTCGATGAACGGGTAGACCGCGATGATCGCGAGTACCAGTCCGAAGGCCATCAGCGGGATGAACACACCCAGGACGAGCGTGTGACCCCAGATGTTGATCTCCCAGCCAGGCATCACTCGGATCAGACCCTCGGCGAAGCCCATGTACCAGTCGGGCTGGGCGCCGGTGGACACTTGGTCCGGGCGATACGGGCCGATGGCCCAGATCGGGTTGATCGTGGCGATGGCCGCGATGATGGCGATGATGCCGAAGACCAGGAAGAAGAAGCCACCGGCCTTCGCCATGTACACCGGCAGCAGCGGCATGCCGACGACGTTCTTGTTGGTGCGGCCGGGACCCGCGAACTGCGTGTGCTTGTGGTAGAAGACCAGAATCAGGTGCGCCACCAGCAGGCCGAGCATGATGCCCGGCAGCAGCAGGATGTGGATCGAGTAGAACCGGGCGACGATGTCGTGGCCGGGGAACTCTCCGCCGAACAGGAACATCGAGATGTACGTGCCGACGACCGGAATCGACAGGATCGCGCCCTGGGTGAAGCGGACACCCGTACCGGAGAGCAGGTCGTCCGGGAGCGAGTAGCCGGTGAAGCCGGTGAACATACCCAGCACGAACAGCAGGAAGCCGAACAGCCAGTTGATCTCACGCGGCTTGCGGAAGGCACCCGTGAAGAAGACGCGCATCATGTGCACGAACATGCCGGCCAGGAAGATCAGCGCGGCCCAGTGGTGGATCTGGCGAACCAGCAGACCACCGCGGACGTCGAAGCTGATGTCCAGCGTCGAGGCGTACGCCTCGGACATCTTGATGCCCTGCATCGGCTCGTACGAGCCGTGATACACGACTTCGTTCATGCTCGGGTGGAAGAACAGCGTCAGATACACACCCGTGATGATGATGATGATGAAGCTGTAAAGGGCGATCTCACCGAGCATGAAGGACCAGTGGTCCGGGAAGATCTTGCGCATGTTGGCCTTGGCCAGGGAGTAGATCCCGAGCCGGCCGTCCGCCCAGTCGGCCACCCGCTCACCGGCGGGCGCCTTGCGCTTGCCCGGTGCGCCGGCACCAGACGTGTTCGTCGTCGCAGTACTCATCCGCGCTCCCAGAATGCAGGACCGACGGGCTCGTCGAAGTCACCGAGCGCCTCGAGGTTGCCCTCGCTGTTCACACCGATCCGCAGCTGCGGAAGGGCGTGGCCGGCCGGACCGAAGATGACGCGGGCGCCGTCGGAGAGGTCGAAGGTGGACTGGTGGCACGGGCAGAGCACGTGGTGCGTCTGCTGCTCGTACAGGCTGATCGGGCAGCCGACGTGGGTGCAGATCTTGGAGAAGGCCACGATTCCCTCGTGGGCCCACTCGCGCTCGCGCTTGTCCTTGATGTCCTTCGGCTCGATACGGACGATCATCAGCGCGGCCTTGGCGATCTGGTTCTGGAAGTCCTCCGCGTGCTCGTCCAGGCCCTCGGGCATGGCGAAGGTCAGCGAACCGACCGCGACGTCCTCGGGACGCAGCGGCTCCATCGTGTTCATGTTGATGAGCTGCTTGCCCTTGGCCCACAGAGTGCTGCGGAGCTTCTTCTCCGGCAGCGGACCGAGGTCACGCAGCAGCATCACACCAGAGAGCGGCACCAGGGCCAGCGCGCCGAAAAGGGTGTTACGGATCAGCTTGCGCCGGCCGAACGCGGACTCCTCGGCACCTGCCGCGAAGTCTGCAAGGACCTTCGCCTTGACCTCGGGCTCGGCCTCGATGGGGTGCCGGTCGTCGGCGACCTCCACGTCGGACATCAGGGTGCGCGCCCAGTGGACGGCACCGGCACCGATCGTGAAGAGGGCCACGCCCAGGGTCAGGCCCAGGGAGAAGTTGAGCGCGCTCACATGGCCGAACGGCCAGATGTACACGATCTGGTCGACCGGGAAGATGACGTACGAGGCGATGAAGCCGATCGTCGCCAGCATGGACAGCGTGAACATGAACGCGACGGCGCGCTCGGAGCGCTTCGCGGCCCGTTCGTCGATGTCCTGGATGCGCGGCTTGTGGGCCGGCAGCCCCGGGTCGGCGAACGGGTCTTCCGCGACCTCTACCGCGCCGCGCGCGGTGCCCTGCTCAGCAGGCAGGTTCTCGTCTGGAATCTCTTGGCTACTCATGACTTCTTGGCCTTAGCGGTGTGGGCCGCGACCCAAATGGCAACTGCGATCAGTGCGCCGAGCCCGAAGATCCAGGCGAACAAGCCCTCGCTGACCGGCCCCAGGCCACCCAGCGAGAGACCACCCGGGCTCGCCGTCTGGTCACTGTTCACGGCCTCGACGTACGCGATGATGTCCCGCTTCTCCTGCTCGGGCATCGTCGTGTCCGGGAAGGACGGCATGCTCTGCGGGCCGGTCTGCATGGCCTCGTAGATGTGCTTCGGGTCCACATCTTCAAGGCTGGGCGCGTACTTGCCGTTCGTCAGCGCACCACCCTGGCCGGTGAAGTTGTGGCACTGTGCGCAGTTGGTACGGAACAGTTCGCCACCGTTGGCGATGTCCGCACCCTCAGGGCTGACCTGATTCTTGGTCGGAACGATCGGACCGGCGCCGAGCGACGCGACATACGCCGCGAGCTGGTCGATCTCGGCCTGGCTGTAGATGACCTTCTTGCTCGGTACCTGGGCGCCCGGCTGCTGCGCCGGCATACGGCCCGTACCGACCTGGAAGTCCACGGCGGCGGAGCCCACGCCGACCAGGCTCGGCCCGTCGGTGGTGCCCTGACCGCCGGTTCCGTGGCAGCTGGCGCAACCGACGGAGTACAGCTTCTTGCCCTCATCGATGGCGAGGGACTGGGCGGTTTCGTCGGCCTGCGCCTTACTCGCGGGCGCAAACGCGGCGTACAGCCCCCCAGTGGCCGCCAGCGCGAGGAGTAGTACGACGACCGCCGCCAACGGATGGCGTCGTCGTGCGGAGAGCTTTTTCACGGATTACCCCGGTGTCAGGATCTTCTGCGTCGATGCTGGATGTGGTTCGGGTTCGAGCCCGGTTACTTGATCATGTAGATCGTGGCGAAGAGGCCGATCCATACGACATCGACGAAGTGCCAGTAATAGGACACGACGATGGCGGCGGTGGCCTGTTCGTGGGTGAACCTCTTGGCTGCGTATGTCCTGCCCAGAACAAGCAGGAAGGCGATGAGACCGCCTGTCACGTGCAGCCCGTGGAAGCCGGTCGTCAGGTAGAACACCGAGCCGTACGGGTCGGAGGACAGCGAGAGGCCCTCCTCCTTCACCAGCTCGGTGTACTCGAAGATCTGGCCTCCGATGAAGATCGCACCCATCACGAAAGTGATCACGAACCAGGTACGGAGCTTCTTCACGTCGCCCCGCTCCGCGGCGAAGACGCCGAGCTGGCAGGTGAGTGAGGAGAGCACCAGGATCGTGGTGTTCGTCGCCGAGAACGGGAAGTTCAGGGCCGAAGCCATTTCCTTCCAGTGGTCGGGTCCCATCACCGATCGCAGGGTGAAGTACATCGCGAAGAGGGCCGCGAAGAACATCAGCTCGGAACTCAACCAGATGATGGTTCCGACGCTGGTGAGGTTCGGTCGATTGACCGACGGGTGCGCGTGCCCGGTTTCTACTGTCGTTGCTGTCGCCACGACCGACATTATGTCGGTCCCTTATCCCGCCCTCACTCCGGGGGGTGCCGTTCGGTGTGTCAACAGGGTGTGCCTTCCCCGAACAGCCCATGAATCCGCTGTCCCGGGCGGTACTGACGGGCCATCGGGCGGAGTACGATCCGCCCATCGGTTCATGCCCGGAAAGCCCCGAAGACACAGATGTCACGGAGGAACAATGCAGCCGACCGCCACGGTCCTGGTCTACAGCGACGACGCCAACACCCGTGAGCAGGTGAGGCTGGCAGCCGGGCGCAGGCCTGCGGCCGATGTGCCACCGGTGGAGTTCCTTGAGTGCGCCACCCTGCCCGCCGTCCTGGAGGCACTGGACAACGGTGGCATCGATGTCTGTGTCCTGGACGGCGAGACGGCACCCGCGGGCGGCATGGGCGTCTGCCGGCAGATCAAGGACGAGATCTTCCACTGCCCGCCCGTACTGCTGCTGATCGGGCGCCCGCAGGACGCCTGGCTGGCCACCTGGAGCCGTGCGGACGCCGCGGTGACCCTGCCGGTCGAACCGGTCGAGTTCGCGGACGCCCTGGCCGCTCTGCTGCGCAGCAGGGACTGCGTGGACGCCTGAGAGGCTGCCGGGTGGCTGCGGTCCCACTGGGGGGCAGCGCACTCCCCGGGCCGGTCAGACCTCGGGGCGCAGTCGCGCCGCCTGGATCGTGTCCGTGCGGTCCGGGGCGTCGTTCTTCTGCAGGGCGCTGCCCTGCTGCCATTTGTCCCAGGACAGGTTCCAGTCGCCGTAGCCGTTGTCGAACGGCGTCATCATCTCGCCCTGGCTGCGAACCACCTGGACGATGTCGCCCGGGCGCACGGTGTTGTAGAACCACTCGGCCAGGCTGGTGCTCATGCCCGTACAGCCGTGGCTGACGTTCGCGAGCCCCTGCGAGCCGGTGGACCAGGGGGCTGCGTGCACGTACTCGCCGCTCCAGGTGACGCGGGTCGCGTAGTAGACCTGTAGGTCGTACGAGTCGGACGAGTCCGTCGAAATGCCGATCGTCTCGCCGCGCATGCGTACGGAGTACTCCTTGCTCAGCACGACCTTGACGCCGTTGCGCGTGGAGAAGCCGGGCTTGCCGGTGGTCACCGGAATGGTGTTGATCACTTTCCCGTTGCGCTTGACAGTCATCGTGTGCGTGGCGGCGTCGGTGATGGCCTCGACACGGTCGCCCGTGGTGAGCTTCAGCGCCGTCGCGGGGGCTCCGTACAGCGCGTCGGTGACCTTGATGCCCGCCAGGCCGCTGGTGACGTCGATGGTGGCCTTGGCGGGCCAGTAGTCCTTGGGGCGGTAGTGCAGGTGCTTGTCGTCGACCCAGTACCAGGAGCCGGTCGCAGCGGGCGTGGAGCGGACCTGCAGGGCGCGCTCCACGATGGCCCTGGACGCCTTGTCCTTGACCGGAGCGCTGAGTTCCGCCGTGATGGGCTGTCCGACGCCGTAGGTGCCCGCCTCAGGACCGAAGGTGACCTTCAGGAGCTTCTTGGCCTTGGCGGAGGCGGTCTCGAAGGAGAGCGTGCGGCTGCCCGGGGCGCCGTCGCTGTCCTCCGTGCTGACCCGGACGGTGTAGCGGGTGCCGGCGGCGAGCGGGGAGGTGGAGTGCCAGCGCTTCCCGTCGGCGTCGAGCTCGCCGGCCAGATGGCGTCCGATCGCGTCCACGGCCGACACGTCCGTGATCCGGCCGTCGTCGCCGTCGACGGATACTTCGAGGGGCTTGTCGGAGTCGGCCTTGCCGTCGCCCTCGGGGACGTTGGACGAGATCTCGTTCGCCGCGTCGTACGGTTTCGCCGCGAGCGGGTTGCTATTGGACCCTGCGCAGGCGGTGACACCTGCGACCAGGGTCACGACCAGCAGAGTGCAGCTCACTACGGGGCGGAAGCGCGGCGGCGTGTGGTTCATGAACACACGCTATGGAGATTCATCCCTATCAGCGCGCATTGTGACTGCAAACGGGGGGCCTGTACTCCTTTTGGTGGAGAAGTACAGGCCCCCCGTCAGGTGGAGCGGTGACTCGCTGTCACTGGGTGCGGTTCTCACCGCGGTAGTACTCGAAGACCCAGCCGAACAGACCGATCAGGATCACCGGCACCGAGAAGTAGAGCAACCACCAGCCGAAGACGATGCCCAGGAAGGCGAGGGAAGCACCGAAGGCCAGCGAGAGCGGCTGCCAGCTGTGCGGGGAGAAGAACCCCACCTCGCCGGCCTCGTCCACGACGTCGGCTTCCTTGTTGTCCTGAGCCATGGCGTCGACCCGCTGCGCCGTGAAGGCCAGGTAGAAGCCGATCATGACGCTCAGGCCGAAGGCCAGGAAGAGTGTGGTGGTACCGGCCGGCTCCTTCGCCCACACGCCGTACGTGATGGCCATGGCGAGCAGGAAGACGCTCAGCCACAGGAACATCTTGCCCTGAATCTTCACTTGCCCGACTCCTTGCCGCCGGCGAGGGCCTTGTCATCCGCGGAGGGGTGCTCCAGCTGCTCGAGCGCCGCGATCTCCGGGTGATGCAGGTCGAACGCCGGGGATTCGGAACGGATCCGCGGCAGCCTGAGGAAGTTGTGCCGCGGCGGCGGGCAGGAGGTCGCCCACTCCAGCGAACGGCCGTAGCCCCACGGGTCGTCGACCTCGATCTTCTTGCCGTACTTGGCGGTCTTCCACACGTTGTAGAAGAACGGCAGCATCGACAGGCCGAGCAGGAACGAGGAGATCGTCGAGATCGTGTTCAGCGCGGTGAAGCCGTCTGCGGCGAGGTAGTCCGCGTAACGACGCGGCATGCCCTCGGCACCCAGCCAGTGCTGCACCAGGAACGTGCCGTGGAAGCCCACGAACAGCGTCCAGAACGTGATCTTGCCGAGCCGCTCGTCCAGCATCTTGCCGGTGAACTTCGGCCACCAGAAGTGGAATCCGGAGAACATCGCGAAGACCACGGTGCCGAAGATGACGTAGTGGAAGTGCGCGACGACGAAGTACGAGTCCGAGACGTGGAAGTCCAACGGGGGCGACGCCAGGATCACGCCGGTCAGACCACCGAAGGTGAAGGTGATCAGGAAGCCGATGGCCCAGAGCATCGGTGTCTCGAAGGACAGTGATCCCTTCCACATCGTGCCGATCCAGTTGAAGAACTTCACACCGGTCGGTACCGCGATAAGGAATGTCATGAATGAGAAGAACGGCAACAACACACCGCCGGTGACGTACATGTGGTGCGCCCACACGGTCACGGAGAGGCCTGCGATGGCGATCGTCGCGCTGATCAGACCGATGTAGCCGAACATCGGCTTTCGACTGAAGACCGGAATCACTTCGGAAATGATTCCGAAGAATGGCAAGGCGATGATGTACACCTCTGGGTGGCCGAAGAACCAGAAGAGGTGTTGCCAGAGCAACGCGCCGCCATTGGCCGCGTCGAATACATGCGCACCGAACTTGCGGTCCGCCTCCAGTGCGAAGAGCGCGGCGGCGAGAACCGGGAAGGCCAGCAGGACCAGCACACCGGTCAGCAGGACGTTCCAGACGAAGATCGGCATGCGGAACATCGTCATGCCGGGGGCACGCATGCAGATGATCGTGGTGATGAAGTTGACCGAACCAAGGATCGTACCGAAGCCGGAAAGGATCAGACCCATGATCCACATGTCGCTGCCGATGCCCGGCGAGCGGACGGCGTCCGAGAGCGGGGAGTAGGCGAACCAGCCGAAGTCGGCCGCACCCTGCGGGGTGAGGAAGCCGCCCACCGCGATGAGCGAGCCGAAGAGGTACAGCCAGTACGCGAACATGTTCAGCCGCGGGAACGCCACATCGGGAGCACCGATCTGCAGCGGCATGATCCAGTTCGCGAATCCGGCGAACAGCGGCGTCGCGAACATCAGCAGCATGATCGTGCCGTGCATCGTGAACGCCTGGTTGAACTGCTCGTTCGACATGATCTGCGTGCCGGGACGGGCCAGCTCGGCGCGCATGAAGAGCGCCATCAGGCCGCCGATGCAGAAAAACGCGAACGATGTGACCAGGTACATCGTGCCGATCGTCTTGTGGTCAGTGGAGGTCAGCCACTTGACGACGAGGTTTCCCGGCTTCTTCCGCCGGACCGGCAGCTCGTCCTCGTACGAGTCGTCTGCTGCCGCGGCACCCTGAGTTTCCTTGTGGATGCTCACAGTTTGTTCGTCTCCGCATTCCTGGCCGGTTCAGTCTGCTTGACACCGGCCGGCACGTAGCCCGTCTGGCCCTTCTTCGCCAGCTCCTCGAGGTGCGCCTGGTAGCGCTCCGGGGAGACGACCTTGACGTTGAAGAGCATCCGGGAGTGGTCGACGCCGCAGAGCTCGGCGCACTTGCCCTTGAAGGTGCCCTCCTGGGTGGGAGTCACTTCGAAGGCGTTGGTGTGGCCCGGAATGACGTCCTGCTTCATGAGGAACGGCACCACCCAGAAGGAGTGGATGACGTCACGCGAAGTCAGAACGAAGCGGACCGTCTCGCCCTTCGGCAGCCACAGGGTCGGGCCCGGGTTGCCGTTCTGCGGGTTCCGGGTGCCCGGGACGCCGTAGTCGTAGACACCCTCCGCGCCCTTGGGGAATTCATCCCGGTACTTGTCGGGGATGGCGTCGAGCTCCTTGGGGATCTCTTTGCCCGTCGAGGGCAAGCCGTCCACGTTCTCGATGTAGTTGAAGGCCCAGCTCCACTGATAGCCGACCACGTTGATGGTGTGGTCGGGCTTCGGGGAAAGCTCGAGGAGCTTCGATTCATCGCGCGCGGTGAAGTAGAAGAACACCGAGACGATGATCAGAGGGACCACGGTGTACAGCGCCTCGATGGGCATGTTGTACCTGGTCTGCGGAGGAACCTCGACCTTGGTGCGGCTGCGCCGGTGGAAGATGACGCTCCACAGGATCAGGCCCCAGACCAGCACGCCCGTGACGAGCGCTGCCGCCCACGAGCCCTGCCAGAGAGAAAGGATCCGTGGTGCCTCTTCCGTAACCGGCGTAGGCATACCAAGGCGGGGAAAGTCCTCATATGTGCAACCGGTGGCGGTCACCAGGATCAGGCCCGCAGTCAGCACCTGCGGCAGCTTCCGCCGCATCGGGCGCCGCGACGAGCGGTCGGAGCCGTTGGGACTCACGTAGCGCCTTCCCGAGAGTCTCGCCCGCGCATCGGCGCGGCCGTCTGTCTGGTCGGTCGCCGCCCTGACGCGGGCAGGGGTTTGGATGTTTATGCGGACCAAACCCTACTGGACGCTATTTGGGGGCGCGCGGGGAGGGTGCCCAACGCGCCGTCCGACACCCCGAAGGGGTGGAATACTGGCTTCCGGCCACCATCTGACGCTCCCTCTCCTGACTGGACGGGCGACCCGTCCCGGGTGCGAGCCAAGGGCTGTCCCGTAATCCCTGGCGGGCGCGCGACGGATTACGGGACAGCCCTTAGCGTGGTCGTGTGCCCTACTTCGACGCCGCATCCTCCGCTCCGCTGCACCCCGTCGCACGCCAGGCGCTGCTTGCCGCGCTCGACGAGGGGTGGGCCGACCCGGCCAGGCTCTACCGCGAGGGGCGGCGGGCCCGGCTGTTGCTGGACGCGGCCCGGGAGACCGCCGCTGAGGCCGTCGAGTGCCGTCCGGACGAGCTCACGTTCACTCCTTCGGGGACGCAAGCGGTGCACTCCGGAATTTCCGGGGCTCTCGCAGGACGGCGGCGTACCGGCCGCCATCTGGTCGTTTCCGCGGTGGAACACTCGTCGGTGCTGCATTCGGCCGCCACCCATGAGGCGCGGGGCGGATCGGTCTTCGAGGTCGCGGTGGACCGGTCGGGGGCGGTGAGCGCGGCGGCGTACGCGGATGCGCTGCGCGAGGACACCGCGCTGGCGTGTCTGCAGTCCGCCAATCACGAGGTCGGCACCGAGCAGCCGGTGGCGGAGGTCGCGGAGGCCTGTCGGGCGGCGGGGGTGCCGCTGCTGGTGGACGCCGCGCAGTCACTGGGCTGGCGGCCCGTGCCGGACGGCTGGTCGTTGCTGGCTGCCAGCGCCCACAAGTGGGGCGGGCCCTCGGGTGTCGGGCTGCTGGCGGTACGAAAGGGGGTGCGGTTCGCGACCCAAGGACCGGCCGACGAACGGGAGTCGGGGCGGGCCGCGGGTTTCGAGAACCTTCCGGCGATCGTGGCCGCGGCGGCATCGCTGCGGGCGGTGCGGGCGGAGGCGGCGGCGGAGTCCGTGCGGCTGCGGGCCCTGGTGGACCGCATCAGGGCCCGGGTGCCGCAGCTGGTGCCCGATGTGGAGGTGGTCGGTGATCCGGTGCGGCGGCTGCCGCATCTGGTGACCTTCTCCTGTCTCTATGTCGACGGAGAGACATTGCTCCATGAACTGGACCGGGCCGAATTCTCCGTATCATCCGGTTCGTCCTGCACCAGCAGCACGCTCACGCCGAGTCATGTGCTCAGGGCGATGGGGGTGCTGTCGGAGGGGAACGTACGGGTCTCTTTGCCGGTCGGCACCACGGACGAGGAGGTCGAGCGCTTCCTGGACGTGCTGCCCCGGGTGGTGGCAGAGGTACGGGAGAGGCTGGGGGCGCCCGTTTCGGCGCCCCTCTCCCCTGCCGTGACCGCGTCCCTGGTGGTCGACGCCCTCGGGAAGCGCTGCCCGGTCCCTGTGATCGAGCTCGCAAAGGTGATCGGAGAGGTGCCGCTGGGAGGGACGGTGACCGTACTCTCCGACGATGAGGCGGCGCGCCTGGACATCCCGGCCTGGTGCGCGATGCGCGAGCAGGAGTACGTGGGCGAGGAGCCGGCGGACCGTGGCTCGGCCTATGTGGTCCGCCGGCTCACCTGAGGTTCTTCTCCGGATCAGCCCAGGTGCGTGCGGACCTCGGCGGCGGCGTCGTCGCCGTACGCCTTGGTGAAGCGGTCCATGAAGTGGGCGCGGCGCAGGGTGTACTCCTGAGTGCCGACCGTCTCGATGACCAGCGTGGCGAGCATGCAGCCGACCTGGGCGGCGCGCTCCAGGCCGACGCCCCAGGCGAGACCGGAGAGGAAGCCGGCCCGGAAGGCGTCGCCGACGCCGGTCGGGTCGGCCTTGATCTCCTCCTCCGGGCAGCCGACCTCGATCGTCTCCTGGCCGGCCCGCTCGATCCGGACACCCTTGGCACCCAGCGTGGTGACCCGGTGCCCGACCTTGGCCAGGATCTCCTCGTCGCTGCAACCGGTCTTGGACTCGATGAGCCCCTTCTCGTACTCGTTGGAGAAGAGGTACGTGGCGCCGTCGAGGAGGGTCCGGATCTCGTCGCCGTCCATCCGGGCGATCTGCTGCGAGAAGTCCGCGGCGAACGGGATTCCGCGGGAGCGGCACTCCTCGGTGTGGCGGAGCATCCCCTCGGGGTCGTCGGCGCCGATCGAGACGAGGTCGAGGCCGCCGACGCGGTCGGCGACGGCCTTCAGCTCGATGAGCCGGGCCTCGCTCATCGCGCCCGTATAGAAGGAGCCGATCTGGTTGTGGTCGGCATCCGTCGTACAGACGAACCGGGCGGTGTGCAGGACCTCGGAGATCCGGACCGAATCGGTGTCGACGCCGTGGCGGTCGAGCCAGGCGCGGTACTCGTCGAAGTCGGAGCCCGCGGCACCGACCAGGATCGGGCTCGTGCCCAGCAGACCCATGCCGAAACAGATATTGGCGGCGACACCGCCCCGGCGCACGTCGAGGTTGTCGACCAGGAAGGAGAGCGAGACCGTGTGCAGCTGATCCGCGACCAACTGGTCGGCAAAACGGCCGGGAAAGGTCATGAGGTGGTCGGTGGCGATGGAGCCGGTGACTGCGATTCGCACGGGGAGACTGCTCCTGCGGAGATCGGGGGGAACGGGTGACTGCGTTCCCGGGGCGGCGTGACAGTTCACGCTACCCGTTCCCCGCACTCACCATGAAGGGGGAAAAACTACCCGATAGTAGGACTTTCTTCCTGTGACGTGCGGGGCCTACGGTGCGGATATGTCGAACCACAGCGCTGAGCGCGAGTCCGAGATCAGCCTGGCCGAGCTGCGCGGCGACTGCGCACGGATGGCTCCGCACTGGGTGGCCCCCGCGAAGTCCGCGCCCGTTCGGGTGGCACCGTCCCTGATTCACGGGGTTACCGTGCCCGCCGAGTCCGCCCGCTTGATCGACGCCATGTCCGACTACGGCGACTGAGACCGGCACCGATCGCGTTCCATACCCCCCGAGGGAACCGTGCGCTCCTGTGCCCCGTCCCACCGTCGTCCCCACCCGCGGGACGGACGGCAGGCCGGGTGACGGTCTGTGACGGGATACAGGCGAAGGAGCGATGCGGTGAGCACCGAGCGACCCGACAACGACGTGACCGGCCCCCGGCGGCGTTCACCGCTCGCCGTGGCCTCGGTGGCGGCAGCCGTACTGCTGGCTGGAGGCGGTGGTGCGTACTGGGCCGCGACCGCCGCGGACGGGGAAGGCGGAAGCAGCGGCAGCGCGGCGGGCAACGGGGAGCGCACCCCTCCCGTGTTGGCCCTGGACGAGCACGCGGGCGACCCGACGGCACCTGACGCACCCTCCCAGGGCATCGCGGTCGGTGAGCCCGATCCGAACGGCGGCCAGGTCGTCTACCGCGCGTCCGGCGAGCTGCCCGAGGGGCCGCGTACGGCCGCGGTGCAGCGCGCGGAGGGAACGGTCACCGAGGCGGAGGTGGCCAGGCTGGCCAAGGCGCTGGGGGTGCAGGGAGCGCCGCGTGCGGAGGGCACGTCCTGGAAGGTGGGGTCCGACGGGGACGGCTCGGACCCGGTCCTGCGGGTGAACAAGCAGGCTCCGGGCACCTGGAGCTTCGCCCGGTACGGCTCCGGCGGTACGGACAACTGCCAGAGCACCACGGTCTGTTCGAGCGAGAAACCGGCCCCGGGCGGCAGCGGCTCCCCGGTGAGCGAGAGCGCCGCCAAGGCTGCCGCGACACCGGTTCTGAAGGCGGTGGGGCAGGACGACTCCGCGCTCGACGCCCGCCAACTCATGGGTTCGGTACGGGTGGTGAACGCCGACCCGGTGGTGGACGGACTTCCCACCTACGGCTGGTCGACCGGGATCCAGGTGGGTCCGGACGGTGAAGTGGTCGGCGGCAGTGGACAGTTGAAGGGGCTGGAGAAGGGCGACAGCTATCCGGTGATCAGCGCGGGCGAGGCGCTGAAGCAGCTGAACGGGGCGGCGTCCCGGACGGACGGACGCGCGGACATCGGCGGGTGCGCCACTCCCGTACCGCTACAGGATGACCTTAAGTCGCCGGAGGCCCACTGCGGGACGCGGACCGGGGCAAAGCGGCCGACGACGACCGTGACGGTCGACAAGGCGGAGTTCGGACTGACCAAGCAGTACGTGGCGGGCAAGCAGACGCTCGTACCGTCCTGGCTCTTCTCGGTGCGGCCGGCCGCGGGCGACACGGGTGACACCGTGTCGCAGATCGCCGTGGACCCCGCGTATCTGGCGAAGGACGCACCGCCGGCGACCGCACCGCCTTCGGGGGACACGGGAAAGACCGAGCGGCAGATCCTGTCGTACAGCACCGACGGGCGGACCCTGTCGGTGAAGTTCTGGGGCGGGGTGTGCAGTAAGTACGCGGCGAGCGCGACCGAGGAGGGGAACACGGTGCGGGTGACGGTGACGGAGTCGAAGCCGGTCGAGAAGAAGGTCTGCATCATGATCGCCAAGGAGCTGACCCGGACGGTGACACTGGACGCCCCGCTCGGCGACCGGACCGTTGTCGACGCGGCGTCCGGCGGCGCCGTGCCCCGCGCCTGACGCCTTGGCCCCCGCGTACGGCAGCCCCCGCGTACGGCAACGGCGGCGGCCCCGGAATCGAATCCGGGGCCGCCGCCGTTCTGCTGCTCCGCTGCTGCCTATGCCTTCAGGGCCTAGCTGAAGGAGTCGCCGCAGGCGCAGGAGCCCGTGGCGTTCGGGTTGTCGATCGTGAAGCCCTGCTTCTCGATGGTGTCGACGAAGTCGATGGAGGCGCCGCCCAGGTACGGAGCGCTCATCCGGTCGGTGACGACCTTGACGCCGTCGAAGTCCTTCACGACATCGCCGTCGAGCGAACGCTCGTCGAAGAAGAGCTGGTAGCGCAGGCCCGAGCAGCCGCCGGGCTGAACGGCGACGCGCAGCGCCAGGTCGTCACGGCCTTCCTGCTCCAGCAGGCTCTTGACCTTGGCTGCGGCGGCGTCGGACAGGAGGATGCCGTCGCTCACGGTGGTGGTCTCGTCCGATACGGACATCTGCTTCTCTCCCGGGTTGTACGGAGACTGCTTGCCGACGTTGCAACCGACGGGACCGCGGATTCATTCCGGGCCAAGCGCTTGCCTGTTCCATTCATGCTCGCACACCGGGCATCCCAGGGGATGCGTCACATCGACACTATCGCCATCGTCAAAGTGACATAAAGCGGTTATGATAGATAACGTCATTTCGACGAAAAGGCTCCTCCGCAGAAAAGAAAGGGTGCGTGACGTGACCACGGCCCACCCCGTCCAGGATCTCGACGTCCAGCCGACGCCCCTCGCGCTGCTCCTGCTCGGCCGCGAGGCCGACCCGAGGAGCGAGCGCGGCGTCGAGTGCCCCGGCGACCTGCCGTCCCCCTCCGACCCGGACCTGGTGGAGCGTGCCCGCGCGGCCAAGGAGAAGCTCGGGGACAAGGTGTTCGTCCTCGGCCACCACTACCAGCGCGACGAGGTCATCCAGTTCGCGGACGTCACCGGCGACTCGTTCAAGCTCGCCCGGGACGCCGCCGCGCGCCCGGAGGCCGAGTACATCGTCTTCTGCGGTGTGCACTTCATGGCCGAGTCGGCGGACATCCTGACCACCGACGACCAGAAGGTCGTGCTGCCGGACCTGGCCGCGGGCTGCTCCATGGCCGACATGGCCACCGCCGAGCAGGTCGCCGAGTGCTGGGACGTGCTGACCGAGGCCGGGGTCGCCGAGCAGGTCGTGCCCGTCTCGTACATGAACTCCTCCGCCGACATCAAGGCCTTCACCGGTCGGCACGGGGGCACGATCTGCACCTCGTCCAACGCGAAGCGGGCGCTGGAGTGGGCCTTCGAGCAAGGCGAGAAGGTGCTCTTCCTGCCCGACCAGCACCTGGGGCGGAACACCGCGGTCCGGGACATGGGGATGTCCCTGGACGACTGCGTCCTCTACAACCCGCACAAGCCGAACGGCGGCCTCACCGCCGAGGAGCTGCGCAACGCCAAGATGATCCTGTGGCGCGGGCACTGCTCGGTGCACGGGCGCTTCTCCGTCGAGTCCGTCGACGATGTGCGCGAGCGGATTCCGGGCGTCAATGTGCTGGTGCACCCGGAGTGCAAGCACGAGGTCGTGGCGGCGGCGGACCACGTCGGCTCGACGGAGTACATCATCAAGGCCCTGGAGGCGGCGCCGGCCGGCTCGAAGTGGGCGATCGGCACGGAGCTGAACCTGGTGCGCCGCCTGGCGAACCGGTTCGCGGCCGAGGACAAGGAGATCGTCTTCCTCGACAAGACGGTGTGCTTCTGTTCGACGATGAACCGCATCGACCTTCCGCACCTGGTGTGGGCCCTGGAGTCGCTGGCCGAGGGGAACCTGGTCAACCGGATCGAGGTCGACCCGGAGACGGAGAAGTACGCGAAGCTGGCGCTGGAGCGGATGCTGGCGCTGCCGTAACGAGTGCTGTCACCGGGTGCCGGACAGGCCGATTTTGTCCCGTCCGGCACCGGGCGACCCTCCCGTACCTACGCTGCTGTACCCACAGCTTGCACAGGTACGGGGGCACGGGACTGCTCCGCCCCTCCGGGGCTGCCGCTCAAGCCCCGCTGTTACGAGAGCAGTGCTCGGCTGCGTAAGCCCCGGTTTCGTCGTCCTCCGCAAGCATGAGCCCTACCTCCAGCCGCTCTCCCCGGCTCGTGGCGATCCGCAGGGTGTCCCGCAGCGACTCCGCGAGCCGCACTCCGGCGAACCGCAACTCCCGCTCCCCCACCACGGTCTCCGCCAGCAGCGCCCGCGCCTCGGTCAGTACGTACTCGGCGGAGTCGAGCAGATCCGCCTCCACCTCGTCGGCCAACCGCGACAGTCGGCTGTCCGGGTCGTCGGTGCTCAGGTAGCACGGCGCCCCGCTCTGGTTGACCCATGGGAGCAACCGCATGAGCCGTCCCTTCGCATCGAACATCATGTCGTCACTGCCTCCGTTCGAGGGGCACCCTGGCGCCCTGCCTCACACGCTGGTTACCGTGTGTGCCGCAATCGTCGCGCTGCGGCGCATCGCACCAACAGGGTTGCCCTGTCCCGGCGTTGAGAGCGGGACACACGGAAGGCGCGCACCATGACGTTCAAACCTCAGCCCCTGACCCCGTACCTCTCCGCCCGCCACTACTTCGGCTCCGAGCAGCGCCGCCATCGCGAGCGTGCGGATCTCTCCCTCGTGCAGCTGGCGGACATCCTGAACTCCAGCAAGAGCACGCTCGCCCGGATCGAGACGGCGGAGCTGATGCCTCCGCCGGACATTCCGGGTCGGCTCGACGCGGCGTTCGGTACGGACAAGCACTTCCACGGGCTGTACGAGCTGGCCAAGAGAGAGATCCATCCGGATCAGTACCGCCGGTACATGGACTTCGAGTCCAAAGCCGAAGTCATAGAGCAGTACGGGGCGCAGGCCCTGCCCGGGCTGCTTCAGACCGAGGAGTACGCGCGCGAATTCCTCCGCTGTCAAAGAGACTTGAGCCAGGAACAGGTTGAGCAACGGGTCACGGCGCGAATGTCCCGGCAGGAGAGGCAGCGCTCGGATGCGCCTCCTTTCCGATGGGCCATCATCGACGAGGCCGCGCTGCGGCGGCAGATGGGCAGCCCCGTGGTCATGCACGAGCAGCTGGCTTCACTGCTCGCCCAAGTGGATACTCCGGACAGTAATATTCAAGTGATGCCGTTCAGCGCGGGGCTCCACTCGCTCATGGGCGGCGCGCTGACTTTGCTGACGCTCACCGACGGCACGCGGGTGGCCTACGAAGAGGGCATCCAGGCCGGCCATCTCTACGAGGATCCGGACGTGGTGAAGAAGTGGCGGCGTCAGTACGAGGTACTGCGGGCCAATGCGCTATCGCTGCCCGAGTCGGCGCTCATGATCCGGACGGTTATGGAGGGCTATACATCATGCGACACATCCCCGAGCTGAGCACCGCCCGCTGGCGCAAGAGTAGCTACAGCAACTCCAACGGGGGCGAGTGCGTCGAGATCGCCGACGACTTCCCCGGCATCATCCCCGTACGCGACAGCAAGAACCCCACCGGTCCCGCACTCCTCATCCCCACCCCCGCCTGGAACGACTTCATCACCTCCCTCAAGTAGGGCGCGGAAAAGCAGAAAAGCGGAACGGCCTGTCCCACGCTCCCGCGTGGGACAGGCCGTTCCCCGTTTCAGGATCTACTACACGCCCGACGGCTCCGCCTCGCGGACTTCCTCGGCCGGCGCCGCGACGCCCGCCTTCTTCGCCTGCTTGATCGCCTTCTTCTCCGCGCGGCGCTCCTTGCGGAGCTCCACCATCGCGTAGAGCGTCGGCACCAGCAGCAGCGTCAGCAGGGTCGACGTGACCAGGCCGCCGATCACCACCACGGCGAGCGGCTGCGAGATGAAGCCGCCCTCGCCGGTGACGCCGAGTGCCATCGGGAGCAGGGCGAAGATCGTCGCGAGTGCGGTCATCAGGATCGGGCGGAGCCGGTGGCGGCCGCCCTCGATGACCGCTTCGACGATGCCCATGCCCTGCGCCCGGTACTGGTTGATCAGGTCGATCAGCACGATCGCGTTGGTGACCACGATGCCGATCAGCATCAGCATGCCGATCATGGCCGGGACGCCCATCGGGGTGCCGGTGACCACGAGCAGGCCGACCGCGCCGGTTGCCGCGAACGGGACGGAGACCAGCAGGATCAGCGGCTGGATGAGGGACTTGAAGGTCGCCACCAGCAGCATGAAGACGATCGCGATCGCGGCCAACATGGCCAGGCCGAGCTTCAGGAACGCGTCGTTCTGGTCCTCGGAGACACCGCCGATGGTGGCGGTGGCGCCGTCCGGGAGCTTCAGCGCGTTGATCTTCTTCTGGAGCGCGGCGCTGACCGCACCGGTGTTGTCACCGGTGGGCTTGGCGGTGATGGTCGCGGCGCGCTGGCCGTCGATCCGGGTCATCGAGACCGGTCCGGGGACCAGTTCGACGTCGGCGATCTGGCCGAGCTCGACGGGGCCCAGCGGAAGGTGCTTCAGCTCGGCCATCGTGGTGGCCGGGTGGGCGGACCTGATGACGATGTCACGCTCGGTATTGTCCATGATCGCCTTGCCGGACGGGGTACCGCGGACCGCTCCGGCGACGGCCGCGCCGAGCGTGGCCTGGTTGAACCCGGCGTCCGCGGCCTTGGCGTTGGCCTTGACCGAGATGCGCGGCACGCTCTGCGCCAGGTCGCTCTGGACGTCGGTGACGTCCTTGAGCTTGGCCACCTCGGCCCGGACCTCTTCGGACGCCTTCTTCAGGACGTCGGCGTCGGCGGCCTTGACCACGACGCTGAGGTCCTGGCTGCCGAAGCTGCCGCCCGCGGCAATGGTGGTGTCACCAATGCCGTCGAGCTTGCCGAACTCCGTGTCAAGGCGCTTCTGCACGGCCTCGGAGTCGCCCGCGTCCTTCAGGGTGATCTGGTACGAGGCCTGGTTGGAGCCCGTACCCCCGCCGAAGGCCGCCATGAAGCCGGAGGAGCCGACGGTGACCTGGTAGTCCTTGACGCCCTTGTCGCCGGCGAGGACCTTCTCGACCTTCTTGGCCGCCGCGTCGGCGGCCGCCAGGCTGGTGCCGGGGGCCAACTCATGCTTGATGGAAAGGACTTCCTGCTCGCCCTGGTCGAAGAAGTTGGTCTTCAGCAGCGGGGCCATGCCGAACGTGCCGAGCAGCACCACGACGGCGATGGCGATGCTGGTGACGCGGCGCCGGGTCGCGAAGCGCAGCACCAAAACGTACAGCCGCTGGAGCCGGCTGCGGGCTTCCTCCTCCTCGGCCTTGCGACGGGCCTCGTCCGGGTTCTCGGTGCTGCCCTCGGGGGCGCGCAGGAACCAGTACGAGAGGACGGGAACCACCGTCAGTGAGACCAGCAGGGACGCGAGCAGGGCCGCGGTGACGGTCAGCGAGAACGAGCCGAAGAGCTCGCCGACCATGCCGCCGACGAGACCGATCGGCAGGAAGACGGCGACCGTGGTGAGGGTCGAGGAGGTGACCGCGCCGGCCACTTCCTTCACCGCGGTGATGATCGCCGACTGGCGCTCCTCGCCGTAGCCGAGGTGACGCTTGATGTTCTCCAGGACCACGATCGAGTCGTCGACGACGCGGCCGATCGCGATGGTCAGCGCGCCGAGCGTGAGCATGTTGAGCGACAGGTCGCGGGTCCAGAGCACGATCAGCGCGAGGACCACGGAGAGCGGGATGGAGACCGCGGTGACCAGGGTCGAGCGCAGCGACGCGAGGAAGACCAGGATCACGATGACCGCGAAGAGCAGACCGAGCGCACCCTCGGTGGTCAGACCGGAGATCGCCTTGGAGACGGCGGGGCCCTGGTCGGAGACGACGGTCAGTTCGGCACCGGCGCCGAGGTCCTTGCGGAGGTCGGGGAGCTTTTCCTCGACCGCGTCCGAGATGGCGACGGCGCTGCCGTCCTTGTCCATCGTGGCCATCACGGCGAGGCTCGGCTTGCCGTTGGTGCGGGTGATGGAGACGGCGCTGGACGGCTCCTGCTTCACCGTGGCGATGTCACCGACACGGACCGGCTTGCCGGGCTTGCCCGTCGCCGGGTCCTGGCCGGTGACCCGCAGGTCCTCGATCTGCTTCACGGAGGTGAAGGTGCCGCCGACCTGGACGGTGCGGCTCTTGCCCGACTCGGAGAAGGAACCGGCGGGGACGGTCGAGCCGCCCGCCTGGAGCGCCTGGGAGAGCGTCGCTGCGTTCAGACCGGCAGCCGCGAGCTTCTTGTCGTCGGGGGTGATGGAGACCTGGAGGTCCTGCACGCCGTCGATGGAGACCTGGCCGACGCCGTCGATGTCCTGCAGCGCGGGGACGACGGTGCGGTCCAGCTGGTCGGCGAGCGCCTGCTGGTCCTTGTCGGAAGTGACGGCGAGGACGACGGTCGGCATGTCGTCCGTCGAGCCGGCGACGACCTGCGGGTCCACGTCGTCGGGAAGCTGGACGCGGGCGCGGTTCACGGCCTGCTGGATGTCGGCGACGAGCTGCTTGGTGCCCTCGCTGCCGAAGTCGAAGGTCGCCATGATGACGGCGTTGCCCTCGCCGGCGGTCGAGGTGATACCGGTGACGCCGTCGACTGCCTTGATGGAATTCTCGAGTGGTTCGACGACCTGCTTCTCGACCACATCGGGGGACGCGCCCTGGTAGGGGGCGAGCACCGACACCATCGGGAGTTCGATGGTGGGCAGCAGCTGCTGCTTGAGCTGCGGGATCGCGATCGCTCCGAATACGAGGGCGACGATCGAGATCAGTCCGATCAGGGCCCGTTGCGCGAGGCTGAATCTGGACAGCCAGGACATGGGTGGAGTCTCTCTTCTGTGGCTGGCGCGGCAGATGGGCGGGTGACTCGGGGACGGACCCGGCCCTTCCATACGATCGCTCATCCATCAGTGCCCGGACGTCGGCCCAAGGTCGCTTTCTTATGCCGCGTATACCGCAGGTGGAGTACGCCGTATCTCCATCTCTGTCACTCCGCCCTGGGGCGCACCAGGCCCGATTCATAAGCAGTTACCACCAATTGGGCCCGGTCCCGCGCGCCCAGCTTCGCCATCGCCCTGTTCACATGGGTCTTGACGGTGAGTGGGCTGACGACGAGCCGCTCCGCGATCTCGTCGTTGGAGTGGCCGCCCGCGACCAGGACCAGCACCTCGCGCTCGCGGCCGGTGAGCGCGGTGAGCCGCTCGGAGTACTCCGCCGTGCTCGGCCCGTCACCGCCCGAACTGCCGCCCTGCGCAAGGAAGGTGGCGATCAGACCCTTGGTCGCGGCCGGCGAGAGCAGCGCCTCGCCACCCGCTGCGACACGGATGGCACTGAGCAGTTCATCCGGTTCCGCCCCTTTGCCGAGGAAGCCTGATGCCCCGGCACGCAGCGACTGCACCACGTATTCGTCCACCTCGAAGGTGGTGAGCATGACGACCCGTACGTCCGCCAGTTCCGGATCGGCGCTGATCATTCGGGTGGCGGCGAGTCCGTCCGTACCGGGCATCCGGATGTCCATCAGCACCACGTCGGCACGGGTCGATCGGGCCAGTTGCACGGCCTGCGCGCCATCCGCCGCCTCGCCGACCACCTCCATGTCGGCCTCCGAGTCGACCAGCACCCGGAACGCGCTGCGCAGCAGCGCCTGGTCGTCGACGAGCAGTACCTTGATGGGCGGTGTCATGCGTTCTCCCCCGTCCGGCCCACCGTGTCCGACTCCTTGGACTCTGCCGTGCGGGCCTCGACGGGCAGGGTCGCATGAACCCGGAATCCGCCGCTGTAGCGGGGCCCTGCGGTGAGGGAGCCGCCGAGTGCGGTGACACGTTCACGCATGCCGAGGAGGCCGTGACCGCCGCCGTCCCCGTTGTTGACGCCTCCGCCCGAGCCGTTGTCGATCACGGTGACCTCGGCCGTGGCGCCGACCTGTACGACGCTCACCTCGGCCTTCGCCCCGGGGCCCGCGTGCTTGCGCACATTGGTCAGCGCCTCCTGGATCACCCGGTAGGCGGCCAGGTCGACGGCTGCGGGCAGCGGGGGCCACCCATCGGTGCAGGCCACCTCGACCGGGAGCCCGGCACGCCGGACGGTGTCCACCAGATCGTCGAGGACCGCGAGCCCCGGGGCCGGTTCGGTCGGCGCCTCCGGGTCGCCGGACTGACGCAGCAGCCCGACGGTGGCCCGCAGTTCGTTGAGCGCTGAGCGGCTGGCCTCCCGGACGTGGGCCAGCGCCTCCTTGGCCTGGTCGGGGCGCTTGTCCATGACGTGGGCGGCCACCCCGGCCTGGACGTTGACCAGGGCGATGTGGTGGGCGACGACGTCGTGCAGATCGCGGGCGATCCGCAGCCGCTCCTCGGCGACCCGGCGCCTGGCCTCCTCGTCACGGGTGCGTTCGGCCCGTTCGGCACGCTCTCTGATCGCATCGACGAAGGCGTGCCTGGAACGGACGGCGTCCCCCGCGGCGCAGGCCATGCCGGTCCAGGCGAAGACACTGAGGTTCGCCTGGCCGTACCAGGGTGCTGAGCCGAAGAGCATCGCGGCGGCGGTCAGCGCGGCCGTCGTCAGCAGACCGACCCGCCAGGTGGTGGGCCGGTCGGTACGGGCGGCGACGGTGTACAGCGCGATGACGGTGCTCATCACCACGGGGGTGGGCGGTTCGAACCTCACCAGCTCGACGAACGCCAGACCAGCGGTGGCCGCGAGCACCAGCATGGGGCTGAGCCGCCGCCAGATCAGCGCGACGGCGCCCAGCACCATCAGGAACACGCTGCTCGACTCGGGCCTGCGGGTGCCGAAGGTGGGCCCGCTCGGTGCGTGCGTGTCGACGAACGACCCGGTGATCATGGCCACGAGTACGACCAGGGCGAGCGCGGCGTCCAGCGCGAGGGGATGGTCGCGCAGGCAGTGCCGGACGCGCAGAACCCCGGTTCCGAGGGTGGTCACGCCAGGCTACGTTACGGCGTGTCGCGCGTGCTTCGGTCCGGGTCGTACGGAGAGACCGGCACGAAGCGTGCTGAACCCCCCGGAACCCCATGCCGCGGACACGGCCGTGCCCCGTGTCCGGCGGACCGGACACGGGGCACGGATGCGGATGCTGGAGAGCGACCGGCGTCAGCCGGGGATCAGTCCGTCGTCCCGGAGCATGGCGCGCACCTCTTCAAGAGTCGCGTCGGACGACGGCAGGATCAGCTCGGACGGCTCCAGGGAGTCGTCCGGCAAGGGTGTGCCGAGCTCGCGCACCCTGACGAGGAGTGCCTCCAGAGTGGAGCGGAAGCCGGGACCGTCACCGCTCTCCACCTCCGTGAGCAGTTCGTCGTCGAGCCTGTTGAGCTCGGCGAGATGGCTGTCGGCCAGTGCGACCTGGCCCTCCCCCATGATCCGTACGATCATGACGCTGCCTTAACTCTTGTCGAACTTGTGCGGAGACTGCGACGACTGCTGCTGCGCCGCATCATGCGAGCTGCCCTCGATCGCCTGCTGCTGGGTGGGGCCGCCGGCCAGCTCGGCCTTCATGCGCTGCAGCTCCAGTTCCACATCCGAACCACCGGAGATCCGGTCCAGCTCGGCGGCGATGTCGTCCTTCGCCGTCCCGGTCGGGTCGTCCAGGGCGCCGGAGGCGAGCAGCTCGTCGATCGCACCGGCCCTGGCCTGCAGCTGCTGGGTCTTGTCCTCGGCCCGCTGGATCGCCAGACCGACATCGCCCATCTCCTCGGAGATCCCGGAGAAGGCCTCGCCGATCCGGGTCTGTGCCTGAGCCGCGGTGTAGGTGGCCTTGATCGTCTCCTTCTTGGTACGGAAGGCATCGACCTTGGCCTGCAGCCGCTGGGCCGCGAGAGTGAGCTTCTCCTCCTCGCCCTGCAGCGTGGTGTGCTGCGTCTCCAGGTCGGTGACCTGCTGCTGGAGCGCGGCGCGCCGGGACAGCGCCTCGCGGGCCAGGTCCTCGCGGCCGAGCGCGAGCGCCTTGCGGCCCTGGTCCTCCAGCTTGGACGACTGCCCCTGCAGCTGATTCAGCTGCAGCTCCAGCCGCTTGCGCGAGGTCGCCACGTCGGCGACACCGCGGCGTACCTTCTGAAGCAGCTCCAGCTGCTTCTGGTACGAGTAATCGAGGGTCTCGCGCGGATCCTCGGCCCGGTCAAGGGCCTTGTTTGCCTTCGCGCGGAAGATCATCCCCATACGCTTCATGACACCGCTCATGGGCTTCGCGCGCCCCCTTCTGACGGACTGAGCTCCAGCACTCCAACAGAACCCACAGTACGGGCCCTGCCTCTATTACCGCACTGTTCGAGCGCAGATGTGCTCCTCCCCAAGGACGACCGCACCTGGTAATCGCTCCGGCCCAGGGAGTAGGCGGGGTTTCGGGTGAACCGGCGGAGGTGTCCGCGGCGGTCCCGTGGGGACACCTGCGAGGACACAGGTCGTTGCCGGGACACAGGCCGTTGCCGGATCGTTCCCGACCGGCCTGGGGTCGCGGCGATCGAACCCGTACCCTTGGGCCTTGTGTTCCGTAGCCGTTCGAAGGAAGAGAAGGCGCCCACCGGCAAGGTGACGGCGGACCTCTCCAAGCAGCCCCGCGACCCGCAGGCCCCCAAAGGTCGCCCCACCCCCAAGCGCAGCGAAGCCCAGTCGCAGCGCCGTCGTGCCGCCGGTGGCGCGCCACTCGACAGCAAGGAGGCCAAGAAGCGGCAGCGCGAAGCGCGCCGTGTGGACCTGGCCAAGCAGCGTGAGGCGCTCGCCAGTGGCGACGAGCGCTATCTCCCGGTTCGCGACAAGGGCCCGGTGCGGCGCTTCGTCCGCGACTACGTGGACTCGCGTTTCTGCATCGCGGAGTTCTTCCTTCCGCTCGCTGTGATCATTCTGATCCTCAGCGTGATCCAGGTGCCGAACATCCAGGCCATCTCGCTGCTGCTCTGGCTCCTCGTGATCGCGCTGATCGTCATCGACTCGATCGGCCTCGCGTTCCGCCTGAAGAAGCAGCTGAAGGAGCGCTTCCCGGATACGCCGAAGCGTGGCGCGGTCGCCTACGCTCTGATGCGTACGCTTCAGATGCGTCGGCTCCGGCTGCCGAAGCCGCAGGTCAAGCGTGGAGAGCGGCCCTGAGTACGGATATCTCCGGCTCGGCCGGCGGTCCGTCCGCCGGCCCGACGGCCGACGCCGTCCCTGCCCCTGTCCCCGCCCCTGCCCCTGCCCCTGTCACCGTCACCGGGTTCTCGGGAGCCTCCTCGGCGTGGCTGAAAGGGCTGGGCGGGCTGCGCAACACTGTCCGCCAGGAGCTCGTCGCCCGGCAGATCGACGAGCAGATAGCGGCCCGCTTCCCGGTCGGGCAGCGGCTGCGCGTACTCGATGTAGGCATGGGCCAGGGCACTCAGGCGCTGCGCCTGGCCAGGGCCGGTCACAGCGTGACGGGCCTGGAGGCCGACGCCGACATGCTGCGGGTGGCCCGGGATTCGCTCGGCAGCGAGCCCGCGGGCATCCGCGAACGGGTCCGGCTCATCGAGGGCAACGGCCTGGACACCGGGGTGCACTTCCTGCCCGGCAGCTTCGATGTGGTGCTCTGCCACGGCGTGCTGATGTATGTCCGGGAGCCGGACGCGATGCTGGCCGGACTTGCCCGGATGCTGGCCCCGGGCGGACTGCTCTCGCTGCTCGTACGGAACGCCGACGCGCTGGCGATGCGCCCCGGGACCGCCGGGGACTGGAACACGGCGCTGGCCGCCTTCGACACCGATGCGTACACCAATCGGCTGGGTCTCCCGGTAAGGGCCGACCGGCTGGACGCACTGACGGCCACGCTCGCCGGGATCGCGGCACCCCTGCACACCTGGTACGGGGTACGCGTCTTCACGGACCACGTGAGCAATGACGTGGAACTACCGGCCGCCGACGAGCTGGAGCAGGTACTGGCCGCGGAGGACCGGGCCGGGCGGACGGATCCGTACCGCCGGGTGGCCGCGCTGCTGCATCTCTGCGGGGTGCGGGGCTAAGGGCTGCGGGCCCGTCGTTGGAGTCGTGCGGCGTGCCCGGTCGGCCGAACCTAACGGGCCACCAATAGGGCTAAAAGCGATAATTCGGGCATGGATGCATCTCACTCCCGCAGCCGTGTGCGCCGTCTGCTGCTGCCTCTGACCGCAGGTGTCTGTGCAGTCGTCCTGGTGAGCGGCTGCTCGGACGAGGGCTCCGGTTCACCGGCGGCCGAAGCCACCAAGTCGGCCCCCGCTTCCCGGACCGCCAGTGATCTGCAGACCGAATACCAGGACGTGATCAAGAACGTGCTGCCGTCGGTCGTGCAGATCGGCACCTCCACCAGCCTGGGCTCCGGCGTCGTCTACGACTCCAAGGGCCATATCGTGACCAACGCCCACGTGGTCGGCAACGAGAGGACGTTCCAGGTCACCGTCGCCACCGGCGAGAAGGTGCTGCGGGCCTCACTGGTCGCCTCCTATCCGGAACAGGATCTGGCCGTCATCAAGCTCGACAGCGTTCCGAAAGGACTGAAGCCCGCGAAGTTCGGCGACTCGAGGAAGGTCGAGGTGGGACAGATCGTGCTGGCGATGGGCTCGCCGCTCGGGCTGTCCTCCAGCGTCACCCAGGGCATCGTCTCGGCGCTGGGCCGGACCGTCAGCGAGAGCCGCGCGGGTGGTGGCACGGGCGCGACGATCGCGAACATGGTGCAGACCTCGGCGGCGATCAACCCGGGCAACAGCGGCGGTGCGCTGGTCAACCTGAACAGCGAGGTGATCGGCATCCCGACGCTCGCGGCGGTCGAACCGCAGATGAACGAGACCGCGGCGCCGGGGATCGGGTTCGCGATCCCCGCGTCGATGGTGCAGACTGTCGCCGATCAGATCATCAAGAGCGGCAAGGTCACCAACTCGGGCCGGGCAGCGCTGGACATCACCGGACGCACGATCGTCGACATCAACTACCAGCCGGCCGGGGTCGCGCTGGTCAGCGTGACGAGAGGCGGCGCCGCGGACAAGGCGGGGCTGCGGGTCGGCGACGTCATCATCAAGATCGGAGATGTGCCGGTCACGACGATCACGTCCCTGTCGGAGGCGCTGGCCTCGGACAAGCCGGGTGAGAAGGTCACGGTGACGTATCTGCGCAACGGGGCGGAGGCGACGGCGAAGGTCACCCTGGGCGAGATCTAGTGCCGCGGCAGGCAACGCTTCCCGTCAAGGAGCGGCGTCCGGTGCGTGCTCTCGGTGTGCCGGCCGGAAGCCCTCGTACTGGACGTACTTGGGCTTTCGTCCGGTGCGGCGAGAGTGCGTGCCGGGCGTCGCGACGGGGCGAACGTTGCCTGTCGCGGCACTAGGGGCCCGTCGTCAGCCGTACGGGCTCACAGACAGGCCCGAGCCCGTACGACTGCTCATGCGCCGGGCGAATCAGTCCTGGTCGGCCTGGAGGCTCATGGGGCCGTAGATCTTTGTCGTGTCGTCGAAGAGCGTCACCTGGTCCGCCCCGCCGTCGAGGAGTTCCTTCCAGTACTCACCGATCCAGGACTCCGCGTCGCCCTGCGTAGTGAATTCCTCCGGCTGCAGGGCCGGCTCCGTCTCCGTACCATCGGACTTCTCGAACCGCCACGTCCACGCCATGTCCGCCTCCTGGGTCACTTTGCTGCCCGCAGCCTAGTGCCTTGAACCAGAGCGGGAACGGGTCCTGCACCCGCCCGGACGCCCCCCAGGTCGCGCACCCGCTGCGCGGACGCGGGAGGATCAAAGGCGTGGAACTGACTCTGCTCGGCACCGGAGCCCCCGACGGGCTGCCGCGACCCGAATGCCCCTGCGCCGCCTGCGCCACCGCACGCGGCATGCGCTCGCGGGCCGCGACCGCGCTGCTGGTCGACGACGCGCTGCTGCTCGATCTCACCCCTGGGGCCGTGTTCGCCGCAGCCCGTGCGGGGCACTCGCTCAGCGCCGTACGGCAGGTGCTGCTCACCCATCCGCACGACGGGCCCGCTTTGGAGCTGCCCGCCGGACTGCCTCCTGCGGGACGGGTGCCGGACGGGCGGGAGCTGACGCTGATCAGTGGCCACCGGGTGCGGGCCGTGCCGATGGACGCACCAGGGACGGGGTACGAGGTGACGGCTCCGGAGGGCGCACGGCTGCTCTACCTGCCGCCGGGCGCCGCGCCCTCCGCTCTCGCGGACCAGGTGGCACAGCCTTACGACGTGGTGGCCGGCGATGTGGTCGGGCGTCCTGACGCGGTGGCGCGGCTGCGGGCCGTCGAGGCGATCGTGCCGACGACCGAGATCATCGCCGTCCATCTGGACCATGACGCACCGCTCGGGGCCGAGCTGGACCGGCGGCTCGCGGCAGCCGGCGCGCGGGCCGTGCCGGATGGGACGACGCTGGTGGTGGGCGAGTACCACTCGGTGCCGGACATACCGCGGCGCACGCTGGTGACGGGCGGGGCCAGGTCGGGGAAGTCGGTGGAGGCCGAGCGGCGCCTGGAGACGTTCCCCGAGGTGGTGTACGTGGCGACCGGTGGAGGCAGGGAGGGCGACGCGGAGTGGGCGGCCCGGATCGGGTTGCACCGGGAGCGCAGGCCGGCCGCCTGGCGCACCGAGGAGACCTGTGAGCTGGTGGAGCTGCTGGAGTCGGATGGGCCTCCGCTGCTGATCGACTGCCTGTCGCTGTGGCTGACGGATGCGATGGACCGGGTGGCTGCCTGGGACGACGAGGCGTGGTCGAACGGCGGCGAGAACGCGCTGCGGGAGCGGACCGCCGAGCTGGTCGCCGCGGTGCGCGGAACGCGGCGCACGGTCGTCGCCGTGACCAATGAGACCGGTTCGGGCGTGGTGCCCGCGACGGCTGCCGGGCGTCGGTTCCGGGATGAGCTGGGCCGGCTGAACGCCGCGTTCGCCGACGAGTGCGAACAGGTGCTGCTGGTGGTCGCCGGGCAGGTACTGACGCTGCGTGGCTGACCGGAACACGGCAACGGAACGCAGGAACGGAACACGAGACACGAGAAGGAGGAGCGGACATGGCACGCGTGCGACCCATGCTGAGCGGGGTTCCGGAGACCTTGTTGTGGACGCTCTACAACCGCGCGTACGAGGCGGCGCAGCCCTATGCCGTGCTGGATGATCCGATGGCGGTCCGGTTGCTGAAGGATCTGGACTACCCCTTCGCGGAACGGTTCGGGCGGCCGAACGCTTTCCTCTCACAGGCTCAGGGCCTGCGCTCGCGCTGCTTCGATCTGGCTGTGCAGAGGTATCTCGCCGACCGGCCGCAGGCCACCGTGGTCGCGCTCGGCGACGGTCTGGAGACCGGCTTCTGGCGGGTCGACAACGGCCGGCTGCACTGGCTGAGCGTGGAACTGCCCGAGGTCGCCGAGCTGCGCCGGGCGCTGCTGCCCGCCTCGGACCGGCTGCGCACCCTGTCCCGTTCGGCGACCGATCTGTCCTGGCTGGACGAGATCGAGGACCCGGAGGGCCGCGGTGTTGTCGTCACGACGCAGGGTCTGCTGATGTATCTGCCCCCCAAGGAGGTACGGAGGATCCTGGCGGCCTGCGCGGAACGGCTGCCCGGCGGCATCCTCGTACTGGACACGATGGCGCGCTGGCTGGCCAGGGGCACGATGGCCGGCACGTCGAAGGTCGGCGGGATGACCATTCCGCCGATGCGCTGGGCGATGAACCCCGGCGAGCGGCACAAGCTGCGCGGCGCGCACCCGGGGATCACCGAGGTGCGGGCTCTGCGGCTGCCGCGGGGACGGGGCGCGATGGGCGAGCTGATCCGGATCCAGTCACTGCTTCCGGGGCTGCGGACCCTGACGCCCGCGATGACGCAGCTGCGGTTCGGGGGCGGAACCGCGCACTGACCGAGTGTCAGAAACATGGCGGGTACTGTTCCGCAGTGAGCCCGCCGCCGGGCTCGCAGGCCCACTCCACGTAACGACCCGCGAGGCAGACTCCCGTGAATCTGGACGACTTCTCCGACCTGATCGAACGCCCCGACGGCGGCGTACGGCGCGATGCCGAGGAACGCCGGGAGCGCCTGCTTGTTCCCCCGGGCGCCCTCGGCCGCCTGGACGAGCTGGGCGAATGGCTCTCGGCCGCCCAGCAGTCCGTACCGGTCAAGGTGATCGAGCAGCCGCGCGTGGTGATTTTCGCCGGTGACCACGGGATTGCCGAACTGGGCGTCTCCGGGCGAGCGGCCGGGAGCGCGTACGAGCTGGTACGAGCCACGCTGGAGGGTGCGACGCCGCTCGCCGTGCTGGCGCGCCAGTTCTCCGTGCCGGTACGCATCATCGACGCCGGTCTGGACTGCGACCCCGAACTGCTGCCCGAGTCGGTGGTACGTCACCGGGTGCGGCGCGGCAGCGGCCGGATCGACATCGAGGACGCGCTGACGGCCGAGGAGGCCGAGCAGGCGGTACGTCTCGGCATGGCGATCGCCGACGAGGAGGCCGACTCCGGCACCGATCTGGTGGTGCTCGGCGATCTGAGCGTCGGCGGTACGACGGCTGCGGCGACGCTGATCGCGGCGCTGTGCGGCACGGACGCCTCGGTGGTCACCGGGCGCGGCGGTGCGGGCATCGACGATCTGGCGTGGATGCGCAAGTGTGCGGCGATCCGGGACGCGCTGCGGCGGGCCAGGCCGGTCCTCGGTGATCAGCTGGAGCTGCTGGCCACGGTGGGCGGTGCGGATCTGGCCGCGATGACCGGTTTCCTGCTGCAGTGCGCCGTGCGCAGGCTGCCGGTGATTCTGGACGGTGTGGTCTCGTCGGCCTGTGCGTTGGTGGGCCAGCGGGCGGCCTTCCGGGCGCCGGACTGGTGGCTTGCGGGTCAGGCGAGCGGTGAGCCGGCTCAGACCAAGGCGCTGGACCGGATGGCGCTCAACCCGTTGCTGGACCACGGCGTCGTCGTGGGCGAAGGAAGTGGGGCATTGCTCGCACTTCCGCTCGTCCGGGCCGCGGCCGCGCTGGCGGCCGAGCTGCCGGAGCGTGCACCCGTCGCCGATGAGAAGGACGGTGCCGACGAAGAGGCCGACGGAAGCGACGTGACCAAAGGCTGAGAGGCTGTCGAACCCGGCAGAGCTGCGGCCGCCGAGCACCGGCCGCAGCGCAGTCCCCTCATGCAGCGTAATGCGGCATATGATCGCTTTTCATGGGAGAGGTCCGATTGGTCGCTTCGGTATCCGGGCGTGAGAGCACTCGGCCACCGAGCACCGTCCGGTCACGCCGCAGCGCCGCGTTCACCATCTGGTACCTGCGCGTCGTGTCGTTCATCAATTTCCTGAGCGCCGTCTGGGTCACTCTCGGCAACGATCTGCGCCGCCACAACACCGCGGACTACTTCACCCCGTACCTGCTCACCGCGGGCTTCTCCTCCGGGGTGGTCGCGCTCTTCCTCGCGGTCACCATGCGCCGCCGCAAGCGGGCGGCCTGGATCGTGAACATGGTGGTGAGCAGTCTTCTGCTGCTGCTCTTCGCCGTGGTGATCTCGTCCCCGGAGGTCCGGCAGTACCCGCAGAACTGGATCTCGCTGGCGCTGACGGCCGTCTTCGTCCTGGCGCTGGTCCTCGGCAGGCGCGAGTTCTACGCGAAGGGCGACCGGTCCAACCCGAAGCTGGCCGCCGCCGTCGCGGTCGGCGGGCTGCTGGTCACCTCGCTGATCGCCGCGGGTCTGGTCACCCTCACCAACACCGCGCACAACGAATACCTCTCGTCCTTCCTGGACCGCTGGCGCTACGGCGCCCTGCGGCTGGTCTCGGTCGCCGCCGACGAAGCCGAATTCCCCAGTATCACCACGCCCGGCTGGGTCAACGTCACCATCAACATCCTCTCCACGCTGCTGCTGATCGCCGTCGTGTACGCGGCGTTCCGGTCCCGCCGGGCCGTCGACCCGATCACCCCCGAGGACGAGGCCCGGCTGCGGGCACTGCTCGACAAGCACGGCGACCGCGACTCGCTCGGCTACTTCGCACTGCGCCGGGAGAAGAGCGTCATCTGGTCACCGACCGGGAAGGCCGCCGTCGCCTACCGGGTGGTCGGCGGGGTCTCGCTCGCCTCCGGTGATCCCATCGGCGACCTGGAGGCCTGGCCCGGAGCGATCGATCCGTGGCTGGCCGAGGCCCGCGAGCACGGCTGGATCCCGGCGGTGATGGGCGCGAGCGAGGAGGGCGGCACCGTCTACGCGCGGCACGGCCTCGACGCCCTGGAGCTGGGCGACGAAGCGATCGTGGAGACGGCTGATTTCACCCTCGAAGGACGGGCGATGCGGACCGTCCGCCAGGCGTACCACCGGGTCAGGCGCGCCGGGTACGAGGTGACCTTGCGCCGGCACGCGGACATCCCCGACGACGAGATGGCCGAACTGGTGCGGCGCGCCGACGACTGGCGCGACGGGGCGACCGAGCGCGGCTTCTCGATGGCGCTGGGTCGGCTTGGCGATCCGGCCGACGGGCAGTGCGTGATGCTCGAATGCCGCAATTCGCCCACCAAAGAGGGCGGCGGGCCCGGTGAGTTGCGCGCCGTACTGAGCTTTGTGCCGTGGGGGCCGAACGGCCTCTCGCTGGACCTGATGCGCCGTGACCGGGACGCCGAGAACGGCCTGATGGAGTTCATGATCATCGAACTTCTGCGGCGTGCCGAAGAGATCGGGGTCACCCAGGTCTCACTGAACTTCGCGATGTTCCGGTCGGTCTTCGAGCGGGGTTCACGGCTCGGCGCCGGACCGGTGCTGAGGCTGTGGCGTTCCATGCTCAGCTTCTTCTCGCGCTGGTGGCAGATCGAGTCGCTCTACCGTGCCAACGCCAAGTACCGACCGATCTGGGAGCCGCGCTTCATGCTCTTCGAGAAGAGCTCCGACCTCGTGCGCATCGGCCTCGCGGCGGGCCGCGCCGAAGGGTTCCTGGAGGCGCCCGGTCTGCCCAAGTGGATGCACCGCTCGCATCTCGGGGCGGGTGGCTGAGACCTGGTCACCGCCGTCTGCCTGACGGCGCTGCTCCATGGTCCGGAGCACCGCCGATCAGGTCCTGAAATCTGCGGCGTGGGCCTGCCCAGCGCACATCGTGGTGGTACGCGCGCAGCACCGCTCTGGCGCGGGCGCGGTGGCGGTTGTGGTAGAAGCGCTTCGCCCACATCGAGGTCGGCCGGGCCAGCCGGATCGCCCCGATCAGCGCGAGGAACGGGACGAGGGTTCCGACGACCGCGAGCCGCACCTTGCCCTTGAACAGGGCGATCAGCACGAAGCAGAAGTTGACGACCAGGGTCAGGATGACGCCGAGCCTGCCCTGCTGCTGGTCACTGCTCAGCTCGTTCACGCCGAGCGGTGAGAATCCGGCCAGGACCAGCAGCACCAGCGCCGCGGTGAGGACCACGGCCTCCACGCTCTGGCGGCCCTCCTCGGTCCAGTACACATCCTGGAGGTGGAGGATCAGGGCGAACTCGTCCAGCACCAGACCCGCACCCATGCCGAAGATCACCGCGCAGACCCCTGCGGCGACGCCCTGGCGTCCGCTGGCGACCGCCCCGAAGCCGCCGACGACGCTCAACACCACACCGGGCACCACATGGTGGACATGCACTCCGCCGGGCGTGATGTTGCGGAACGGGCCCTTCCCCGCCCGGATCATCCGCGTGATGACCCGGGTGATGGCGAAGGTGAGCACGAAGGCGGCCAGGGCGAGGAGCAGCGGCAGCTTTCCCGGCTCGACGATGTTCTGATCGAACCAGTGACCCATGCCACCCACTCCCGAAAAGTCGCTTCTGTCACCATATGCGGCGTTCTGCACAATCTATCGGCCCGTCACACCGATTAGCCTGCGCGCCGTGACCTCCCTGAACAGCCATGGCCTGCGTTTCGCCTTCGGCACCCTGACCGTGCTCCCCGTCCGCGTCACCCGCTGGGACCGCCAGGCCGCCCGCGCCGGGATGCTGTGCGCGCCGCTCGCCGGTCTCCTGGTGGGGCTGCTCGCGGCGGTGCCCGGCTGTCTGTTGCTCCTGCTCGGCTCCGGTCCGCTGCTCGCCGCGGTCGCCTCCGCCGCCGTGCCGGCGGTGCTGACCCGGGGTCTGCATCTGGACGGTCTCGCGGACACCGCCGACGGCCTGGGCAGCGGCAAGCCCGCCGACGACGCCCTGCGGATCATGAAGCAGTCGGACATCGGGCCGTTCGGTGTCATCACCCTGCTGTTCGTGCTGCTGGCCCAGGTCGCGGCCCTTTACCAGCTGTACGGGCAGAGCTGGGCGCACGGAGCGGTGGCGGCGGCCGTCGCCGCGGTCACCGCCCGGCTGGCGCTCACCCTGGCTTCCCGTCGGGGCGTACCGGCGGCCCGTCCGGAAGGGCTGGGTGCGGTAGTGGCGGGGACGGTCACGGTCCGGGCCGCGGTGGCGGTCGGGGCCGTCGCGGTCGCGGCCTGCGCGGGTGCCGGTGCGCTCTTCGGCGGGTACGGGGCGCTGCACCATGCCCTCGCCGTGCTGGCCGCCCTCGGCGTCGCCCAACTCCTGCTGCGGCACTGTGTGCGGCGCTTCGGCGGAGTGACCGGCGATGTCTTCGGCGCACTGGCGGAGACTGCGGCGACGGCGGCCCTGGTGGCCCTGGCGCTTGGTTAGGGCCTGTCCGGCGGATCAGGGTCGGACAGGGCGCGGTGTCTGGTGCGGTGCATCGCAAGGCGCCGGGGCGTCCGCAGATGGGGTCTCCCCTGCTCCTTGAGAGCTTGGGGAAGGAGCTATTCGGACGTTTCGGCAACGCCGCGAGGTGCCGTGCCAGACACCGCGACCCCGGCCGTGATCCGCCGGACAGGCCCTAAGGCGCCTTCGGACACTCCTGGCGCCACACGCCCAGCTCGTACTTCTTGCGCAGCGAGCTGAGCCCGAGCCGCTTCGATTCGGCGCAGAACCGGGTGACCGGCAGCTCGTACTCCGCATGGAAGACGGCCTTGCCCGCCTTCACGAACGGGGTGAGGGCATCGCACTCCCCGTACTGCGCGCACTGCTCATTGACCGCGAAGTCGAAGTCCGGCTCCAGCTCCGGGATCTGGCCGAGGTCGTTCTTCAGACCGACGGCGAGTCCATGGCGGTGGGCGATATCGGCGATGAGCCGGTTGTAGCGCAACTGGTCTGCGGCGGTCAGCGGGAAGCCCGTTTCGTTGCGGTAGCCGTCCATGTTGTCGGGCTCCACCGCGTCGAAGCCCTTCTTCGCGCACATCGCGATCCGCTCCTCCATCAGCGGTTCCAGGATGTCCGTGCGGCGGATGTCGAGCCACCGCTCCCCCTCCCAGCCGTTGCTCTTTCCCAGTACCGAGGCGGGGAACTTCCCGGCGTCCGGGCGGAACTCCTCCCAGGCGCCGGTGGAGATGTAGCAGATCACCTTGCGGCCCCGGCGGTGCAGATCGGCGACCGCCGAAGCCTCGTTCTCGAAGCCGTCGATGTCGTACACCGGGACGTCCACCGTGGGGTCGAGCCGACCGGAGAGCTGCCACTGCCAGTCGATGCCCGGCTCCGGGCGCCAGTAACCCGTGGCTTCGGGCTCCGGCGCCGAGGTGCAGCCCGTCAGCAGGGCCAGCAGCAGCATCAGCACGGTGGCCGACAGCGCCGGTCCCGGCCTGGTAGCACATGCAGCTCCATGGGCACGCATGGTTCTCCCCCCGTCGTTCCGGCACTGCGAACAACCCTACTTCCACCGCCCGTTCGAGCTGAACGGCCCCGGCCCCGGCCGCCCGGAGCCGTGGCATCTACGCAGCGACGGGGCACGACGACCCGCCGCCGTGATGCCGCAGCAAAGGCGCGCGTAGGCTCATTCCCGGCACATTGCGGCGGCGTCTACGATGCGCCGGGCACGGTCGGCCCACCCCTCGACCGACTACGAACTCAACGGAAGCGAGATTTCACCACCGTGACTGCTCTCACTCTCAGCACTGCCGGTGCGGCGACGCTGCGCGCCGACGCACTCGTCGTCGGCGTCGCCAAGGGCGCAAAGGGTCCGGTCCTCGCACCCGGCGCCGAGGCCGTGGACAAGGCGTTCGACGGAAAGCTCGCCACCGTCCTGGAGGCCCTGGGCGCCGCAGGTGCCGAGGGCGAGGTGACCAAGCTCCCCGCACCCGCCGGCCTCAAGGTCCCGGTCGTCATCGCGGTCGGACTCGGCTCCGTCCCGGCGAAGGACGACGCGTACGACGCCGAGGCGCTGCGCCGGGCCGCGGGCTCGGCCGCCCGCGCCCTGAGCGGTTCGAAGAAGGCCGGCTTCGCGCTGCCCATCGCATCCACCGAGGACGCCGAGGCGATCGCTGAGGGCGCGCTCCTCGGTGCGTACGCCTTCACCGCGTACCAGGGCGGCGAGAACAAGCTGGCGCCCAAGGGCAAGAAGAACGGAGGGGGCACCTCCCAGGCCGGAGGCTCTGGGGGAGGCGCGAAGCTGCCGCTCGGTGAGGTCGCACTGGTCGGTACCAAGCCGCGCGACAAGGCGTTCAAGGCGGCCGCCGAGCGCGCCGTCGCGGTCGTCGAGGAGATCAACCGCGCCCGCGACCTGATCAACACCCCGCCGAACGACCTGTACCCCGAGTCCTTCGCCGCCGTGGCCACCGCCGCGGGCAAGGAGCACGGCATCAAGGTGCAGGTCCTCGACGAGAAGGCGCTCGTCAAGGGCGGCTTCGGCGGTCTGCTGGGCGTCGGCCAGGGCTCGGCCCACGGCCCGCGTCTGGTGAAGCTCGCCTACACGCACCCGAAGGCGGAGAAGACCCTGGCCCTGGTCGGCAAGGGCATCACCTACGACTCGGGCGGCATCTCGCTGAAGCCGGCCGGTCACAACGAGACGATGAAGTGCGACATGAGCGGCGCCGCCGCCGTGTTCGCGAGCGTCGTCGCGGCCGCCCGTCTGGGTCTCCGGGTCAATGTCACCGGCTGGCTGGCGCTCGCCGAGAACATGCCGTCGGGCAACGCCACCCGCCCCGGTGACGTGCTGCGCATGTACAGCGGCAAGACCGTCGAGGTCCTCAACACGGACGCCGAGGGGCGGCTCGTCCTCGCTGACGCGCTGACCCGCGCCAGTGAGGAGAACCCGGACGCGATCGTCGACGTGGCGACCCTGACCGGCGCGATGGTGCTGGCACTGGGCAACCGCACCTTCGGCATCATGGCGAACGACGACGCCTTCCGTACCTCCATCCACGAGATCGCCGAGGAGGTCGGCGAGGCCTCCTGGCCGATGCCGCTCCCCGCCGACCTGCGCAAGGGCATGGACTCCCCGACCGCCGACATCGCCAACATGGGCGAGCGGATGGGCGGCGGCCTGGTGGCCGGTCTGTTCCTGCAGGAGTTCGTGGGCGAGGACATCACCTGGGCGCACCTGGACATCGCGGGCCCGGCCTTCCACGAGGGCGCGCCGTACGGCTACACGCCGAAGGGCGGCACCGGTTCCGCGGTCCGCACGCTGGTGAAGCTGGCGGAGCGCACCGCTGCCGGAGACCTCGGCTGAGGTCTCAGCTGACATACGGCCCCGGCATACGGCCCCGGCATGCGTCCGGGGCCGTAACGGCCTGGTGCACGATAGCGAGTGGATCAGGCCGTAAGACCGACCGGCACATGGGCGGCGGCGTCGCAGCACGGATCCAGCAGGTTTCGCTCTCAACGAAATCATTACGCGGCGGTAACCACTTGGGACGGCTGATCATCCGCCTCGGACCCGGGCCCCGCGTCCCGCCCACCGCCAACAAGTGCAAAGATGGGTTCTCGGCAGGACAGGGCCCCCACCACAGGGCCGAATATCAAAAGCGGCCGAACACCAGCCGACCGGCCGGTCATCCCCCAGCGACGGGGCCCGGCGTACGGCGCACATGCATGGAGGACGTGACGTGGCGAACGACGCCAGCACCGTTTTCGACCTAGTGATCCTCGGCGGTGGTAGCGGCGGTTACGCCGCGGCCCTGCGCGGAGCGCAGCTGGGCCTGGACGTCGCTCTGATCGAGAAGGGCAAGGTCGGCGGTACCTGCCTGCACAACGGCTGCATCCCCACGAAGGCCCTGCTGCACGCCGGCGAGATCGCCGACCAGGCGCGCGAGGCCGGCCAGTTCGGTGTCAAGGCCACCTTCGAGGGCATCGACATCGAGGCCGTCCACAAGTACAAGGACGACGTGATCTCGGGCCTGTACAAGGGTCTGCAGGGTCTCGTCGCCTCGCGCAAGGTCACCTACATCGAGGGTGAGGGACGGCTCTCCTCCCCCACCTCGGTGGATGTGAACGGCCAGCGCGTCCAGGGCCGCCACGTGCTGCTCGCGACCGGCTCCGTGCCGAAGTCGCTGCCGGGCCTGGAGATCGACGGCAACCGCATCATCTCCTCGGACCACGCGCTGAAGCTGGACCGTGTCCCGAAGTCCGCGATCGTGCTGGGCGGCGGCGTCATCGGCGTCGAGTTCGCCTCGGCGTGGACGTCCTTCGGCACCGACGTCACGATCATCGAGGGCCTGAAGCACCTCGTCCCGGTCGAGGACGAGAACAGCTCGAAGCTTCTCGAGCGCGCCTTCCGCAAGCGCGGCATCAAGTTCAACCTCGGTACGTTCTTCCAGAGCGCCGAGTACACGCAGGACGGCGTCCGCGTGACCCTCGCCGACGGCAAGACGTTCGAGGCGGAGGTGCTGCTGGTCGCCATCGGCCGCGGCCCGGTCTCGCAGGGCCTGGGCTACGAGGAGGCCGGCATCGCGATGGACCGCGGCTACGTCCTCGTCGACGAGTACATGCAGACCAATGTGCCCACCATCTCGGCCGTGGGTGACCTGGCCCCGACGCTCCAGCTCGCGCACGTCGGCTTCGCCGAGGGCATCCTGGTGGCGGAGCGGCTGGCCGGTCTGAAGACCGTTCCGATCGACTACGACGGTGTCCCGCGGGTGACGTACTGCCACCCCGAGGTCGCCTCCGTGGGCATCACCGAGGCCAAGGCCAAGGAGCTCTACGGCGCGGACAAGGTCGTCGCTCTGAAGTACAACCTCGCGGGCAACGGCAAGAGCAAGATCCTCAAGACCGCGGGCGAGATCAAGCTCGTCCAGGTCAAGGACGGCGCCGTGGTCGGCGTCCACATGGTCGGTGACCGCATGGGCGAGCAGGTCGGCGAAGCCCAGCTGGTCTACAACTGGGAGGCGCTGCCCGCCGAGGTCGCGCAGCTCATCCATGCCCACCCGACCCAGAGCGAGGCGCTCGGCGAGGCCCACCTGGCCCTGGCCGGCAAGCCGCTGCACTCCCACGACTGATCAGTCGACGGGCGCGACGACCGACCTACTTCCGCACTTTCGTAAGGAGCAACTGAAACCATGTCGGTTTCCGTAACCCTTCCGGCGCTCGGCGAGAGCGTCACCGAGGGCACTGTCACACGTTGGCTGAAGGCCGAGGGCGAGCGCGTCGAGGCCGACGAGCCGCTGCTCGAGGTCTCGACCGACAAGGTCGACACCGAGATCCCGGCCCCCGCGGCCGGCGTTCTCTCCTCCATCAAGGTCGCCGAGGACGAGACCGTCGAGGTCGGCGCCGAGCTGGCCGTCATCGACGACGGCACGGCTGCGCCTGCCGCCGCCGCGGCCCCGGCCGCCGAGCCCGTGGCCGCCCCGGCCCCGGCACCGGCCGCCGAGATCCCCGCTGCTGCCCCGGCCCCCGTGGCCGAGGCCCCGGCCGCCGCCGCACCTGCCGGTGGCGCCGCCGGTACCGACGTCACCCTGCCGGCGCTCGGCGAGAGCGTCACCGAGGGCACCGTCACCCGCTGGCTGAAGGAGGTCGGCGAGGAGGTCACGGAGGACGAGCCCCTCCTGGAGGTCTCCACGGACAAGGTCGACACCGAGATCCCGGCCCCGGTTTCCGGTGTGCTGCTGGAGATCGTCGTCGCCGAGGACGAGACCGCCGAGGTCGGCGCCAAGCTCGCCGTCATCGGTGCCGCAGGTGCCGCCCCGGCGGCTGCCCCGGCCCCGGCCGCTCCGGCACCCGCCGCCGCCCCCGCCCCGGCTCCGGCCCCGGTGGCACCCGCCCCTCCGGCCCCGGTGGCCCCGGCCGCTCCGGTGGCCCCGGCCGCTCCGGTGGCCCCGGCCGCTCCGGCCGCTCCGGCCGCCCCTGCGGCCCCGGTGGCGCCCGCCGCCCCGGCGCCGGTCGCCGCTCCGGCTCCGGTCGCCCCGGCCGCTCCGGCCCCGGTCGCCCCTGCCGAGCCCTCCGGTGACGAAGGCGCGTACGTCACGCCGCTGGTCCGCAAGCTCGCCGCCGAGAGCGGCGTCGACCTGGGCTCGGTCACGGGCACCGGTGTCGGTGGCCGTATCCGCAAGCAGGACGTCGTCACCGCCGCGGAGGCCGCCAGGGCCGCCGCCGCTGCCCCGGCTCCGGCCGCCGCCGCTGCCCCGGCAGTCTCGAAGGCGCCGAAGCTGGAGGTCTCACCGCTGCGCGGTCAGACGGTCAAGATGACCCGCATGCGCAAGGTCATCGGCGACAACATGATGAAGGCGCTGCACTCGCAGGCCCAGCTGACCTCGGTCGTCGAGGTCGACATCACGAAGCTGATGAAGCTGCGCAACCAGGCGAAGGCCGCGTTCGCCGCCCGTGAGGGCGTCAAGCTGTCCCCGATGCCGTTCTTCGTGAAGGCGGCGGCCCAGGCACTGAAGGCCCACCCGGTCATCAACGCCCGGATCAACGAGGACGAGGGCACGATCACGTACTTCGACTCGGAGAACATCGGCATCGCCGTGGACGCCGAGAAGGGTCTGATGACCCCGGTCATCAAGGGTGCGGGCGACCTGAACATCGCCGGTATCTCGAAGAAGACCGCCGAGCTGGCCGGCAAGGCCCGCGGTGGCGGCCTGACGCCGGACGACATGTCCGGTGCCACCTTCACCATCAGCAACACCGGCTCGCGCGGTGCGCTGTTCGACACCGTCATCGTGCCTCCGAGCCAGGCAGCCATCCTGGGTATCGGTGCCACGGTCCGCCGCCCGGTGGTCATCGACCACCCGGACCTCGGCGAGACGATCGCGGTGCGCGACATGACGTACCTCTCGCTCTCCTACGACCACCGTCTGGTGGACGGTGCGGACGCCGCCCGTTACCTGACCGCGGTCAAGGCGATCCTGGAGGCCGGTGAGTTCGAGGTCGAGCTCGGCCTCTGAGCACGACGGCTGTAACCAGCCTCACCGGCGGCGCCCCCGTCCGGAACACTTCCGGGCGGGGGCGCCGCCGTATTGTCTAGTGCTACGTCCGGAAAGGTCTGCCGGGAAGCTCGCGGCGTCCGGTGCGGTGCATCGCAAGGCGGAGGATCGCCCTCGTACTGGACGTACTGGGGTGATGCGACAACGCAGCGAGGTGCCGTGCCGGGCGTCGCGAGCCGGTGAACCTTTCCGGTCGCAGCACTGGACATCACCGGTCGCCCCGGCAGCCGTGATGGCGCAGACAGCACCGGTTTGCCCCGAAGGAGCTCCTCATGACCCCGCCCGTCGTCCACTCGCTGCGCGAACAGATCCGCGAGCACATCGTGGACGGGATCGTCAGCGGGCGCTGGAAACCGGGTGAGCGGATCGTGGAGCGACGGATCGCCACCGAACTGGAGGTCAGCCAGACACCCGTACGCGAGGCGCTGCGGGAACTGGAGACGCTCCGGCTGATCGAGTCGGCCCCCAACAAGGGAGTCCGGGTCCGCAATCTCACCGCGGCCGATCTGGAGGAGAGCTATCCGGTGCGGGCCGGCCTGGAGCAGATCGCGGCGGAACTGGCGGCTGAGGCGCTCGGCGAGGACTGCTCACGGCTCGCGCCGCATGTGGCGGCGCTATACGAGGCGGACCGGCTGGCCGACGGCGAAGCGCAGGTGCGGCACACCGTGGCGTTCCACCGCGAGATGGTACGGGCCGCCGGGAACTCCGTGCTGCTGCACACCTGGGAGGGGCTGGGCATCGAGGTGTTCACCGCCCTGTCGATCCGGTGGCTGGGCACGGTCCAGAAGTCGTACGCGGAGGAGCACGAGGCGCTCATCGAGGCGTTCCTGCGGAAGGACCCGAACATCGGTGTGCTGGTCAAGGAACATGTGCTCGGCTGTGCACCGCGCGCCTGAGGGTACGCATGTGTCGTGAGGGGCGCTCATCCGTGCAGGCGAGCACCCCTTTCGTGCGTTAAATCCCGTCACTCCGTGCCCCGTTTCGCGGCACCGAATGCCAATTTCTTCACATCGAGAAGTTTTGCCCTTGAGCCTTTGATCGATCATCGATCGGCGACTTAGAGTTCACCTCGCGGGCCCACCGGCCCCGTCGCCCTGTCCTGCCAGTCAGGGCCTTTCTCCACCCCCCTCCACTCCGGAAGGCGGCGATCATGACCGACCCCGTAGGAAAGCTTCCGAGCGAGCTCGACCAGCTCCCGGACCGTGACCCCGAGGAGACCGCCGAATGGGCTGCCTCCCTGGATGCCGTCACCAAGGCCGCGGGCCCGCACCGCGCCGCGTACCTGATGCGTCGCTCGCTCCAGCACGCCGAGGGCGCCGGTCTCGCGCTGCCCAAGCTGCTGGAGACCGATTACGTCAACTCCATCCCGACCGCCGCCGAGCCCGCGTTCGACGGCGACCTGGAGATGGAGTCCCGGATCACCGCCTGGAACCGCTGGAACGCGGCCGCGATGGTCACCCGTGGCTCCCGGTCCGGCGTCGGCGGTCACATCGCCACCTTCGCCTCGGCGGCCTGGCTGTACGAGACCGGCTTCAACCACTTCTTCCGCGGCAAGGAGGGAGCGGGAGGCTCCGGCGACCAGCTCTACCTCCAGGGCCACGCCTCCCCCGGCATCTACGCCCGTGCCTTCCTCGACGGCCGGCTCAGCGAGCAGCAGCTCGACAACTTCCGCCAGGAGGCGGGCGGTGACGGTCTGCCGTCCTATCCGCACCCGCGGCGGCTGCCCTGGCTGTGGGAGTTCCCCACCGTGTCGATGGGCCTCGGCCCGCTCTCGGCGATCTACCAGGCGCGCTTCAACCGCTATCTGACCAACCGCAACATCAAGGACACGTCGGACTCGCACGTCTGGGCCTTCCTGGGCGACGGTGAGATGGACGAGCCCGAGTCGACCGCCGCCCTCGCCCTCGCGGCCCGTGAGCGGCTCGACAACCTGACGTTCGTCATCAACTGCAACCTCCAGCGCCTCGACGGCCCGGTCCGCGCCAACTTCCGCGTGGTCCAGGAACTCGAGGGCGCGTTCCGCGGCGCCGGCTGGAACGTCATCAAGACGCTCTGGGGCAACGCCTGGGACGAGCTGTTCCAGCTGGACACCACCGGTGCGCTGGTCCGCCGGCTCCGGGAGGTCCCGGACGCCCAGTTCCAGACGTACGCCACTCGCGGCGTCGCGTACATCCGCGAGCACTTCTTCGGCGCCGATCCCGCGCTCGCCGAACTGGCGAAGCTGCTCACCGACGCGAAGATCGCCGAGTGCTTCTACACCTCGCGCGGCGGCCACGAGGCCCGCAAGGTGTACGCGGCGTACAAGGCCGCCCTCGAGCACAAGGGCGCGCCGACCGTGATCCTCGCCCAGACGGTGAAGGGCCACACGCTCGGCAAGGGCTTCGAGTCCAAGAACGCCAACCACCAGATGAAGAAACTGTCCGTCGACGAGTTCAAGGACATGCGCGAGCTGCTCGGACTCCCGATCCCGGACAGCGCCTTCGTCGACGGCGTGGTGCCCTATGGCCACCCGGGCGGCGACTCCCCCGAGGTCCGGTACCTCCAGGAGCGCCGTGCCGCTCTCGGCGGCCCCGCGCCGGCCCGCCGGGTGCACGCTGTGGCGCTGCCCGAGCCGGAGGAACGCGCGTTCAAGGCCCTGTACAAGGGGTCCGGCAAGCAGGAGATGGCCACCACCATGGCGATCGTGCGCCTGGTCAAGGACCTGATGCGGGACAAGGTGACCGGCAAGCGCTGGGTGCCGATCGTCCCCGACGAGGCGCGCACCTTCGGCATGGAGTCGCTGTTCCCGTCGGCCGGGATCTACTCGCCGCTGGGCCAGACCTACGAGCCGGTCGACCGCGAGCAGCTGATGTACTACAAGGAGGCCAAGGACGGCCAGATCCTCAACGAGGGGATCACCGAGGCCGGGGCCATGGCCGACTTCATCGCCGCCGCCACGTCGTACGCGACGCACGGCGAGACGATGATCCCCTTCTACATCTTCTACTCGATGTTCGGCTGGCAGCGGACCGGCGACCAGATGTGGCAGCTCGCCGACCAGCTCGGCAAGGGCTTCATCGTCGGCGCCACCGCGGGCCGGACCACCCTGACCGGTGAGGGGCTCCAGCACGCGGACGGCCATTCGCACCTGATCGCGTCCACGAACCCCGCGTCGCTCAATTACGACCCGGCGTTCGCGTACGAGATCGCGGTGATCGTCAAGGACGGTCTGCGGAGGATGTACGGCCCCGAGGCCGAGAACGTCTTCTACTACCTGACGGTCTACAACGAGCCGAAGCCGCAGCCCGCGATGCCGGAGGGCGTCGAGGAGGGCATCGTCAAGGGCCTCTACCGCTTCAAGGAAGGCACGCCCGCCACGGCGGACGCACCGCGTCTGCAGCTGCTGGCCTCCGGCACGGCGATCCACTGGGCCCTGGAGGCCCAGGAACTACTCGCCGCGGACTGGGGTGTCACGGCCGACGTCTGGTCCGCCACGTCCTGGGGCGAGCTGCGCCGCGAGGCGATGGAGTGCGACGAGGCACTGCTCCGCGGTGAGCAGCGGGTGCCGTACGTGACCCAGGCGCTGGAGGGCGCACCGGGTCCGGTCCTCGCGGTCAGTGACTGGATGCGGCAGGTCCCGGACCAGATCAGCCAGTGGGTGGAGCAGGACTGGTCCTCGCTCGGCACGGACGGCTTCGGGCTCTCCGACACCCGCGAAGCGGCCCGCCGCCACTTCGGTGTCGACGCCCAGTCGATCACGGTCGCGGCCCTGGCCCAGCTGGCCCGCCGCGGCGAGGTGACCGCGTCCGCGGTCAAGGAGGCCCGGGAGCGGTACGGGCTCTGACGCGTGACGGCGGCCGGGTACGCCCGGCTGCCGCCGCGCCCCCGGTCCTGCGGGGGCCTCGTCCTCGCGCCCCGCCCGGGCTTGAAAATCAAGCCACATCAAGCCCGGCCGGGGCTCAAGACCGACCGGCATTCGAGGCCGTCCCCGGTGTGCGGGCCACAACCCACCGCGGCCACAATGGCCCCATGCGTGCCGCCCGTCTCATCAAAATGGTGCTGCTCCTGCAGTCCCGCCCCGCCATGACCGCCGCCGAGCTCGCCCAGGAGCTCGAGGTGTCCGAACGGACCGTCACCCGGGACGCGCAGGCACTCTCCGAAGCGGGCGTGCCGGTGTACGCGGACCGTGGCCGGGCCGGGGGCTACCGGCTGATCGGCGGGTACCGCACGCGCCTCACCGGACTCGCCCGTAACGAAGCCGAGGCACTCTTCCTCTCCGGGTTGCCGTCCGCCCTGCGCGAGATGGGCCTGGAGGACGCCGCGTACGCCGCCCGGCTCAAGGTGTCTGCGGCCCTGCTCCCGTCCCTGCGAGGCGCCTCGGACAGCGCCGCCCAGCGCTTCCACCTGGACGCTCCCGGCTGGTACCAGGAGCCGGTCACCCCCGAACTGCTGCCCGCCGTCGCGGAAGCGGTCTGGGACGACCGGATCGTCCACGCCCGCTACCGCCGCAGTGGCCGGGACGACGAGGTGGAGCGGGAGCTGGCGCCGTACGGACTCGTCCTGAAGGCCGGGGTCTGGTATCTCTGCGCCCGCGTGGAGGACGACTTCCGGGTGTACCGGATCGACCGGTTCTCGGCCGTCGCACTGTCGGACGAGCGGTTCGAACGCGACGAGCGGTTCGATCTTCCGGGCTTCTGGGACGAGCGGGCCGCCCAGTTCGCCCGCTCGCTCCTGCGTACCGAGGTGACGGTACGGGTGACAAAGGACGGTGTACGCCGACTGCCGTACGCGATGGACCGTTCGGCGGTCCAGGACGCGTTGGCCGCGGCCGGCCCGCCCGACGCACAGGGGCGGCTCACCATCACCCTGCCGGTCGAGTCCCTCGATGTCGCGTACAGCCAACTGCTGGCCCTGGGGCCGGAGTCGGAGGTCCTCGAACCGGCAGTGCTGCGGGCGCGGTTCACCTCAGCCGCCGAACGCCTGCGCGACCTCTATCGCTGAAGGTTTCTTTCCGCCGCGTCCGCGTGCGTCGCCTGCCGTCAAGGCCGATGCTTGTCCCGTGATGGACGAGACGGAGTTCTGGGAGATCATCGACAGCACCCGCGAGGCCGCCGAGGGCGACCCCGAGGACCAGGCCGACCTGCTCGTCGAACGGTTGGTGCGGCTCGATCCCGAAGCCGTGCTGGATTTCGCCAGGCACTTCGAGGCCCGTTACAACCGCGCCTATCGCTGGGAGCTGTGGGGCGCCGCCGCCGTGCTGCTCGGCGGCGCAAGCGACGACGCCTTCGACTTCTTCCGTTACTGGCTGATCGGGCAGGGCCGGGAGATCTTCGAGGGTGCTCTGCACGATCCGGACAGCCTCGCCGATCTGCTGGACGACTTCGACGAGGAGATCGACGGGGACGCCGAGGATCTCGGCTACGCCGCCGACGAGGCGTACGAACAGCTCACCGGCGTGGTCGCCCCGGACCTCGGCCTGCCGCCCCAGACCTCCGAGCCGGAGGGCACCCCCGTCAGTTTCGAGGACGACACGGCCCTGGCGGAACGCTTCCCCGCGCTCTGGGAGCGGTTCGGAGCCGGCTGAGAGGCGCCGGGCGCGGGCCCGACGGCAAAAGGGAACGAGGTGTCACGGGGCGAGCGAGCGGCCCATCATGACGTCGTCGACGTAACGCCCGTGCAGGAAGAACTCACCGGGCAGCACACCCTCGACGACGAACCCCTCCGACTCGTACAGGGCCCGCGCGGGTGCGTTGTGCCCGAGCACCCGCAGCGTCATCCGGTTCGCCCCGTCACTCCGCGCCGCCGCGAACGCGGCCCGCAGCAGGGCCCTGGCTATACCGCGGCCGCGCGCCCAGTCGGCCACGGCGAGGCCCTGTATCTGCCGGACATGCGTGTTGCAGGCCAGCGGGGTCGGCGGGACCAGCCTGGTGTACCCGGCGAGACGCATCTCTCCCGCCGCGTTCTCCGCCTCGGCCACGAGGAAGTCCTCGGGCTTGTGGCAGTCGTCGAAGAACGGCGCGTACGGGGGCTGCGGCCTCGGTGCCACGGCGTGCAGCGTCGACCAGGTGGCACGGTCGAGTTCACCGAGAGCGGTTTCGTCGGAGCGGACAGCGGAGCGGACCGGGTGGACGGGGTCCGTGTGGATCTCTGGCATGCGCGCCACTGTGCCACGCCGCCACCTGCCCGGTCAGCCCCGTTTCGCGGCTCGGCGCGGATCTCCGCGCTCGGCGCGGACCTTCGCGGCTCGGCGCGGATCGGCGACGCGCCGGAGGTCGTCGGCCCGGCAAGTGAGGCGCGCCGGGATCGTTGCGGCAGGATGGGCCCCATGCTGCACTCCCGTATCGCTGTCACCGGAGCATCCGGACTCATCGGAGCGGCGCTGGTGCGCTCGCTGCGGGCCGACGGGCACGAGGTCGTGCGCCTGGTGCGACATCCGGCGCGGGCCGGTGACGAGGTGGAGTGGGACCCCAAACGCCAGTACGTGGACGTGGCGGGCCTGGTGGGCTGCGACGCCGTCGTCCATCTCGCCGGGGCCGGGGTCGGCGACCACCGCTGGACACCCGCGTACAAGCAGGAGATCCGGGACAGCCGGGTGCTCGGGACGACGGCCGTCGCCGAGGCGGTCGCCTCGCTGGATGTCCCGCCGAAGGTACTGCTGTCCGGATCGGCCATCGGCTACTACGGCGACACCGGGGACCGCGCGGTCGACGAGAGCGCCCCGGCCGGCGAGGGCTTCCTGCCGTCCGTGTGCGTGGAGTGGGAGGCGGCCACGGCCGCCGCTCAGGAGGCGGGCGTACGGACGGTGCACGCGCGCACCGGTCTGGTCGTCGGCCGTGAGGGCGGGGCCTGGGGCCGCCTGTTCCCTCTGTTCCGGGCGGGGCTCGGCGGGCGGCTGGGCAACGGACGCCAGTACTGGAGCTTCATCGCGCTGCACGACGAGGTCGCGGCCCTGCGGCACATCCTGGACACGGAATCGCTGTCGGGTCCGGTGAATCTGACCGGCCCCGACCCCGTCACCAACGGCGAGGTGACGGCCGCGATGGGGCGTGTGCTGCGCCGCCCCACGCTCCTGACCGCCCCGGCACCGGCCCTGCGGATCGCCCTGGGGGACTTCGCGGAGGATGTGCTGGGCAGCCAGCGGGTGCTGCCGGGCCGACTGCTGGAATCGGGCTTCGTGTTTGCCTTCCCGGGAATCGACGAGGCGATCCGCGCGGCGCTGCGCTGAGCGCACCGGGCACGCACCGGACCGCGCCATGCGCGGCCCCGGCCCGCACCTCCTCCTCGAATTCGGACGGACGTGCGACCCCGTGCAACAGTGCCCCCGGCGCGCGCGACTGCGCCCGCACCGGCCCCCCTCCTAGCCTCCTTGCGAACTCGGGCATTCCGAGGGCCTGTTGGGGGCAAGAGCCTCCCAGTAGTTGCGCCGACTCGGGGAGGGCATGTGCTCAGCTCGGCACACCATGCGGACGTCGTCATCATCGGGGCCGGGATCGCCGGTCTGTCAGCCGCCCACCAACTGACCAGCGCAGGGGTAAGTGTCAGCGTCCTGGAGGCCGGCCCCCGGGTCGGCGGCCGGATGACCACCGCCGACGTGGACGGCTTCCGGCTCGACCACATCGGCCCGCTGCTCAGCACCTCGTACCCGGAGCTCCGCCGGATGCCCGCCTTCGGAGGGCTCGTACTGCGCAACTTCGCTCCGGGGGTGCTCGTGCACAGCGAGGGTCGTCATTACCGGACCGGTGATGTACGGGGCGCTCGGGGCGCATTCAAGGTGGTGCGCGCCCTGGCGAGCGCCCCTCGTCCGCCGATGGGCGGGCCGATCGACCAGGCCCGGCTGGGCGCCGCCCTGTCCCGGCTCGCCGCCACCTCGGCCGCCCGCATCCTGGCCCGGCCCGAACAGACCGCGCTCGCCGCTCTGTCCCACCGTGGCCTGACCTCCCGTACGGTCAACGGCTTCCTGCGTCCGCTGCTCGCCGCGCTGCTCAGCGATCCGGAGCTGATCACGTCCAGCCGGTGCGCCGATCTCGCCCTGCGCGACTATGCGCGCGGCAGGCTGTGCGTACCGGCGGGCGGTTCGGGAAGGCTGCCTGAACTGCTCGCGGCTGCGCTGCCGCCCGGCACCGTACGGACTGGTGTGCATGTCACGGCTGCCGACATCACCTCGGTCCGCACCAAGGAGCACGGCGAACTGGGCTGCCGATCCCTGCTGTTGGCTACCGGCGCGGGCGCCGCAGCCGAACTGCTGCCCGGTCTGCGGGTGCCGTCCTTCCACCCCGTGACGGTCCTTCACCACACCGCCCCCGCTCCTCCGCCGACCGGCGCCTCGCTGCTGCTGGACGCCGACCGCTCGGGGCCGGTCACACACACCGCGGTGATGAGCGCGGTCGACCCCTCGCGTGCCCCGCACGGCCGGCCCCTGATCAGCTCGACGGTGCTCGGCACTCCGCCGCCCGACCTGGACCGCGCGGTCCGCACCCATCTCGCCGCCCTGTACGGCACCCCCACCGACGACTGGGAGCTGCTGGCCGCCCACCACGACCCCGAGGCGGTGCCCGCGATGCCGGCCCCGCACGATCTGCGCCGCCCGGTCCGGCTGCTCGCCGGGCTGTACGTGTGCGGCGACCACCGCGACACGAGCACGGTCCAGGGCGCCCTGTTCTCGGGCCGTCGCGCGGCCGAGGCCATCCTCACCGACCTGGGTGTACGGCCGGGGCACGGGAGCGGGGCGGTGCTGCCCGAAGCGGCGTAGGACTCGTTCCCCGGGCGCGGGGCCCGGCCGGTGGCCTGCTCGGACTCACCCCAGCGCGGCGACCCGTTCGCGGTATCCCCGCACCGCGGCCGCGTCCCGGTACGGCTCCAGGCGGCGCTCGAAGTCCCGTACGTACTCCGTCGCCCGTACCGACCGCATCTCCGCCGCCTGCTGGGCGGCCTCGGCGCCGAGCGCGCACGCCTGGTCGAGCTCACCGAGCCCGAGCCGCGCGGAGGCCAGCACCACCCGGCAGAACAGCCGGCTGCGGGCGTACGCCGGGGCGCGCAGCTGGAGGGAGCGCTCGGCGTGCTGCGCCGCGGCCCGGTACTGCTGCAGATCCCGGTGGCAGTGGCCGAACTCGTCGGCGAGCTGGGCCTCGTCGAAGTACCGCGCCCAGTGCGGCACCTCGCCCCCCGAACGGGCGGCCTCCAGCGCGCGTTCCGCCCGCGCCAGCGAGGTGGTGCAGGGCCTGGCCTCGCCGAGCACCCCGTGACCGCGCGCCTCCACGGCGTGCAGCAGTGCCTGGACGACGGGCGGCGCCGATGAACCGATGCCCTGCTGGGCGACGCGGGCCAGCTGTACGGCTTCCCTGCCGTGCCCGAGGTAGACCGCCTGCCGGCTCATGGTGATCAGGACGTAGCTGCCATACGCACGGTCTCCCGCGGCCTGGGCGAGCCGCAGCGCCTGGACGAAGTACCGCTGGGCCAGCCCGTGGGCCGCGATGTCGTACGAGGTCCAACCCGCCAGCCGGGTCAGATCGGCGGCGGCGGAGAAGAGCCGGCGCCCGGTCACCTCCCCATAGGTCCCACGAAGCATCGGTTCCGTCTCGTGCTCCAGATACCGGACAAGGGCCTGCCGGGCGTGGCCGCCGCCGTAGGCGTTGTCGAGGGCGCGGAAGAGTTCGCCGACCGACCGCAGGGCGGCGACATCACCGCTACTGACCCGCTGGCCGGAGCCGCGGTCGCTCTGCCGTTGCCGGGGGACGCCGGGGGCGCCCGGCAGTCCTGTTCCCAGGGAGGCGGGAGCGGTCGAGGGCGCGGAACGCCGGGACGGCACGGGCCCACGAGCCCCGCTGCGACCACTGACGCCGGACGCCCCCGTCACACCGTGCCCACCGGCGCCGGGCCAGTGCGGCCCGGGCAACCCCTGCGGTCCGATCCCGCGCGCCCCGCCGAGACCGCCGGCCTCGGTTGCCCCAGCAGTCCCCGCAGTCCCAGAGGCCCCGGAGCCCCCGACGGACCTGCCGAGCCCACCAGCCGCACGGGCACCACCGGCCACGCCCGGCACCGGGGGCGAGGACTCGCTCCCCCGTCCGACCCACTCGTCGGCCCGGCCGATCAGCCAGTCCCTGCTGGGGACGACGAGCCCGGCCGGGGTGAAGGCGATCTTGCGCAGCTCCGCATGGCTGCCCGAGTCCTTGCGCCACAGTCCGCTGACGATGTCGACCGCCTCGGCGGGCGTGGCCGCGAACTCCAGGCCCGCGTACACAGGGGCACATGCGTCGAGGCCCAGGTCCTGCGCGGAGAGGCGGCGTCCGAGCCGCCGGGTGAAGACCTCGGCGATCAGCGCGGGGGTGGTTCCGCGCGGCTGCTGGCCGCGCAGCCAGCGGGTCACGGAGGTCTTGTCATACCGCAGGTCGAGGCCGTGTTCCAGGCCGAGTTGGTCCACTCTGCGGGCGAGGCCGGCGTTGGAGAAGCCGGCCTCTGCGATGAGCGAGGCGAGCCGACGGTTGGGGGTGCGCTGCGGAGGTCGTTCCGACATCAGCTGTACGGTCTCCTGCCTTCGGGGCCGGGGGGCAGCCCTAATGGAACGGCGTGAATTTAGCGGCCTCTGCGGCGGTCGCAGCCACCTTCGCTTCGCTTTCATCCGATCGTGTGAGGATTGGGGGGTGGTACTGACGGGACCGACCTGCTGAGCCACCTCGCGGAGTCCGGTCGTACAGTGGCTCGGGGCTGATTCAGTGCATGGTGGCGTGGCTCCGGGCACCCCGGCTCCCGGCACCGCGAGTAGGAAGGCATCTGTCGTGACCGAGCTTCGGTTCGTCCGGCTGGGATTCGGCGAGGAAGCCGTCGACTACCGGGAAGCCTGGGAGAAGCAGCGCGAGGTGCACGCGGCCAGGTTCGAGGACACCGTCCCGGACACCTGTCTGCTGTTGGAACACCCGCCCGTCTACACGGCGGGGCGGCGCACGACCGACAGTGAGCGCCCGCTGGACGGCACCCCGGTCATCGATGTGGACCGTGGCGGAAAGATCACCTGGCACGGCCCCGGACAGCTGGTCGGCTACCCGATCCAGAAGCTGCCCCGCCCGGTGGATGTCGTCGCGCATGTCCGCCGGCTGGAGGACGCGCTGATCCGTACCGCCGCCGAATTCGGTCTGGAGACCTCCCGGGTCGAGGGCCGCAGCGGGGTCTGGGTCCTCGGCGACCCGGTCGAGGACCGTCCCTCGGTCGGCGGCCTCTCCCTCGACTTCGACCCCCGCCTGCAGGACGAGGAGTTCGACCCGCGGCTGAACGGCCCCGAGTACGCCCCGTCCAACGCCGGGCAGCGCCGCGAGGACCGCAAGCTGGCCGCGATCGGCATCCGGGTCGCCAAGGGGGTGACGATGCACGGCTTCGCGCTCAACGTGAACCCGGACAACACCTGGTTCGACCGCATCGTGCCGTGCGGCATCCGGGACGCGGGCGTCACATCACTCGCGTACGAGCTGGGCCGCGACATCAAGATCGCGGACGTGCTCCCGGTCGTCGAGAAGCACCTCAAGGACGTCCTGGAGAACGCGGAGCTCGCCCCGCGCACCATCGAGCGCCCGACGGATGCCGCGGCCACGCCATGACAGCCTGGTCGCCCGGCGGGGAATAGGCCCTGCCGGCCACAGGTTGGCCAGACGTAAAGCCGTTTGAACCACGGGCGTACCCTGGTGTTCGCCGAAGAATCCAATGCAGTGAAAGCAAAGGGGAGTGCCGGAGTGTCCGCTGTCGCACCCGACGGGCGCAAGATGCTGCGCCTTGAGGTCCGGAACAGCCAGACCCCCATCGAGCGCAAGCCCGAGTGGATCAAAACCCGGGCGAAGATGGGCCCCGAGTACAACCAGCTGCAGAAGCTCGTGAAGAGCGAGGGTCTGCACACGGTGTGCCAGGAGGCCGGCTGCCCCAACATCTTCGAGTGCTGGGAGGACCGCGAGGCCACGTTCCTCATCGGCGGCGACCAGTGCACCCGGCGCTGTGACTTCTGCCAGATCGACACGGGCAAGCCGCAGGCGCTGGACCGGGACGAGCCCCGCAGGGTCGGCGAGTCCGTCGTCACGATGGACCTGAACTACGCCACCATCACCGGCGTCGCACGCGACGACCTGGAGGACGGCGGTGCCTGGCTGTACGCGGAGACCGTGCGCCAGATCCACACGCTGACCGCGGACCGGGAGCCCGGCCGCACCAAGGTCGAGCTGCTGATCCCCGACTTCAACGCGGTGCCCGAGCAGCTCGCCGAGGTCTTCTCCTCGCGCCCCGAGGTGCTCGCGCACAACGTCGAAACAGTGCCGCGGATCTTCAAGCGGATCCGCCCCGGTTTCCGTTACGAGCGCTCCCTGGAGGTCATCACGCGGGCCCGCGAAGCCGGCCTGGTGACCAAGTCCAACCTGATCCTCGGTATGGGCGAGACCCGCGAGGAAGTCAGCGAGGCGCTCCAGGATCTGTACGACGCGGGTTGCGAGCTCATCACGATCACGCAGTACCTGCGGCCGTCCGTGCGCCACCACCCGGTCGAGCGCTGGGTGAAGCCGCAGGAGTTCGTGGAGCTGAAGGAGGAGGCCGACGAGATCGGCTACTCCGGCGTGATGTCCGGGCCGCTGGTCCGTTCCTCGTACCGCGCGGGCCGTCTCTTCCAGCAGGCGATCGAGCGGCGCGGCGCCGTCGCGGCGGCGCCCGCCGTGTGAAGCCGAGCACAAGAAGCACTGAACAGCAGTACCTGATTCGACGCGGCCCATACGCGCTCCCGCCCTGCGGGGAGCGCGTATGGGCCGCGTCAACGTGCGCGGCGCCCATATAAAGGTTTCATTGGTGTTTGACCGACCGGTCATGCGCTGGTAACACCGAGCAATGACACTGGGTGCAACGGCGCAGCGACTCTGCGGGCCGCTGCCACCCCTGCTTCCCGCACCCAGCGCACGCCACCACTTCGCGCAACGCAGTCCCGGGCAGATCGGCCCGGGCAGCTGAGTCCACTCAACTCAGTCCGCACATCCGCTCCGAGGAGATTTCCACGATGCAGGCCGTGCCGGTACGCGCCACCGCCATCCCTTCCGTCACCGATGCCCTCCGTGCCGTCGAGTCGCTGCTGCTGAGCGGCGGACAACGCACTGCCCGCCGCAACGCCTGGACCGCCGTCCTGGAGGACCGGCGCCGGGCCAAGGACCGGGTCGAGGCCCAATCCGTACTGGAGGCCGCGGCCGACCGCCGCTCCTAGGCCACGTAAACTTCCGTACATGGCGAGGAAGGCAAAAACTGAAGGCGCGGACAGCGCCGAGAACGCGGGGCGGCTCAAGCAGATCGCCCTGACCTACAAGATGACCCGGCGGACCGACCCCAAGATCGGTCTTGTCATCGCGGGTGTGGGAATCGTCACCTTCGGTGTCCTCCTTACGGTCGGTTTCCTGATCGACCACCCGGTCTACCTGGGCATCCTGGGCTTCGTACTGGCCCTCCTCGCGATGGCGATCGTCTTCGGACGGCGTGCCGAGCACGCGGCCTTCGGCCAGATGGAGGGACAGCCGGGCGCCGCGGCGGCAGTGCTCGACCGGGTGGGCCGTGGCTGGACCACGACCCCTGCGGTCGCGATGAACCGCAGCCAGGACGTCGTCCACCGCGCCGTGGGCAAGGCAGGCATCGTGCTGGTCGGCGAGGGCAACGCGAACCGAGTGAAGCCGCTGCTCGCGGCCGAGAAGAAGAAGATGGCACGCATCCTGGTCGACGTGCCGGTGCACGACATCATCGTCGGCAACGACGAGGGCCAGGTGCCGCTCAAGAAGGTGCGCACCAAGATGTTGAAGCTGCCGCGCGTCCTGAACGGCCCGCAGGTGACGGCCGCCAACGACCGGCTGCGGGCGATGGGGGACCTGATGAGCAACATGCCGCTGCCCAAGGGCCCGATGCCGAAGGGCATGCGGATGCCGCGCGGCGGAAAGATGCGCTGACGCTTACGCCGTAAGTATCCGCTGTACGTACGGAAGAGGGCGGGTTGCGAACCGAATCGGTTCGCAACCCGCCCTCTTCATTCCGTCTTCGGCTCAGATACGGACCTGAACCGCGCGGGCCAGCCTGTCGTGCAGGCCGCGGCCGTCGCGGTCCCAGACCAGGGCCGGAATCGCCAGGCACAGCAGCACGCTCCGGACGATCACCCGCCCGAAAGTGAGCCGTTCGCCGTTCTCGGCGACGACCCTGATGCCCAGGAGACGCTTGCCGGGCGTGCAGCCGATGGTCCCGACGGTGAGCACACTCAGCACGAGAAAGATGCCGAGCGTCCAGTTCGCGGCCGCCTGCTGGTCACCGCGAGCAAACAGCCCGTATGCGATCACCATGCACAGGGACCAGTCGATGAAGAGCGCGCCGAAACGCCGGCCGAGCGGCGCCACGGATCCCGGCCCTCGCTCGGGCAGACCGAGCCGCTCGCCCCGGTGGCCGAATTCGACCCCCATCTCCTCGGCGGTCGCGCGCGGCCCGGAGAGCCACGATCCGATTGCTTGCCTCTTGTCCACCCGACCACGGTACTGCGCCCGCCCGCGCGCCCTTCCGGGCGGGGGCCGCAGGAGGGCCGCTGTGGGCACCCGCCCGGCAGAAACGAGGGCTCCGGACCGGCCACGAGGCGCCGCTCGCCCCCAGCTCGGTTTACTTCTGCGAAACAAATGGGTCATGCTTGAGAAATCCGGTCTGCCTATGGTCGGGTCCAGCGTGTGCCACCGCACTGGCCGCACCACGAGCTACAACCCCGTCCCTCCCGGGCCGGGAGTAGGAGGAGTTGGATGTTCCAGAACCCTGACGACGCGAAGAAGTACATCGCCGACGAAGACGTCAAGTTCATCGATGTCCGGTTCTGTGACCTGCCCGGTGTGATGCAGCACGTCACCGTCCCGGCGGCGACCTTCGACCCGGCCGACGAGCTTGCCTTCGACGGCTCGTCGATCCGCGGCTTCCAGGCCATCCACGAGTCCGACATGGCACTGCGCGCGGACCTGTCGACCGCCCGTGTCGACCCGTTCCGCCGCGACAAGACCGTCAACATCAACTTCTTCATCCACGACCCGATCACCGGCGAGCAGTACAGCCGTGACCCGCGGAACGTGGCCAAGAAGGCCGAGGCGTACCTCGCCTCCACCGGCATCGCCGACACCGCCTACTTCGGGCCCGAGGCCGAGTTCTACGTCTTCGACAACGTCCGCTTCCAGACGTCGGCGAACGAGAGCTTCTACCACATCGACTCCGAGGCCGGCGCCTGGAACACCGGTGCGCTCGAGGACAACCGCGGCTACAAGGTCCGCTACAAGGGCGGCTACTTCCCGGTCCCGCCGGTCGACCACTTCGCCGACCTGCGTGCCGAGATGTCCCTCGAGCTGGAGAAGAGCGGCCTCCAGATCGAGCGCCAGCACCATGAGGTCGGCACCGCGGGCCAGGCCGAGATCAACTACAAGTTCAACACGCTGCTCGCCGCGGCCGACGACCTGATGCTCTTCAAGTACATCGTGAAGAACGTCGCCTGGCGCAACAACAAGACCGCGACCTTCATGCCGAAGCCGATCTTCGGCGACAACGGCTCGGGCATGCACGTCCACCAGTCCCTGTGGGCCGGCGGCGACCCGCTGTTCTACGACGAGCAAGGCTACGCGGGTCTCTCGGACGTCGCCCGCTACTACATCGGCGGCGTCCTCAAGCACGCCCCGTCGCTGCTGGCCTTCACCAACCCGACGGTGAACTCGTACCACCGCCTGGTCCCCGGCTTCGAGGCCCCGGTCAACATGGTGTATTCGCAGCGCAACCGCTCGGCCGCGATGCGTATCCCGATCACGGGCTCGAACCCGAAGGCCAAGCGCGTCGAGTTCCGCGCCCCGGACCCGTCGTCGAACCCGTACCTCGCCTTCTCCGCTCTGCTGATGGCAGGCCTCGACGGCATCAAGAACAAGATCGAGCCCGCCGAGCCGATCGACAAGGACCTCTACGAGCTGGCTCCCGAGGAGCACGCGAACGTCCAGCAGGTCCCGACCTCCCTCCCGGCCGTCCTGGAGGCCCTGGAGGCGGACAACGAGTACCTGCAGGCCGGCGGCGTCTTCACGTCCGACCTGATCGAGACCTGGATCGACTACAAGCGCACCAACGAGATCGCCCCGATCCAGCTCCGGCCGCACCCGCACGAGTTCGAGCTGTACTTCGACCTCTAAAAGGCGGGGTGGCCATACCTCTTGGTGTGGCTCGCTGCCGCACAGGTTCATGAGCCCTCATCAAGAAACTGATGAGGGCTCATGAACGATCAACTATGGGTGTAGGACACCAGCGGAGGACTCACGCCGCGGTGCTGACGCCACCACCGGGGGTCATGGTGCCGCCGCCAGGGGCCGGGGTGCCAGGCGTCTCGCCACCAGGCGTCGGGGTACCAGGAACCGGGGTACCAGGAACCGGGGTACCAGGAACCGGGGTACCAGGCACCGGGGTGCCAGGCGTCTCACCACCAGGCTTCGGCGTACCAGGCGCCGGAGTACCAGGCGTCTCACCACCAGGCACCGGAGTACCAGGAACCGGGGTACCAGGCACCGGGGTGCCAGGCGTCTCACCACCAGGCTTCGGCGTACCAGGCGCCGGAGTACCAGGCGTCTCACCACCAG